>NZ_JBEXNM010000025.1:0-105985 GCF_040611095.1 Streptomyces sp. NPDC003077 | reverse complement strand
GCCCGGTCGGCGCGCCCCGGGCCGGTTCCTGCGGCGCCGCGGCGCAAGGGCAAGACGATGATCGGGGTGCCGTTCGAACGGCGGACCACCGTACGGATCGGCGTCATCGGGCTGGGCAACCGCGGCATGGGCATGCTGCCGCTCTTCCTGGCGATCCCCGGCGTGCGCGTGGTGGCCGTGTGCGACCCGGTCAAGGAGAAGGCGGCCAAGGCCGTGAAGCTGGTGACGGACGCGGGCCAGCCGGCGCCCGCCGTCTACACCAAGGGCGACCACGACTTCGTCCACCTCTGCAAGCGCGGTGACATCGACTTCGTGTACGCCGCCACGCCGTGGGACTGGCACTTCGAGATGGCGAGGACGGCCCTGCTCAACGGCAAGCACGTCGGCGTGGAGTGCCCGCTGTCGCTGCGCCTGGACCAGCTCTGGGAACTGGTCGACCTCTCCGAACGCACCCGCCGCCACTGCATGCAGTTGGAGAACTGCGTCTACGGCCGGAACGAGATGCGGGTGCTCCGCATGGCGCACGCCGGGCTCTTCGGGCAGTTGCTGCACGGCGCCGGTGCCTACAACCACGACCTGCGCGGCCTGATGTTCGACCCGGACTACTACGAGGGCCCGTGGCGGCGGCTGTGGCACACCCGGCTGCGCGGCGACCTCTACCCCAACCACGGTTTCGGGCCGGTCGCCAACTACATGGACGTCAACCGCGGCGACCGCGCCGTCCGGATCTCCAGCTTCGGCACCCCCGCACTGGGCCTGAGCGAGTACCGCGCGGCCCACATGCCGCCGAACGACCCCAGCTGGAAGGAGTCCTACATCGAGAGCGACCGCACCATCAGCCTCGTCCAGACCGCCAAGGGCCGGGTCATCAGACTGGAGCACGACGTCTCGACCCCGCACCCCTACAGCCGCATCAACAGCCTCGGCGGCACGAAGGGCGTCTTCGAGGACTACCCCGCCCGGATCTACATCGAGCCGGACCACACCAACGACCAGTGGGCCGACTTCTCCCAGTACGAGCAGTGGGACCACTGGCTGTGGAAGGAGCACGCCAACCCGCCCGGCGGGCACGGCGGCATGGACTACATCATGGTCTTCCGCCTGATGCAGTGCTTCCAGCTCGGTCTCGTCCCGGACTTCGACGTATACGACGCCGCGACCTGGAGCGCTCCGGTGCCGCTCAGCCACGCCTCCATCAAGGCGAACGGCGCGCCGCAGGAGATCCCCGACTTCACCCGGGGCCTGTGGCGCAAGGCCCGCCCGGGGGCGGACTCGGAGAAACCGGCGGAGTAGGCCTGCGGGGCGGGGCTGTCGGGGGCGTCGGGCCTGTTGTCGTGCCTGTCGTGCCTGTTGTCGGGTGTCGGGCCCGTCGTATCTGTCGGGCCCGTCATGGCCGTCGTACGGGGTGCAGCGGCGGGGCCGAGTGGGGCGCCAGGCGCCAGGCCCGGCCGGGTGCCTCAGCTCGGCCGGGCGCACCGGACCGGAACGGGCGGCGGCGCCCGTTCCGGCACCGTCCCCGCCTCGTCCCGCGCCGCTCAACCGGCCAGGTTCGCCTTGTCCCCCATCACCACCACCGGGTGCTGCTTCGGGTCCAGCGTCCTGAGCAGGTACTTCATGGCCGACGGGGAGACGCTCACGCATCCGGACGTCCCGCTGCCGTGGTCCACGTGCAGCCAGATACCCCCGCCCTTGGCCTGCCCCGCGGGACGGGTCGGGTCCAGGGGCGTGGTGCCCTTGACGCGGTTGTAGTCGATCGCGATGACGTAGTCGAAGTCGTGCCGGGTGATCTTCGACCAGTAGGCGGGCGGGGTGAAGGCCGCCGAGTGGGTGTACGGCAGCTTCGCCGCCGGTTCGGGCAGCACGCCGCCCGCGTCGGAGAGGGTGAAGACCCCGACGGGGGTGCGCAAGTCGTCTTCGTGGTGGTCGGTGGTCCAGCCGCGCCTGCCGTTGTGCGCCGGCCAACTCGCCTGCCGGCGCCAGCCGTCGCCGTCCTTGCCGTACAGCACGACCGTGGCGTTCGGGGAGTCGGCACCGTCCCCGTACACGGCGACGACCTGCCGGGAGGCGGACGGGATCCGGGCGGCCATCGCCTTCCCCACGTCGGGGATGCCGGTCAGCCGGGCGCCGGCATCCGCGCCGTACGGCCGCGCGGCGGTGTCGCCCCGGCCGTGGTCCCGTCCCTTGCCCCCGTCCTCGCTCCCACCGCCGTCGCCGCCCGCACCGCCGCACCCCGCCAGCAGGACCAGCCCGGCGGCGACCGACGCCACCGTCCGCCTCGCGTTCGCCGCTATTCGCATGGGCCCATGCTCGCACCGCCGCCCTCCGGAACGCGCCATCCGCCGTACCGTCCCGCGACCCAAGCGAACAGTTCCGGCCGACGGGGTGCGGGCGTGGCCCACTGCCCACTGCCCACTGCCCGCCGCCCGCCGCCCGCCGCCCGCCGCCCGCCGCCCGCCGCCCGCCGCCCGCCGACGAGGGGCGGCGCATGCCTGGTTCCGGCCGCCTGCCGCCCGGATCCTGCCGCCTAACGACGGGGGCCGGGCGCGTGCCTGCCATCCGACATCCGCCATCCGCCATCCGCCATCCGCCATCCGTCGCGAGCCGCGCCCTCCCGGTTCCCCAAACCGCCCTCCCAGCGGTACAGGCCGCCCGGCCCGCGAAGCCGAGTCGCAGGCCCTCAAACCCCCGGCACCGCCGGCCGGCACCAACGGCACATCGCCGCTCTCTCCTCCCCGCCGCGCGAAAAACCGTTTGAGTTCCCTCCCCTGACGCGCCAACCTGCCATGGTTCTTCGTTCCGCTCCGGGGTCCCTCGTTCCCGGCCGCGAAGACGCGTCGATCCGCACCACACCGACGACCCTCCTGACGTTTCTCGCGCCCCGACCCGACGACGGCCGCTCCTCCCTCTTGGACACCTTGATCCCATGCAGATTCGCGACCTTCCGCATCCCGACCCCGGCGTCCCCGACGTCCGCTCCGGTCGGCGCCTCCTCCTGTGGTTGTTCGGGCGCCAGCTCGGCGGGCAGGCGAAGGCGCTGCTCTGGGGGCTGGTGCACACGGGCGCCGTGGCCTCCTTTCCCGTCCCGGTGGGCATGGCGGTGCAGGCCGTCGTGGACCGTTCGGGTTCCCGGCTCGCGCTCGCGGGCGGTCTGATGGTGCTGCTGGGGGTGCTGGTCTCCATCGGTGACGTGATGCTGCACCGCTCCTCCGTCACCAACTGGATCGTCTCCGTCGCCCGCCTCCAGCAACTGCTGGCCCGCAAGACGGCCGAACTGGGCGCGGCGATGACCCGGCGGATCGCGGCCGGGGAAATCGTCGCGGTCAGCACCGGTGACCTGGAGAAAATCGGGTGGTTCGTCGAAGCCGTGTCCCGGTTCGGCGCGGCGGCGCTCACCTCCGTCGGTGTGTGCGTGGCCCTGCTCGTCTATCAGCCGGCGCTCGGCATCGTGGTGGCCATCGGCGTGCCGGTGCTGGCGCTGTCGGTGCTGCCGCTGCTGCCGCCCGCGACCCGGCGCGCCGACGTGCAGCGCGACAAGGCCGGTTACGCCACCGAGTTGGCCTCCGACACCGTCGCCGGGCTGCGGGTGCTGCGCGGCATCGGCGGCGAGGACCTGTTCCTCGGCCGCTACCGGCGCGCTTCGCAGGAGGTGCGCAAGGCCGCCGTGCACAGTGCGCGGATGTGGGCGCTGATCGCGGCGGTGCAGGTCGCGCTGCCGGGGCTGCTGCTGGTCGCGGTGGTGTGGTACGGCGCGGGGCTGGCCCTGGACGGGCGGATCGCGGTCGGTGAACTCGTCACCGTCTACAGCGCCATCGCATTCCTCCTGTATCCGTTGCGGCACTTCGAGGAGATCGCGATGGCGTACTCCTTCTCCCGGCCGTCCGCCGACCGTGCCGCCCGTGTGCTGGCCCTGAGCCGGCCCTCCGACGGCCGGACGGCGGCCCGGGAGCCGCTCGCCGGAGACCTGTACGACCCGGTGAGCGGTCTGCTGGCACCGTCCGGCCGGCTGACCGCCGTGGTCTGCGGCGACCCGGACGTGGCCGGGCGGCTGGCCGACCGGCTCGGCGGCCACAGCGCCGACGCGGTGCACGGCACGCCGTCCGTGCTGCTCGGCGGCACCGCCCTGGACGACGTGCACCGCGAGGCCGCCCGCACGGCCGTCCTCGTCCAGGACAAGGACCCCGTCCTGCTGTCCGGCACCCTGGGCGAACTCCTGGACGTGCCCGCCTCCGGAACCGTACGGCCGCAGGACGCGCTGGCGGCGGCGCAGTGCGGCGACGTGCTGGCCGCGCTGGCACAGGCGTCGGTCGACGACTCCGGTGACCCGATGCGGGCCCATATCACCGAGCGGGGCCGGTCGCTGTCCGGTGGCCAGCGGCAGCGGCTGGCGCTGGCCCGGTCGCTGGTCACCGACCCGGAGGTGCTGGTACTGGACGAGCCGACCAGTGCCGTCGACTCGCACACCGAGGCGCGGATCGCGGAGGGGCTGCGGACGATCCGGGCGGGCCGCACGACGGTCGTCCTGACGACGAGTCCGCTGCTGCTGGACCGCGCGGACCGGGTGGCGTTCCTCAGTGACGGCAAGGTCGTCGGCACGGCCCCGCACCACGAACTGCTGCGGACGCACCCCGAATACCGCGCGGTCGTCACCCGGGAGACCGATGACGAGGCCGGTGGTGACGCCGGGCCCGCCGCCCTGCGGTCCCGGGGCCGGGCCACGCGCGGGGCCGTGGACACGTTGGACGAGATCGAGGAGACGGCATGATCGGCCTGGCGCCCCCGGCGCACGACCCCGACGCCCCGCAGACGGTCGAGACCCTGCCGGTCGGCTCGCCCGCGACCGTCCGGGCCTATGTCGCCGGGCTGGTACGCAGACACCGCCGGGCGTTCGCGCTGCTGGTGTCCGTGAACGCCACCGCCGTGCTGGCGTCGATGGCCGGTCCGTTCGTCCTGGGCGACCTGGTGGAACGGCTCGCCGACGGGGCCCGGGACCTCCGCCTGGAGTGGACCGTCGGGATCTTCGTCGGTGCGCTGGTCGTGCAGACGGTACTGACCCGGACGGTGCGGCTGCGCGGGGCGATGCTCGGTGAGCAGATGCTGGCGGACCTGCGGGAGGACTTCCTCGTACGGTCCGTGGCGCTGCCGCCGGGTGTGCTGGAACGGGCCGGCACGGGCGACCTGCTGTCCCGGATCACCACGGACATCGACCGGCTCTCCGAAGCGATGCGCGAGGCCGTGCCCCAGCTGGCCATCGGCGTGGTGTGGCTGACGCTGCTGGTCGGCGGGCTCACCCTGACCGCGCCCCCGCTGGCGCTGGCGATCCTGATCGCCCTTCCAGTGCTGATCGTCGGCTGCCGCTGGTACTTCAAGCGCGCGCCGAGCGCCTACCGTTCCGAGGCGGCGGGCTACGCGGCCGTGTCGGCGGCATTGACCGAGTCGGTGGACGCGGGGCGGACCGTGGAGGCTCACCGACTGGGGGCCCGCCGCATCGCGCTGTCGGAGCGGCGGGTGCGGGAATGGACCCAGTGGGAGCGGTACACCATGTTCCTGCGCTCGGTGCTCTTCCCCGTCGTCAACGTCACGCACGTGCTGATCCTGGGCTCCGTGCTGGTGCTCGGCGGGATGTTCGTGCTGCGCGGCTGGATCACGCCCGGCCAGCTGACGACCGGCGCGCTGCTGGCGCAGATGATGACCGAACCGATCGGCATCATCCTGCGCTGGTACGACGAGCTCCAAGCGGCGCAGGTGTCCATCGCCCGCCTGGTGGGGGTGCGGGAGATCGAGCCGGAGGCCGCCGACGCGCGGGTGCGACCGGAGGGCCGGGACGTGCGGGCCGAGGATGTCCGGTTCGGGTACCGGGCGGACGTGGACGTGCTGCACGACATCTCGTTGCGGGTGCGCCCGGGGACCCGGCTGGCCCTGGTGGGCCCGTCCGGCGCGGGCAAGTCCACCCTCGGGCGGCTGCTGGCCGGGATCTACGCGCCGCGCGTGGGCGAGGTCACGCTCGGTGGCGCGGAGCTGTCGCGGATGCCGACGGAGCGGGTGCGCGAGCATGTCGCGCTGGTCAACCAGGAGCACCACGTCTTCGTCGGCTCGCTGCGCGACAACCTGCTGCTGGCCCGTACGGACGCGGAGGACGCCGAGCTGTGGGCGGCGCTCGGTGCCGTGGACGCGGACGAGTGGGCGCGGGCGCTCGCCGACGGCCTGGACACCGAGGTCGGGTCGGGCGGCCACGCCCTGACGCCGGCCCAGGCCCAGCAGATCGCGCTGGCCCGCCTGGTGCTGGCCGATCCGCACACCCTCGTCCTGGACGAGGCGACCTCGCTGCTGGACCCGCGGGCGGCGCGGCACCTGGAACGCTCGCTGGGCCGGGTGCTGGACGGCCGGACGGTCGTGGCCATCGCGCACCGGCTGCACACCGCGCACGACGCCGATGTGATCGCGGTGGTGGAGGAGGGCCGGATCAGCGAGCTCGGCAGCCACGACGAGCTGGTCGCGGCGGACGGCGCGTACGCGGCGCTGTGGCGCTCGTGGCACGGGTAGGCGGGGCGCTCCCGGGGTGGGCCGGGCCGGTGTTTCCGGCACGCGCAGCCCGGGTGCCCCTGGCAGGGGCTGGGCCGGTGCTTGCGGCACAAGGGGTAGGCCCGGCGCTCCTGGCACAGGTAGGCCCGGCGCTCCCGGCATAAGGGGTGGACCCGGTGCGGAGGAAGCCGGTGCTCCCGGGTCCATTGTGGCGGCCCGGGACCACCGTGCCCGCGTGACTTCGCACCCCGTCCGGTGGCCCCGCACCACGTGGTGCCGGGCGGGGCCATCGGCTCCCGGCCGTGAAGCCGGGACGCGCCCCTCGGACGGTCGGGGCGCGCCCGGCGGCCGGGGCCCGCGGCTCAGAGATAGCCCAGAGCGCCCAGGCAGCCGATGCCCCCCAGGAGCATGAAGGCGGGCATCAGGACCTTCAGCTCCACCCAGCTCCCGGCGCGGAACCGCATTCCCTTGGGCGGCCCGACCGGGTACCACCGCTTGCGGCCTATCGGGATGGGCCACAGGATCGGGCAGCCCGAGACGGTCAGGGCGTCGCCGATGTCGTGCACCAGCGCGCCCAGGATGATCGGCAGCCCCAGCCACAGGTACTGCTGGCCCGGCTCGGTGAACAGCCAGCCCGCGCCGCCGCCCGGCTGCTCCAGGACTCCGGCCATGATCCAGGCCACCGTGGCGCCCAGCAGCCACACCAGGATGTCGCTGGAGACCCGGGCCGCCCGCCACAGCAGCCCCTCGATGGCGAGCACCATGTGGACGAACAGGATGCCCAGCACCGCCCACCGGCCGCCCCGCACGGCGAGCAGCGACATCCCCGCGCCGACCAGCACCGCCCACAGCCAGGTGTGGGTCAGCGTCCGGTGGCCGCCCGAGCGGCGCGGGTCGCCGCGCATCCGGGTGGCGTTGTAGACCGCGTGGGAGATCTTGTCGACGATCTCGCACAACATCCGGGAGAGCGGGCCGAAGGACCGGGATATGGTGGCCGACTTGTGGTCCAGGTCGGGGGCGAGCGCCGCTCCGGCGCAGATCAGGGCGCCGACGACGAGGACCGGCCAGGGCATGGGGTGTCCCACGGCGAAGGCCGCCGCCCCCACCCCCAGCCAGGCCGCGGCCCCGGACAGCGAGTGCGCCGGTCCCATCATGGTCGTGTGCCACCCCTTGTGTTCGTGGGACCCGCGGACCCCGTGGTGCGCCCGGAACACGTGTCCGTGACGCCCGGTCGGCCACACAGCGTAGCGCCCGATGATCTCCGTAGGACCCGCCGGTTCCCTCATCCGGGCCGAGGGAGGGCAGTATGGGGGCGTGACCCTCATCGATCATTTGCCGCGTGACGCCGACCCCGATGCCCTCTTCGAAGCCTTTTCGAGCTGGGCCGAGCAGCAGGGCATCTCGCTCTACCCTGCCCAGGAGGAGGCGCTCATCGAGGTGGTCTCCGGGGCGAACGTCATCCTGTCCACCCCCACCGGCTCGGGGAAGAGCCTCGTGGCGGCCGGTGCCCACTTCACCGCGCTCGCCCACGACCAGGTGACCTTCTACACCGCGCCCATCAAGGCGCTGGTGTCGGAGAAGTTCTTCGACCTGTGCAAGCTCTTCGGCACCGAGAACGTCGGCATGCTCACCGGGGACGCCTCGGTGAACGCCGACGCGCCGGTCATCTGCTGCACCGCCGAGGTGCTCGCGTCCATAGCGCTGCGGGACGGCGCGGACGCCGACATCGGCCAGGTCGTCATGGACGAGTTCCACTTCTACGCCGAGCCGGACCGCGGCTGGGCCTGGCAGATCCCGCTGCTGGAGCTGCCGCAGGCGCAGTTCGTCCTGATGTCCGCGACGCTCGGTGACATGTCGCGGTTCGAGGAGGACCTCAGCCGCCGCACCGGCCGGCCGACCTCGGTGGTGCGGTCCGCGACCCGGCCCGTGCCGCTGTCGTACGAGTACCGCACGACGCCGATGACGGAGACGCTGACCGAGCTGCTGGAGACCCGCCAGTCGCCGGTCTACATCGTGCACTTCACCCAGGCCGCGGCCGTGGAGCGGGCGCAGGCCCTGATGAGCATCAACATGTGCTCGCGCGCCGAGAAGGACGAGATCGCCAAGCTCATCGGCAACTTCCGCTTCACGACGAAGTTCGGACGGAACCTGTCGCGTTTCGTCCGGCACGGCATCGGCGTGCACCACGCCGGCATGCTGCCCAAGTACCGGCGCCTGGTGGAGAAGCTCGCCCAGGCGGGCCTGCTGAAGGTCATCTGCGGCACGGACACCCTCGGCGTCGGCGTCAACGTGCCGATCCGCACGGTGCTGTTCACGGCGCTGACGAAGTACGACGGCACGCGGGTGCGGACGCTGCGGGCGCGGGAGTTCCACCAGATCGCGGGCCGCGCCGGACGCGCCGGTTTCGACACCGCCGGGTTCGTCGTCGCCCAGGCGCCCGAGCACGTCATCGAGAACGAGAAGGCGCTCGCGAAGGCCGGTGACGACCCCAAGAAGCGCCGGAAGGTCGTCCGCAAGAAGGCGCCCGAGGGCTTCGTCAACTGGGGACAGAACACCTTCGAGAAGCTCATCGCCTCCGAGCCGGAGGCGCTGACCTCGCGTTTCCGGGTCACCCACGCGATGCTGCTGTCGGTGATCGCCCGGCCGGGGAACGCCTTCGAGGCGATGCGCCGGCTGCTGGAGGACAACCACGAGCCGCGCCGGAACCAGCTGCGGCACATCCGCCGCGCCATCGCGATCTACCGTTCCCTGCTGGACGGCGGGATCGTGGAGCGTCTGGACGAGCCGGACGCGGAGGGGCGCATCGTCCGTCTGACCGTCGACCTCCAGCAGGACTTCGCGCTGAACCAGCCGCTGTCCACCTTCGCGCTGGCGGCGTTCGACCTGCTGGACCCGGAGTCCCCCTCCTACGCCCTGGACATGGTCTCGGTCGTGGAGTCCACGCTGGACGACCCGCGGCAGATCCTGGCGGCCCAGCAGAACAAGGCCCGGGGCGAGGCGGTCGCCCAGATGAAGGCCGACGGCGTGGAGTACGAGGAGCGCATGGAGCTCCTCATGGACGTGGAGTACCCCAAGCCGCTGGAGGAGCTGCTCTCCCACGCCTACAACCTCTACCGCAAGAGCCACCCCTGGGTCGGCGACCACCCGCTGTCGCCCAAGTCGGTCATCCGCGACATGTACGAGCGCGCCATGACCTTCACGGAGTTCACCTCCCACTACGAGCTCGCGCGGACCGAGGGGATCGTGCTGCGCTACCTGGCGAGCGCGTACAAGGCCCTGGACCACACCGTGCCCGACGATCTGAAGTCCGAGGACTTCCAGGACATCATCGCCTGGCTGGGCGAGATGGTGCGGCAGGTGGACTCCAGCCTTCTGGACGAGTGGGAGCAGCTGGCCAACCCGGAGGAGGAGACGGCGGAGGAGGCGGCCGAGCGGGCCGACCAGGTCAAGCCGGTCACCGCGAACGCGCGGGCCTTCCGGGTGCTCGTCCGCAACGCGATGTTCCGCCGGGTGGAGCTGGCCGCGCTGGACAAGGTCGAGGAGCTCGGCGAGATGGACGCCGAGACCGGCTGGGACGCCGACGCGTGGGGCGCAGCGATGGACGCCTACTGGGAGGAGTACGACGAGCTGGGCACCGGCCCGGATGCGCGCGGCCCGAAACTGCTGCACATTCAAGAGGAGCCGGAGCACGGGTTGTGGAAGGTGCGGCAGACCTTCGCCGACCCCAGCGGCGACCACGACTGGGGCATCTCGGCCGAGGTCGACCTCGCCGCCTCCGACGAGGAGGGGCGCGCGGTCGTGCGCGTCACCGATGTGGGACAGCTGTGATGCGTGGAGCCCGGCCGCCGAGGCCGACCGATGCGACGGAGGACCTCCGGTCATGACCAACCCGGCCGAAAGACTGGTCGATCTGCTGGACCTGGAGCGGATCGAGGTGAACATCTTCCGCGGCCGCAGCCCGCAGGAGTCCCTGCAGCGGGTCTTCGGCGGGCAGGTCGCGGGCCAGGCGCTGGTCGCGGCCGGGCGGACCACGGACGGCGACCGGCCGGTGCACTCGCTGCACGCGTATTTCCTGCGGCCCGGGCGCCCCGGAGTGCCGATCGTGTACCAGGTCGAGCGGGTGCGCGACGGCCGGTCCTTCACCACGCGCCGGGTCGTCGCCGTCCAAGAGGGACGGGTGATCTTCAATCTGACCGCCTCCTTCCACAAACCCGAGGACGGGTTCGAACATCAGTTGCCGATGCGCCGCGAGGTGCCGGACCCCGAAGAGCTGCCGAAGGTCGCCGACGAGATCCGCGAGCGCCTGGGCGCGCTGCCGGAGGCGCTGGAGCGGATGGCCCGCCGCCAGCCCTTCGACATCCGCTACGTCGACCGGCTGCGCTGGACACCGCAGGAGATCGAGGGCGCCGAGCCGCGCAGCGCGGTGTGGATGCGCGCGGTGGGACCGCTGGGTGACGACCCGCTCGTGCACACCTGCGCGCTCACCTACGCCAGCGACATGACGCTCCTGGACGCCGTCCGCATCCCCATCGAGCCCCTGTGGGGCCCGCGCGGCTTCGACATGGCCTCCCTCGACCACGCGATGTGGTTCCACCGCCCCTTCCGCGCGGACGAGTGGTTCCTCTACGACCAGGAGTCGCCGATCGCCACCGGCGGCCGAGGGCTGGCCCGCGGCCGTATCTACGACAGGGAGGGCCGCATGTTGGTATCGGTGGTCCAAGAAGGGTTGTTCCGGAAAGTGGGCGGCTGACTTCCGCGGGGTGCGCCCGACTCCGGTCGGCCGCGGGCCGGGCCGGCTTCGCGCCGGGCCGTTTCCACGAGGCGGGAGAGGTTGACGCGGTACCACATCACCTCGTCGAACTCGGCCGCCGTCGTCAACCGCTCGACCGCCTCCCGCGCGGCGGCGGTCGGGGTGCCGAGGGTCGCCAGGGTGGGGCGCAGCCGCCGGAGCAGGGACCGCTCCAGGAGGTCCGGGACCAGGGAGGCCACCTCCTCGGGTGGCAGGACGGCGGCCACCACCGCCGCCGACTCCCAGTGATCCCGCGTCTGGGTGAGGAACTGGGTCACCCGCCGGCTGCGCCACTGCCGCCCTCGCCAGTCCTGCCCCGCGTCGAGCATCAGGCGCATCCCGACGGGCGCGCTGCCCCGCATGAGTTCCGGGTGCCGCTCGGCGAACTCGGCCGCTTCGGTCGCGAGGTAGAGCCACACCACGGCGCCGTAGCGGTTCACGTAGAAGCGGGCGGGGCTGAGGCAGCCGGCCTTGGCGAGCCGGAGGAACCGGCTGGGGCCGATGCCCATCAGCTCGGCTCCCTCGGTTGTGCCGACCGTGCGGATCCGTTCGCGCAGGATGTACGGGAATCCCGTCTCGGCGCGCAGTCGCGCGATCTCCCCCACCGGCACGCGGCGCCGCCAGCGGGACCCGTCCGGTGGCGGCCCCTCGTCCGGGTCGAAGGGCACCGCACGGACCTCCCCCAACTGAATGGCGAGCTCCAACTCTCCGCCGCGCAGCTGCAGTTCCACAGCGGCCTGTCCCGGCGTGAGCGTCTGCCGCCCCTCACACATCACTGTCATGTCACGTTCCCCCGTCCATCGTCGATCACTGACTGTGACGACCATAGCCGTGACGTGTGACAGCCGGTCAAGCCCCGCCCGCGAGGCTGTGGACAACTCGTGGATCAGCGGGCCGGGACGCCCAGATGCTCACCCACACGGTTGACGAGCAGCGTCATTTCGTAAGCGATATGCCCCATATCGGCATCCGCGTCCGCCAGCACGCACAGGCAGCTGCCGTCGCCCGCCGCGGTCACGAACAGCATCCCGCCATCGAATTCGATCACTGTTTGCCGCACCCGTCCGGCGTCGAAGTGCCGACCCGATCCCTTCGCGAGGCTGTGCAGCCCCGACGCCACCGCCGCAAGGTGCTCCGCGTCCTGCCGCGCCAGCCCTTCGCTCGCCCCCGTCACCAAACCGTCGTTGGACAGCACCAGAGCGTGCCGCACCCGTTCCACCCGCTGGGTGAGATCGTCCAGCAGCCAGTCGAGTCCTCTGCTCAGCGCCATGTCTTTCCCTCCCCGTCGCTCCGCCCGTCGCCCTGCTCTTCACCGGCGCGGCCGGCTGTCGTCACCCCGTGCGCAACTGCCGTGTCAGCCTGACCCACCCGTGCCGTCCCGGCAAGCGGACCTCTGACCCGGCCTGCCACCACCCGACTCGTTCGCGCCGTATGCCGGACGAGACCCGCCACAACGGCGGGGATCCGTATGGCAACGGACGGTTGGGCGGAACAAGATGATCGGCATGACACGGAAGATGACAAAAGATGAGTGGCAACGGTTCCTTTCCGAGGGCTCAAAGACCGGAAAATTAGCGACCGTGCGAGCCGACGGCCGTCCGCACGTCGTGCCGGTGTGGTTCCTGCTGGACGGCGACGACCTGCTCTTCATGGTTTCGAAGGAGTCGGTGAAGGGCCGCAATCTGCTGCGGGACGGGCGGGCGGCGCTGTGTGTGGACAGCGAGGTCATGCCGTACCGGTACGCGACCGCCGAAGGCCGGGTGGAAGTGAACGAGGACGCCGACGACCTGCGGAGGTCGGCGACCCTCATCGCCGCCCGCTACGTGGGCGAGGAGGCCGCCGAGAAGTTGGGCGCACTCGGCGGCGGCCCCGGTGCCATGGTCGTGCGGATGCGTATCGAGCGAGTGGTCGCCGAGGCGGACATCTCCGACTGAGCTCCGTCCGGGACGGTACGCCTTCCCGCCGCCGTCGTACGTCCCGAGCCGTTGGGCATCCCCGCCGCCGCGCGTTCGCGTCCGCGTGCGGGCCCGCCCGGGGTGGCGGCCTGCCTCGCGGTGTTCCCGTCGGGCATTCGCCGCAGGGCTGCTCCCGGTCGGCGCGCCCTCCGGGTGGATGAGCCCTCAGATGGGCGGGGCCTTCCGCGCGAAGGACGTTGCGGCCCCATGGACTCTTCCGCCGCAAGCGCTGTCACCGGGCGGGTCAGCCGCCCCCGGCGTGCTCGACCAGGCGGATGAGTACTTCCTTGCCGGAGTGGCGGTTCCGGGCGTCACACAGCACCACCGGGGTGCCGCGGCCCAGCCCCAGTGCGCGGGCGATCTCGTGCGCGCCGCGCGGGCGGCTTTCCGCAAAGCAGTTGACGGCCACCAGGAAGGGCAGGGTCCGTCGTTCGAAGTACTCCGCGGCCGGGAAGCAGTCGCGCAGTCGGCGGGCGTCGGCCAGCACCACGGCGCCCAGGGCCTCGTGCGCCAGTTCGTCCCACAGGAACCGGCACCGGTCCTCGCCGGGTGTCCCGAAGAGGTACAGCGACAGCCCCGTCCTGATGGTGATCCGGCCGAAGTCCACCACCGCCACCGGGCGGCCGGCGCTCTCGTGGCCCGGCGCTGCCCGCCGCGGGCCAGGTACCGATCCACCGGCCAGCAAGCCGGGCACCGCCTCGATGCGGATCGGCCGGCTCTCGCTGACGGCCCTGACAAACGTCGTCTTGCCGGCCCCGGAACCGCCCGCGACCAGGATCTTCAGCGCCATGTCCGGCAGGGCGTGCCCGCGCTCGTCCGTACCTTCGGCAGCCGCCTCGCCCAGGTCCGCACCCCGTTGCGGATGCCCGCCTTTCGATGCCGGACCCGCGCCGCGCGACGGGTCCCGGCCCGTCTCCGGGCCGTACGGATCGTGCGCGGGAGCCATCGGCGGTCCTTCGGGGGAGGGAGCGTCCAGAGACGGAGCGGTCGGGGAGAAGGGGGGGCGTGAAGCAGGGTGGCACGCGGCGCGCGGGCGGGGTGCGTGGTCGGGGTACGTGGTCGGACGGTGATGCGCGGCGGACGGCGCCGCCGTCATCGGAAGCGGCCCGGTCCCCGCGGCACGACGGACGGGACGAACGCCGTTGGACGCGCGAAACGAGCGTCATAGGGCGCGTGGAAAATCAACGACACGGAACGGACGGCCTCCCTCGTGAGGTGGCCGGCGACCGGGCCTTATGGCATCTGTCCGAAAACCATGGCCAGGACCGTACTCCCTCGCCCCACCAGGTGTCGCGGAGTTGACACGTCCGAACAGTGGAGTGCGCACGTCCGGAAGAAAACGGAAGGCGCGCGCCGACCCGAGGCCGCGCGCACGCCCCGACCACCCCGACCACCCCGACCACCCCGACCGCCCCGAAAAACGGTGCCGCATAGCTCGCCTGCCGTCGCGCGTCCCGTCCAGGCCCGCCGCCCACTCGCCACCGGTCCGACCGCAGGCCCCGCGCTCCGTGTCCGCGTCCGCGTCCGCGCGCCCCGAGGCCTCACCCGCGACTCGTACAAACGTTCCCCGCTGTCACCGATGTGCTGGATCATGGGTCCATGACGCAGCAGCCGCCCGAGCGGACCGCTCCCCCGAACGACGTCAACACCTCGGCGCGTTCCGTCGAGCGCAACGGCATCAACCCGGTGCCGGACTCCGAGCGCCACGGAACCCCCGCCGGGCTGTTCTGGCCCTGGTCGGCGGCGGGGTTGTCGCTGCTGGGCATCGCCTTCGGCGTCTACGTGGTGGGCCTGGGGCTCGGCCCCGGGCAGGCGGTGCTCGCGGGTGCCGCGGGGTACGTGCTGTCCTTCGTGCTCGTCGGACTGGTGTCGGTGGCCGGGGCGCGGACGGGTGCGCCCACCATGGTCATCGGCCGCGTCCCCTTCGGCACGCACGGCAACAAGCTGCCGACACTGTTCAGCTACGTGTCCAATGTGGGCTGGGAGACCGTCCTGGTGACGCTCTCTTCTCTGGGCGGGGCCGCCATCCTGGCGCGGGTCTCCCCCGGCCTCTTCGCGGACTCCGGCGGGCAGACGCCCACGACCGCCGCCCAGGCACTGTGCTTCGGGGTGACCGCGGTGGCGGTGGTCGGGGTGGGCATGTTCGGGCACGCGCTGATCATGAAGGTGCAGAAGTACCTGACGGCGGCCATCACGGTGATGACCGTCCTCTACATGGTGCTCATGGCCGATCGGGTGGACCTCACCGCTCTCTGGTCCGGAGCGAGCGGCAGCACCTCCGGGGACGCGGGCACCGTCGTGGGCGGCGTCGTCTTCGCCATGACGCTGCTCGGTCTCGGGTGGGTCAACTGCGGCGCGGACTACAGCCGTTATCTGCCGCGCGACAGCAGCGGCCGGGCGATCGTCCTGTGGACGACCCTGGGCGGGGTGCTCGCGCCGTTGCTGCTCCTGGTCTTCGGCGTGCTGCTGAACGCCGGGGACCCCGGGCTCGCCACCGCGGCGGCGGCCGACCCGGTGGGCGCGCTCGCCGCCCAATTGCCGACGTGGTTCCTGGTTCCCTATCTCCTCACCGCCATCGGGGGCTTCGCCTCCGGCGCGATCATGGACATCTACAGTTCCGGCATGTCGATGCTGGCGCTGGGCGTCCCCATACGCCGCCACCTGGCCGTTCTGGTGGACGGGGTCCTCATGGCGGTGGGCGGTTGGTACCTGCTGTTCGTCTCGCCCAGCTTCTTCGCCACTTTCCAGGCGTTCCTGTCCGTCATCGGTGTGGCGATGGCGGCGTGGACGGCGGTGTTCCTGGTGGAGCGGTGGCGTCGGCGGCACACGGGCCACCCGTCGGCCCCCGTGCGCGGCGTCGGCTGGCCGGCGGTGCTGTCCCTCGCGGTCGGCACCGCCGTCGGCCTCGGGCTGATCACCTCCGCCGACCCGAACATCGCCACGGCCGTGGGCTTCCTCCTCACCGACGGGGCCCGGCACGGCACGCTGGGCGCCATGAACCTCGGCGTGGTGGTGGCGCTCGTCCTGGCGGGCGCCCTGTACGCCCTCACCGCCCCCTTGGCCCGCCGTCCGAACGGCCCTCCTCAAAGAGCCTCGTGAACGGCACCGAACCGTCCTCTCCAAAGAGCCTCGTGAACGGCACCGAACCCTCCTCTCCAAGGAGCCTCATGAACGACACCGCCGCCGGACAACCGCGCTCCCGGACGCAGCACGACCCGCACGACGTCCGCGCGTTCTTCGCCCCGCGCGCCGCCGACTGGGACACCCGTTTCCCCGACGACGGCCCCGCCTACGCCGCGTGCGTCGCCGAACTGGGGCTCCGCGCGGGTGACCGGGTCCTGGACGCCGGCTGCGGCACCGGCCGGGCGCTGCCCGCGCTGCGCGCCGCCGTCGGGACGCGGGGCACGGTCCTGGGCGCCGACCTGACGCCCGAGATGCTGACGGCGGCCGTCCGCGCCGGCCGGCACCGCGCCGCCCACCTCCTGCTCGCGGACGTGTCGCGGCTCCCCCTTCCCGGCGCCTGTCTGGACGCGGTGTTCGCCGCCGGTCTCCTCTCCCACCTGCCCGACCCGGCGGCGGGCCTCGCCGAACTGGCACGCGTCGTCCGGCCCGGTGGCCGTCTCGCCCTCTTCCACCCCGTAGGACGGGCGGCGCTCGCCGCACGTAAGGGGCAGCAGATCACCCCCGACGACCTGAGAGCGGAGCCGAACCTCCAGCCGCTCCTCAGGAGCAGCGGCTGGGACCTGGTGTCCTATGTGGACGAGGACACCCGCTATCTGGCGCTCTCGGTGCGTCAGGAGAGCCGGCGGTCCTGACGAGACCAGGCCGGGTGCCTGACCAGGTGCGGTGGCATGGGGGCCGGTCTCGTGGAGCGGGTCACGGAAGGACCTCCGCCCGTCGGCCCTATGACGCGCCCGGGAGGCTTCCCCGGTACCCCGAGACCCGGCGTCGTCGAGAGCGGAATCGCATGGGCGCGGAGGCCCTGACTCAGGACGCCAACCGCCTGGCCCGGGAGACCTCCACGCCCAGCATTACGGCACCCGCGCCGACCCGGCCCGGTCCGTCCCCGCGCCGGGCGCGTTCACGGACAGCGACCACTGCCCGTACGGCCGCGCGCGATGTCCCACGCGGCGGCCGGCCACACGGTCGGAGCAGGTGCTGTGCTTACCACTGCTTCTCGCACAACGTCGAACGGCCGGCGCCGGCACCCGTGCCGCATGCACGCGCTCGGAGCACACCCGCCGGCCGCCCCGCTCGGGAGGCTTCAGTCCTCCCCCTGGTCGCCGAAGTGAATGCAGGTGTTCCCGTTGCCGTTGCCCGTGTCGTGGGAGCTGTGGGCCGGCCCGAGGTGGTTGTACTGGTTGCCGTGTCCGTCGGCACCGGCGGCGCCGGCGACGCCCAGCACCGCGACGACCGCCAGAGCGGCGGTCAGAAGCATGCGCATACGCATGAGTTATTCCCTTCCCATCGGAGACGCTCAGCACGTGAGCTTCTGTCCCCCGCACCCTCCCCGCACGATCGGCCTGATTATCAGATGATCCTCCGATCGGCCGAGGGTCTTACCCCTCCTGTACCAGTGGAAACGGTCGTCCTGCCCCGCACACGCCACGTCCGGCGTCCTCGACAACCACACGACTCCCAAGTTCCGCGCCATCTCCCCGGCGAGGTCTCCCCGGCGAACTCGTGGGCCGGGCCGAGGCGGTGCACGCGGGGTCCGTTCGTGGGCGCGTCGCCGGACGCCGTCGGACCCGTCGTCAGGCTCCTCCGCGCTTCCCATTCCTGTCGCGCTCCGGAGTTCCGGCCTCGTGCGACTCGGGCACACTGGGACGATCGGGAACGTGTGTCGCCGGGCAGGGGGAAGCGATGTCTGATTTCTTCCGTGAAGTCTTCGCGTCCGTCCGCAGACTGATGGAATCCGCCGGGAAGAAGCCGGCAATCGACCGGTCGGGGCGCTCTTATCGAGCAACTCGCGCTTCACGGGCCGAAGGCCCGCACAACCTGTTCGAGGCCGCCGCCCTCCACGTCGCGGCCTGCGTCGACGGCGACGAGGAACGCGGGGCCGAGGCCGCGCGGTGGGTCTCCCCCGAGGCGCTCGCCTTCGGCGTCAACGAGCTGGCCTGTCGGGCGATACTCGTGCTGGCCCGGGAGCGCCGCCAGTCCCCGCAGACGGTGGCCCGGGACCTGTTGGGCCTCCCGGTGGGGTGAGGGCGGCGACACCGCCGAGGGACGGCGGCAAGCGGATCGACGTGTCGCGCCGAACGCTGGGCCCGATAAGGCATCAAACGCTTCGGTGAGCAGCGTGGTTGCACGGGGGCACGTCCGGCTCCCGATGTCCGATGTCCGATGTCCGGTGTCCGCTTCCGGCGCGTTCTTTCCTTGCTCTCCTTGGCGCGGCGTCGCGGCACCGACCGGGCGCGGCGCGCTCCCGCGCACGGCGCCGCTCTGCGCCCCGCGAACGCGTCACCCGCCACCGCGCTCCGTGCCATGCGTCCGCGATGGGGCGCCGGCATACCCCGCTCGCACACAGATGATGTGGTGGGGCTTCACGACGGGCGCCCGAAGAAGCGGGAACCGGACAGACCGGAGGCGGCGCCCCACCCGCCGATCGCACGATCGGCGGGGCCGCTGACGGGGACGTCACCGACCGCCGGTCACCCAGCTCCCTCAGGCCGAGGGGCCCGGACGCTCAGCGTCCGATTTCCTTGCGCGTGATCCGCCGCAGCCTGCGCCGCTGTGAGGGGTCGAGCGTCAGGTACGCCGCGACCGGCACCCCCACAACGATCAACGCCACCGCCCACAACGGCAGCAACCACAGCAGGATCAGCCCCACCGCCACGCCGCCGACGGCCACCTTCGCACTCGTGGACATCCTTCACGTCCCTTCCGCGGCGAATGCCGCGCTCTCTGTCTTCCATTGAACGCCGTTTCCGCGTCGCGGGTTCCATGCGGCGCGATGCCGGCGCTCTGGGGGCGCCTCACCCGCGGACACGGGGGCGCGGCGGCGCGGTCTTCCGTGGGCGCGTGGGGCTCCGCGACTCTGGAGTCTCTTGAGTTCTCTGCAGCTCCTCTGCGACTTCCCTGCGGCTTTTCACGGGAAATGCCCCGAATGCGGACGGGTGTGCCGAGGTCTCCGCTGAGCACAAACCAGGTGCCGAGGGTCACGAATTGGGCTTTCCCTGGCCAGTCGTGCCGCACTTTGCTTGTTCATGCTGTATCCTCGGCCGCTCCGCCGCAGGTAGTCAAACTTGAGGAGCCCTCGGCACGTGGCATCACTCCCCATGGCACCGTCCGTCCTTCCCTCCGAACTCTCGCAATGTGCGGCAGTGTTCCTGCCCGGCGATCCCCCTCGGTCCGGCCGGATCGCCTTCTGGCGGCCGGACGGCACGCACCCGGCCACCGAGAAGGGCGCCGCGGCCGAAGACCTGACGGTCGCCGTGCCCGGTGCGGACCGGCAGGTCGTCCTGCGCACCGTCCCCGCCGTCGTCCTGCCCGTCGCCGACGCCCTCCCCGTCCTCACCCGGGCCCGCCTGACGAGTGACGCCGATCCGGCCGCCGCCTTCTGGGGCGCCGCCTCCCTCCTCGCCCTCCATCTCATCGCCCGTGGACGGCTGCTGCCGGGGCTGAGCCCGCGGGACCACGACGCCTGGCGGCTGGGGCCGCTGGATTCCGAGGACACCGCCCGGCTGCGCGAGTTGGCCGCAGCCATGCCGCCGTACGCGCACGCCGTCCCGCTCCCGGACACCGACCGGCTCGCACTGCCCGACCCCGGCCGGCTGCTGCGCGCCTTCTGCGACGCGGTGGCCGACGGGCTGCCCCGCACCCCCGCCGCCCACCTCGCCACCGGCGGCCCGGCGTTCGCCGCGCACCCGCCCCGGCACATCCCCGAACAGCGCGCGTGGGCCGCGGAGGTGGCCGCGGGACACGACGCGGGGGTGCGCGTCTCACTGCGGATCGAGGTGAACGGCCTGACGGAGGGGAGCGAGCTGCCGTCCTCCGCACCGTCCGAAGAATCCCGTTCCGAAGAGTTCCGTTCCGGGGAGTCGCGTTCCCGTTCCGAGGAATTGCGATCCGAAGGGTTCCCGTACGAAGAATCCCGGTCCGAAGAGTTCCCGTTCCCGTCCGGACAGTTCCCATCCGAAGAAATACGGAACGAGGGCTCCCGTTCCAAGGACTCCCTTTCCAAGGGCTCCCGTTCCAAGGAACCCCTACCCGAGCAGTCCCCGCACAACGACGCCCCGCCCGTCACCTTCACCGCCGTTCTGCAACTGCACAGCCTCGGGGACGCCGCGCTCGTCGCGGACGCGTCCGAGGTGTGGGCCGGATCCACCGCCGCGGGACGGGCCTTCGGATCGCGCGCCCGGATGGACACTTTGCTGGCCCTGCGGCGCGCGGTCGGCGCCTGGGGCGCGCTCGCTCCTCTGCTGTCCGCGCCCGTGCCCGACGCCCTCCCCCTCGCCGACGACGAGGTCGCCGAACTGCTCGGTCCCGCGTCGCGGGCGCTGGCCGCCGCCGGCGTCCAGGTGCACTGGCCTCGGGATCTGGCCCGTGGGCTCGTCACCCGTGCCGTGGTCGGCGCGGGCGGGCACCCCGGCGACGGGAGCATCGGCGACGAGGAGCAGGAGGCGTCCCGGGGACGGTTCGACCGCACGTCCGGGGCGCCGTCCATGCTGTCCGCGGACGCTCTGCTGTCCTTCGACTGGCGCTTCTCGCTCGGCGGGCAGGAAGTGAGCCGGGCGGAGTTGGAGCGGCTGGCCGAGTCGCACCGCCCGCTGGTGCGGCTGCGCGACCAGTGGGTGCTGATCGCGCCGGAGGAACTGCGCGCGGCCCGTGACCGGCAGGACCACAAGGTCACCCCCATCGACGCGCTCGGCGCCGCGCTCACCGGGGCGGTGGAGGACCGCGACGGCGAGCGCGTCGAGGTGCGGGCCACCGGATGGCTCGCCCGGCTGCGGGACCGGCTCGCGGATCCGGAAGGCGGGCACCCGGCCGGGTCGCCGGACGGGAGTACGGAACGGGCGGCGTTCGTCCAGCCCGCCGCACTCGCCGCCACCCTCCGCGACTACCAGGTGCGCGGCCTGGCCTGGCTGGACCGGATGACGTCGCTGGGGCTGGGCGGTTGCCTCGCCGACGACATGGGGCTCGGCAAGACCATCACCCTCATAGCGCTCCACCTGCACCGGCAGAGCCACCCCGACTCCGTCGGCCCCACTCTCGTCGTCTGTCCGACTTCCCTCATGGGCAACTGGCAACGGGAGATCGAACGGTTCGCGCCCGGCACCCCCGTCCGCCGTTTCCACGCCGGCCGGCGGAGCCTGGACGACCTGAAGGACGGCGAGTTCGTCCTCACCACCTACGGGACCATGCGGCTGGACGCCCCGAAACTGGCGCGGGCGGGCTGGGGTCTGGTGGTCGCCGACGAGGCGCAGCACGTCAAGAACCCGTTCTCGGCGACCGCCAAGGCGCTGCGCGCCATCCCGGCACGGGCCAGGGTCGCGCTCACGGGCACGCCGGTGGAGAACAACCTGTCGGAGCTGTGGGCCATCCTCGACTGGACCACCCCGGGGCTGCTGGGTCCGCTCGGCCGCTTCCGCCGGCGGTACGCGCAGGCCGTGGAGGGCGGCGCCGACCCGGCCGCGGCCGAACGGCTGGCCCGGCTCGTCCGCCCCTTCCTGCTGCGCCGCCGCAAGTCCGACCCGGGCATCGCCCCGGAGCTGCCGCCGAAGACGGAGACCGACCGGGCCGTGGCACTGACCGGAGAGCAAGCAGGACTGTACGAGGCCGTCGTGCGTGAGGGGCTGGAGGAGATCCAGGGGGCGGACGGTTTCGCGCGGCGCGGACTCGTCGTCAAGCTGCTCACCTCCCTGAAGCAGATCTGCAACCACCCCGCCCAGTTCCTCAAGGAGTCGGAACCGGTGGTTCCGGGGCGCTCCGGAAAGGTGGAGCTGCTGGACGAGTTGCTGGACACGATGCTCGCCGAGGGCGCGAGCGTGCTGGTCTTCACGCAGTACGTCCAGATGGCGCGGCTGTTGGAGCGGCACCTCGGGGCGCGTGGCATCGCCACTCAGACGCTGCACGGCGGTACGCCCGTGGCCCGGCGCGAGGAGATGGTGCACCGTTTCCAGGAGGGCGAGACACCCGTCTTCCTGCTGTCCCTGAAGGCGGCCGGCACCGGGCTGAACCTCACCCGGGCCGCGCACGTCGTGCACTTCGACCGCTGGTGGAACCCGGCCGTCGAGGCGCAGGCCACCGACCGGGCGTACCGGATCGGCCAGACGCAGCCGGTCCAGGTACACCGTTTGATCACCGAGGGCACGGTCGAGGACCGGATCGCGGACATGCTGGCCCGCAAACAGCGGCTGGCCGACGCGGTCCTGGGATCCGGCGAGGCCGCGCTGACCGAACTCACCGACGCCGAGCTGGCGGACCTCGTCGCGCTGCGAGGGAGCGAGCGTTGAGCGAGACGAACGCGATGAACGAAACGGACGCGGTGAACGAGGCGAACCCAGTGAACGTAACGAATGAGGTGAACGTTACGAACGCGGCGAATGCGACGAACGCGGTGAACACGACGTACGCGCGGTACGCGGACGAGGAGTCGTACGACATGCCTTCGCATGGGGAAGCGGACCGGGCGGGGCGTCAGGGCGAGCCCTCGTACGACCCTCCGTTCGAAGACCAGGACGGTGACGAGGACGGAGCGGACGGCGGCAGCAGCTCCGGCCGCGGTACGAGCGCCCGGGCCGGGGTGCCCGAGCGGACGTTCGCCGCGCTGCCGCCCGCGCGGGGGCGGGGTTTCGCGCAGACCTGGTGGGGCCGCTCCTGGCTTCAGGCGCTGGAGGACACCGCGCTGGACGGCGGGCAGGTGAAGGAGGGCCGCCGGCACGCCCGGGCGGGCGCGGTCGGTGCGGTGTCCGTCCGCCCCGGGCGGATCACCGCGGTCGTGCGGGACCGGGACGGGACGGCTCACCGGTCCGACATCCTGCTCCAGGAGCTGAGCGCGGCGGACTGGGACCGCTTCCTGGACGTGGTCGCCGACCGCGCCGGGCACATCGCGGCGCTGCTGGACCGCGACATGCCGCCGCACCTCGTGGAGGACGCGGCGGCGGCGGGCGTCGAGCTCCTGCCGGGCATCGGCGACCTGGAGCCCGAGTGCGGCTGCGGGACGTGGGACCACTGCGCCCACACCAGCGCGCTGTGCTACCAGGTGGCGCGGCTGCTGGACCAGGACCCGTTCGTGCTGCTGCTGGTGCGCGGCCGGGGCGAGCAGGAGGTGCTGGAGGACCTCCAAGCCCGCAGCACGGCGCTGGCCCAGGGGCAGGCGCCGGAGGACGCGGCAGACGGGATCGCGGAGAGGGAACGGGAGCCGGGCGGGGCGCAGGGTGGTTCGGTCAGCGGCTCCCCCGGCGGTTTCGGTCCTGGCGTGCCGGCCGACGCGGCATACGCGGCGGGGGCCGGTACACCCCCGCTGCCGGCGCCCCCGCCCGCGGTGACGGAACCGGGTGGCGCGCCGGTCCTGGGCGGCGGTGCCTCCCCCGCGCCCGGGGTGGACGTCCCGGCGCTCGAATTCCTCATCGCGGACACCGCCGCCCGCGCCCGGCGCCTCCTGGCGGACGCCCTGTCCCCCGGGCACCCGGAGGCCCCGCCGCCCGCGCCGCTCACCCCGGCACAGGACGCGGTGCGCCTGGCCGCCGCCGGTCCGCCGTCGGCGGTCGCGGTCCGGCTCGCGGACGGGACGGGCCGCGGCCCTCGGGGCCTGGCCCTGGCCGTACGGGCGTGGGAGCAGGGCGGCGCCGCGGGGCTGTCGGTCCTGGACGAGGAGTGGACGCCCGACCCCGCGGCCCTGGCCCGCGCCACCGCCCAACTGGCCGCCGCCTGGGAGGGGGACGCGTCCCGCCCGGCGCTGCGGACCCGGGGCAACCGCTGGACCGTGGTGGGCGGCGACGCGCAACTGCGGTACGGGCGGGACGGCCGGTGGTGGCCCTACCGCAAGGAGCGCGGCCAGTGGACGCCCGCGGGCCCGGCGGCGGACGACCCGGCCGCTGCGTTCGCGACGGCGGTGACGGAGGGCTGAGGCGGAGGGCAGAGGCGGAGGGCTGGACTGAGGCGGAAGGCTGGGGCGGAAGGCTGAAGCCGACGTCGGGGCGGGGGTTGTCCGGGGCGGCAGTCGAGCGGGGAACGCGGCGCCGGTCCGCCCCGCTCCCGCCCTCAGGCCCCGGGGCCCGCCCCTTCGCCCGCCTCGCCCCCGGGGCCCGCCCCGTATCCCTCCGCCCACCTCGCGCCCACCTTGCGCCCACCTCGCCCCCGTCCCCGGCCGCCTCCGCGCCCGCACACCCGCGCCCCCGGATCGTCCTCAAGAGCCGCCCCACCCCCACCCCACTTTGCGACCACTTTTCGCACGATGCGACGCATGTCACGTTTCCGTTTCCCCGGCGCCGGAGCGTCGGCGTGCGAAAGAGGTCTGGACCAATGGAAAGATGGAGATGCACCTGTTTGGCCCTAACTGACCGAGAGGCCCTGTCCTGCCATGGCGCTCGCCTTCCTGCACCGTCTTCGTGACCGCTCGTCCCACAGCGCCCCCGCCGCCATTCCGCGCGGCGCCGGCGCGCTGGACCTGACGGTGCACGATCCCGTCGGCCTGCCGATGGCCGGTGCGGAGATATCGGTACGGGATCCGGCGGGCCAGGAGGTGATGCGCGGTCAGGCCGATCCGAACGGCAGGTTCTCCGCGACGCTGACGCCCGCCGAGTACCAGGTCGTGGTGACCGCGGACGGGTTCCGTCCGCGGCGGCTGAGCAGTCCGGTCGCGCAGGGGGAACGCACGGTGGAGCAGCCGTTCGTGCTGGAGCCCGCGCCCGTGGCGCCGATGCCGACGCCCGGCAACTGGCAGATCGACCCGGACCACAGCTCGGTCCGCTTCACCGCCCGGCACATCGGGCTGGCGGCGATCCACGGCCGGTTCAACCGTTTCCAGGGCGACCTGTGGATCGCTCCGGACATGCGGGACTCGCGGGTCGAGGTGACCATCGACGCGGCGAGCATCGACTCGGGCGTCAAGATGCGCGACGACCACCTGCGCTCGGCCGAGTTCCTGGACGTGGAGCGCTATCCGTACCTCCAGTTCTCCGGCGAGCGGTTCGTCCCCAAGGGCGGCAGCCGCTGGACGGTGCAGGGCGTGCTGCACCTGCACGGCGTCAGCCGGTCCGTCCAGTTGGAGACCCGTTACCTGGGGATCGGCACCGGCATGGCGGGCGAGACCCGGACGGCTTGCACCGCCACCACCGAACTGCACCGCGAGGACTTCACGCTGGACTGGCGCAAGATGCTGTCCCGGGGGATCGCGGCCATCGGCGCCACCATCCGCGTCGAACTGGACATCCAGGCCACCCAGAAGCAGTGACCTTCCGGGGGCACGGGCCTCGTCGGGGGTAGGGACCTCCCGGGGGCACGGACCTCGTCGGGGGTAGGGACCTCCCGGGGCACGGACCTTCCGGGGGCACGGGCTCCGCGCTCGCGCCCGACCGCCCGGCGCCGTCCCTCAGGCCGTGATCAGGCGGGCAGGGAGGCGAGCCAGCCGGTCAGGAGCCGGTTGACCTCCTCGTGGCGTTCCTGCTGGATCCAGTGGCCGCAGCCGTCGAGAACGTGCGAGGAGACCAGGCCGGGCAGGGTGACGGGGTATGCCCGGATCGCCTCGGCCATCCAGGTGGTGGAGGCGTCCAGGGCTCCGCCGACAAACAGGGACGGCTGCGTGAGGGGCCGTCCGCGGTGGTCGGCGAGGTCCTCCCAGTCCCGGTCCATGTTGCGGTAGCGGTTGAGCGCGCCGCTCATGCCGGTCCGCTCGAACTCCCCGGCGTAGACGTCGAGGTCGTTCTCGCCGAGCCAGCCGGGCAACCGGCCGACGGGGAACCGGTCGCGCAGCGTCCCGCCGCGGCTGAGGAAGTGCGGGTCCGGGGCGCCGGGTGCGGGCATGGTGTCGCCGGAGAAGGCGGAGTAGAAACCGGCGAGCCAGCCGCGCACGTCGGGTTCGATCTCCGCTTCGGCCCGGCCGGGCTCCTGGAAGTAGGAGACGTAGAACTCCTCCTCGTCCCCGCCCATCCGCGTGAACACCTCACCGGGCCGGGGGCCGCCCGGCGGCGCGTAGGGAACGCTCAGCAGGCCGACCGCGCGGAAGACGTCCGGCCGGAGGAGGGCGGAGTGCGCGGCGATGTTGGCGCCCCAGTCGTGTCCGACGATCACCGCGGTCTCCTCGCCGAGCGCGCGCACCACGGCGACGGCGTCCTCGACCAGGTCGAGCATCCGGTAGGCGGCCACCTGCTCGGGCCTGCTGGAACGTCCGTAACCGCGCACGTCCATGGCGACCGCGCGGAACCCGGCCGCGGCCAGTACCGGCAGTTGGTGGCGCCAGGAGTACCAGGACTCCGGGAAACCGTGCACCAGTAGCACGATGGGACCGGTTCCCTGCTCCACCAGGTGGGTCCGGCCGGCGGGGGTGGGGACCAGGCGGTGGGTGCCGCCGTCCGTGACCTGGGTGGGCTGGAACATGAATCCTCCACGGCTGTCGATCGGTCCGCCGGCGCCGGGTGCGCCACCCGCGCGTACGGGTGGGTTCCGGGCCGACGACTTCGCGTTCGATCATGCGCCGCCGGGCGGAGGGGTCCGGAGGGGGTTTGCCGGGACGGCAAAGGATGGGCGGCGGCGGTCCGTCCGCCTGATCGGTGGTCGCGCCCGGCCCGTTGAGGTGGATCTTTCGTGGTCGGTCTTTCGTGGCCGGCCGTTCGTGGCCGGCCGTTCGTGGCCGGCCGTTCGTGGCCGGCCGTTCGTGGCCGGCCGTTCGTGGCCGGCCGTTCGTCGTCGGCCGTTCATGGACGGTCTTTCATGGACGGTGGGACGGCATGGCCTCAAGATCGTCAGGAGGGGGAACACGCGCGTCCTCCCCGTGCGTCCTCGTCATGCCTGCCCCCGAGCCCGCCACCAGCCCAGGAAGGTCCCGCGCCATGTCTGCCGCCCCTCCCCCGTTCGCCGCCGCCCTCACCACCGGCCCGCTGGTCCTGGACGGCGGGCTGTCCAACCAGTTGGAGGCCGCCGGGCACGACCTGACCGACGAGCTGTGGTCGGCGCGGCTGCTGGCCGAGGACCCGGAAGCGGTGGTGCGGGCGCACCTCGCCTATTACGAGGCGGGCGCACGGGTCGTGATCACCTCCAGTTACCAGGCGACCTTCGAGGGCCTGGCCCGGCGGGGCGTCGGCCCGGAGGAGGCCGCCGCGTTGCTGGGCCGCAGCGTGGCGCTGGCCCGCGAGGCCGCACGCCGGGCGGAGGCCCGCGGGGTGACCGGGCCGCTGTACGTCGCGGCCTCGGCGGGTCCGTACGGGGCGATGCTCGCGGACGGTTCGGAGTACCGGGGGCGTTACGGCCTGACGGTGGCGGAGCTGGAGCGGTGGCACCGCCCGCGGCTGGCGGCGCTGGCCGCGGCGCGGCCGGACGCGCTGGCGCTGGAGACGGTGCCGGACACGGACGAGGCCCGCGCCCTGCTCCGGGCGGTGCGCGGGCTGGGGGTGCCGGCCTGGCTCTCGTACAGCGTCGCCGGTGCGCGCACCCGCGCCGGGCAGCCGCTGGAGGAGGCGTTCGCACTGGCCGCCGACGCGGACGAGGTGATCGCGGTCGGCGTGAACTGCTGCGCCCCCGAGGACGCCGGCCCGGCGGTGGAACTGGCGGCGCGGGTGACGGGCAAGCCCGTGGTGGTCTACCCGAACAGCGGGGAGCGGTGGGACGCGCGGGCCCGTGCGTGGTGCGGGCCGGCGACCTTCACGGCGGACCTCGTGGCGGGCTGGACCGCGGCGGGCGCGCGCCTGGTGGGCGGCTGCTGCCGGGTGGGCCCGGAGACGGTCGCGGAGGTGGCGGGGCGGCTGGGGGCCTGAGCCCCGAACGGCGGACGCGGGACCGGCAGGCCGCGCGGGATGAAGCCCGGACGGTGCACGCCCCGTCAGTACCCCTCAGCCGCGCCTCCTCATCGGCGGGGAGGGGCCGCGCGCCGATGAAGCGCCTACCGGTAACGCACCCGCCAGTAACGCGCCCCGTGGCGCGCCGGTGTCGTTACGCGGTCGCAACGCAACCGGCGGCGACAGGGACCGCCGCCGGTGGCACGATGCGACCAACTCCCCACTGGCCAGATGGTGTTGGTGCCGATCGCGTCCAGGAGGCTCCGTGTTCGCTCGCTCGTCCCTGCCCGCCGCGGCAGCTGTCGTCACGGTGGTCGCCGTCCTGGCGGGGTGCGCCAGCACCAAGACCACCGGCTCGGGTGGCGAGAAGATCTCGCTCGTCGAGGCCGGGAAGCTCAAGACCTGCACGCAGCTTCCCTATGAGCCCTTTCAGGTGAAGAAGGGCGACAAAGTGGTCGGGTTCGATGTGGACCTGATCGATCTGGTGGCCAAGAAGCTCAAGGTCACGCAGGAGATCGTGGACACCCCCTTCGAGGGGATCCAGTCCGGTGAGGACCTGAACTCCAACAAGTGCGACGTGGCCGCGGCCGGCATGACGATCACCGCCCCGCGCGAGAAGAACTTCGACTTTTCCGAGCCGTACTTCACCGCCACCCAGTCCCTGCTGACCAAGAAGGGCGCGCCGTACAAGTCGCTGGCCGACCTCAAGGGGAAGGTGCTCGGCGTGCAGCAGGGTACGACGGGAGAGGTGTACGCCAAGAAGAAGGCCCAGGGCGTGCGCCTCAAGCAGTTCGAGGATCTCGGGCTGCTGCTCAACGCGGTCAAGGGCGGCACCGTCGACGCGGGCATCAACGACAACGGCGTGCTCTACGACTTCGTCCGCAAGAACCCGGACACCCAGGTGACCGCGGACTTCAGCACCGGTGAGAAGTACGGCTTCGGGGTGCGCACCGGCAACGACGCGCTCCGTAGGACGGTCAATGACGTCATGAGGAAAGCCAAGTCCGACGGCACCTACGACAAGATCTACAAGAAGTGGTTCGGCACCGCGCCGAAACAGTGACGGAACGATCGCCGCGCCTGGCCCCCAGGCGCTCCCCTTAGGGAACCCCGGGCGCGTCCGGTCGACTCCCCCGACCACGACCACGACCCCCACCCCGACCCCGTGCGCGCGCCGCGCCGCGGGCCGTGTCTCCCCCGTCCGCCGAGCCGAGGAGTTGCGCACAGATGGCCATGTCCCGTCGCCGGCGGGCCCGCGTGATCCGCGGCGTCCAGTACGCGGTCCTGGTCGCCGCGGTGGCCGTGCTCGCCCTGCTCACGGACTGGGGTGAGATCCGCCGGGCGTTCTTCGACGCCGAGGCGGCCAAGAACCAGTTCCCGGACATCATCACCGTCGCCCTGGTCAACACCGTCGTCTACACCGTGCTCGGCTTCGCCTTCGGCCTCGGGCTGGGGCTGGTGCTGGCCCTGATGCGGCTGTCGTCGGTGCCGCCCTACCGGTGGCTGGCCGTGGCGTACATCGAGTTCTTCCGCGGCATCCCGGCCCTGCTGGTCTTCATCACCCTCGGGTTCGGCGTCCCCCTGGCCTTCCAGGTGTCGCTGACCATCTACGTGACCGTCACGCTCGCCCTCGGCCTGGTCGGTGCCGCCTACATCGCCGAGACCATCCGGGCGGGCATCCAGGCGGTACCCAAAGGGCAGACGGAGGCGGCGCGCTCGTTGGGGATGTCGCACGGCCGGGCGATGGTCTCGATCGTGATCCCGCAGGCGTTCCGGATCGTGCTGCCGCCGCTGACGAACGAACTCATCCTGCTGACCAAGGACTCCTCCCTGATCTATCTGCTCGGTCTGTCGCTGGACCAGTACGAATTGGCCAAGTTCGGTCGGACCGCGCTCAATCAGGAACGCAGTCTGACCCCCATCTTGATCGCGGGCCTGCTGTATCTGGTCATCACTCTTCCGCTGGGCCACCTGGTGCGGCGGCTCGAAGCCCGTACGGCGCGGGCCCGGTGAGCGGCGTGCTGGACGGTACGAGCGTCCCGGGGGGCGGCGTGCACGAGGGACCGGCGATCGAGGTCAGGGACCTGCACAAGGCGTTCGGCGAGCTGGAGGTGCTCAAGGGCATCGACTTCTCGGTGGAGCGCGGCGAGGTGGTGTGCGTCATCGGCCCGTCCGGTTCGGGGAAGTCGACGCTGCTGCGCTGTGTGAACCTGCTGGAGGAGCCGACGGCGGGGCGGGTGGTGGTGGCGGGCACGGAGGTCACCGACCCGGACGTGGACATCGACGTGGTGCGGCGCCGGATCGGGATGGTCTTCCAGTCGTTCAACCTCTTTCCGCATCTGACCGCTTTGAAGAATCTGACGATCGCCCAGCGGCGCGTCCTGGGCCGCGACAAGACGGAAGCCGTTCGGATCGCCCGCGCCAACCTGGTGCGCGTGGGGCTCGGCGACAAGGAGGACGCCTATCCGGCGCAGCTCTCGGGCGGTCAGCAGCAGCGAGTGGCCATCGCCCGGGCGCTGTCCATGGAACCGGAGCTGATGCTCTTCGACGAGCCGACCTCCGCACTGGACCCGGAGCTGGTCGGGGACGTGCTGGCGGTCATGCGGAGCCTGGCCCAGGACGGCATGACCATGCTGGTCGTCACGCACGAGATGAGCTTCGCGCGGGAGGTGGCCGACCGGGTGGTGTTCATGGACGGCGGCGTCATCGTGGAGGAGGGGCCGCCGGACCAGGTGGTGGGCAACCCTCGGCACGAGCGGACCCGGACGTTCCTGGCGCGGGTGCTGGACCCGGCGGCTGCCGAGGTGGGCGAGGTGCCGGACGTGGGGCCGTACGACAAGGGGGCGGAGCGCTGAGGGGCGGCCGGGGGCGCGGGGTCGTTCCGGGTGCCGGAGAACGCCGGGGGCGTTGTCCTCGCCGGACGGGCTTGAAGTGAGACCCCCGGACGGGCTCGAAACGAGGCCCCCGGACGGGCTTGAAACGACGTCCCGCCCCACGGCCTTCAGGAGTCGACCGCGCCGGCCGGCCCCGAAGGACCGGCCGGGCAGGGTTTACGACAGCGGCTTGGTCAGCTTCTTCGTGTTGGTCCGGTTGCCGATCAGACTGCAGCTGACCGTTTTGATGCCCATGTTGTAACCGCTGATTTTCGGGAACTGCACGTACGTGCCCTCGGCCGTGCCCGGGGGCTGCCGCTTGACGGCCAGCTGCCAGTCCAGCCGGCACAGGGACGACGCCTGCTCCTGGATCTCCGAGCTGGTGGTGTAGCTGCCGGTGAGCTGGTGCGTGGCCACCACCTCGGCATCGTGCGGGCTGTAGCAGGATTTGACCTCGTTGGTGCCGCCCCCGCCCACCGGGAGATTGAAGCAGTCGCCCTTCTTGATCTGGAAGAACGGTATCTTCCGGTCGGTGGCCGTGGGGCTCGGCGAATTACTCTCGAACGGGTCGTCCGCCGGGGTCGGGGACGCGGTCGGCGTCTCACTGGACGACGAGGGGCTGGGGGTGGGATGGGGCCCGTCCCCCTGGTTGCCCTTGTCGCCACCGGAGGTGGCCACGACGATGACGCCGACGACGGCCGCGAGCGCCACCGCGCCGCCGGCGATGATCGCCGCCACCTTCTTGCCGTTGGAGGACCCGCCCGGACCCCCGGGAGGCGGCGGGGGCCACCCGCCGGGGCCGCCCGGACCCCCTGGACCGACCGGACCACCAGGGCCTCCGGGACCGTACCCACCGCCCGGCCCGCCCGGACCGAAGCCGCCAGGAGGTCCGAAGCCGCCGGGCTGGTTACCGGGCGGCGGGCCGCCGTACCCGCCCTGGCCGTAGCCACCGGGTCCGTAGCCGCCCTGGCCGTAACCCTCCTGGCCGGGCGTTCCCGGGCCGTACCCGCCGCCGGGCGGGCGGAAGCCGCCCGGCGGCGGCTGGGGAGGCTGGTTGGACGGAGGTGGAGGCGGAGGAAAGCTCATGGCTGAAATGATCGCCTCTCTGCATGTCCATGGGGAGTCCGGTCACCAAGCTGGAACAAAACCGCGCCGAGACGGCACGCAACCAGCGTGGTCGATGATGCCTGATCGCCCGCGCCCGCCGACCAGGAGGGCCCCTTGTTCCTCGACATGCCCCTCGACGAGCTCCGTGCCTATCGCCCGGAGCCCCCCGAACCCGACGGATTCGACGCTTTCTGGCAGCGCACGCTGGACGAGGCCCGGGCGCACGACCTCGACGCCCGGTTCACCGAGACCGACGCGGGGCTGTCGCTGCTGCGGACGTACGACGTGGAGTTCTCCGGGTTCGGCGGGCACCGCGTCCGCGGCTGGTTCCTGGTGCCCCGCTCGGCCACCGGGCCGCTGCCCTGTGTCGTGGAGTACATCGGCTACGGCGGCGGCCGGCAGCACGTCCACGAGTGGCTGCTGTGGCCCAGCGCCGGGTACGCGGCCCTGGTCATGGACACCCGCGGCCAGAGCGGGCCCAACCGCCCCGGGGACACCCCGGACCCGGTGGCCGCCCTCCACCCGGGCGTCCCCGGCAAAATGACACACGGTCTGCTCGACCCGCACGACTACTACTACCGCCGCCTGTTCACCGACGCCGTACGGGCCGTGGAAACCGCTCGCGGTCACCCTGCGGTCGACCCGCGGCGGGTCGTGGCCGCGGGCCGCAGCCAGGGCGGCGGGGCAGCGCTGGCGGTGGCGGGCCTGGTGCCGGACCTGGCCGCCGCGCTCGTCGACGTCCCGTTCCTGACCCACGCCCGGCGCGCCCTGGAGATCACCGAGGCCGGCCCGTACGGCGAACTCGTCCAGTTCCTCGCCGGCCAGCGCACCCTGGTGGACGCCGCGCTGCACACGCTCGACCACTTCGACGGGCTGAACTTCGCGGTCCGCGCGCACGCCCCCGCGCTGTTCGGCACGGCGCTGCGCGACCCGGTGACGCCGCCCTCCACCGGCTTCGCCGCGTACCACCACTACGCGGGCGCGCCGAAGGACCTGAAGGTGTGGCCCTTCAACGGCCACGAGGGCGGGGGCGGGCACCAGCGCGCGGCGGAGATCTCCTTCCTCCGCGAACTGTTCGCCTGACGAGCCGCCACGCGGCCGTACCACGGATGCCACCGCGCCACGGATGCCGCCGTGCCACTGGTGCCACCGTTCCCCGTCCCCGTTCGTCACCGCCACACCCCGCACGGCGTCGTCCGGCATCACGCGCGGCGGGGGAACTACCATGCGGCAGCACACGGGGCCGCGCCCGGAACGACCGCCCCCATGGCGCTCGGCGCGGCGGCCCCCGGGGACGGCCGGCGGCGCGTGCCGCCACAAGGGAGCGCGCGATGGGTACGCAGGCGGCGGGGCCGCTCGTCCTCGGTGTGGACAGTTCGACGCAGTCCACGAAGGCGCTGGTCGTGGACGCGGCCACGGGCGCGGTGGTGGCCCGCGGCCAGGCCCCGCACACCGTCACGGGCGGGGCGGACGGGACGGGCAAGGAGAGCGACCCCGAGGGCTGGTGGCGGGCGCTGGGCGCGGCCCTGGAGCAGTGCGGCCACTGGGTGCGCCAGGTGGCGGCGGTGTCGGTGGCGGGGCAGCAGCACGGGCTGGTGGCGCTGGACGCGGCGGGCAGTCCGGTGCGCCCGGCCCTGCTGTGGAACGACGTCCGGTCCGCCCCGCACAGCGTCCGGTTGATCGAGGAGCTGGGCGGCGCCGGGGCGTGGGCGCGGCGGACCGGCAGCGTGCCGGGCCCGGCGTTCACGGCCGCCAAGTGGGCCTGGCTGCGGGCGCACGAGCCGGACGCCGCCCGCGCCACGGCGGCGGTGCGGCTGCCGCACGACTACCTGACGGAACGTCTCACCGGGCAGGCCGTCACCGACCGGGGCGACGTCTCCGGGACGGGCTGGTGGGCGTCCGGCACCGAGTCCTACGACGCGGAGGTCCTGCGGCACCTGGCGCTGCCGCCCGAGGCGCTGCCGCGCGTCGCGCGCCCGGGCGAGGTCGTGGGCACCGTCCGGCCCGGTGACCTCCCGCTGCCGAGCGGCGCGCTGGTGGCCGGCGGCACGGGCGACAACATGGCGGCGGCGCTCGGCCTCGGCCTGCGCCCCGGCCGTCCGGTGCTGAGCCTGGGCACGTCCGGAACGGTGTACGCGGTCGCCACCCGGCGCCCGGCCGACCCGACCGGCACGGTCGCCGGCTTCGCCGACGCGCGCGGCGGGTGGCTCCCGCTGGCCTGCACCCTGAACTGCACGCTCGCGGTGGACCGGATCGCCGCCCTCCTGAGCCGGGACCGGGAGGCCGTCGAGCCGGTCCGCACCGAGGTGGTGCTGCCCTTCCTGGACGGCGAGCGGACCCCGAACCTCCCGCACGCCTCCGGCCTCGTCCACGGCCTGCGGCACGACACCACACCCGGCCGGCTCCTCCAAGCCGCCTACGACGGGGCGGTCTTCGCGCTGCTCCGGGCGCTGGAGAGCGTCCTGGCGGTGGACGCTCCCGGGGGCCGCCCGCCCGCGGACGGGCCGGACGATCCGGACGAGCCGGAGGAGTTGGACGAACCCCAGGGCGCGGGGCACGCCGCGCAGGGCATCGGCACCGGCACAGCCTCGGCCTCGGACGCCGACGTACCGCGCAACGCCGCCGGGGACGTCCCGGTGGGCGCGGTGTACGGCGTCCCGGAAGGCCGCGACGTCCCCGGGAGCGCTGCGGCGGCTCAGGAGGCGGCGGCCCCGGAACCGCTGCTGCTCATCGGGGGCGGTGCGCGGGGCCGCGCCTGGCGGGAGACGGTGCGCCGGCTGTCGGGACGGCCCGTCGTCGTCCCCGAGGCCCGCGAACTGGTGGCGCTGGGCGCCGCGGCCCAGGCGGCCGGGCTCCTGCTGGGGGAGGACCCGGCCGCGGTGGCCCGCCGCTGGGACACCGCACGCGGCCCCTCGTACGAACCCGTGGCGCGGGACACCGCCGCCTGGGAGCGGCTGGCCGCCACCTTGTCGGCGGGCGCGGCGCTGCTGCGCTGAGGCGCCGCGCTCACCGGGCCGGCCGGACCAGCGATCCACCGGGCCGGCCGACGCCCGGGCCCGCCGAGCCACCCACCGGACCAGCCGACCCACCGGACCAGCCGACCCCGGGCCCAGCGAGCCACCCACCGACCCGTCCGCCCCCGACCCACCGAGCCGCCCGGCCCCCGGCCGATGACGAACACGCCCGGAAACACCCGCGGGAATCCATCCGCCGGTCGCGGGAATCTATCCAGACAATTTCCTTTTTATGCCACCCTTTTGAGTGATTGTGAGGGGGAAATTAGCCCCACTATCTTCTTTGTCTGGTGAACGGCAGTTAGTTCAACATGTTCAACACGCAAAGAAAAAGATGGGTGGCGTGTCCTGTGACGGTTCCGGACAACACATTCCCCGAGCCAGACGACATCGAGCACCGCGGGAATTCGAGCCTGAGCACCGCCGCCGCGCGGAATTTGGCGACCACTACGAAAACGGTGCCGCAGATGCGCGGCATCACCTCCCGGTGGCTGCTGCGCCTGCTGCCGTGGGTGCAGGTCCGCGGTGGTACGTACCGCGTCAACCGGCGGCTGGCGCACACCGTCGGGGACGGCCGGGTGAACTTCGCCGTCACCGGCCGGGTGGTCGCCGTCATCCCCGAGGAACTGCGCGAGCTGCCCGCCCTCCGCGGCTTCACCGACGCGGCGGTGCTCGGCTCCCTCGCCGAGCGGTTCACGCAGCACGAGTACGCGCCGGGCGAGGTGATCGCGCGGGCGGGGCTGCCCGCCGACCGGATCGTGCTGATCGCGCACGGCCGGGTGGACCGCCTGGGCATCGGCAAGTACGGCGACGCGACGGTGCTCGCCGCGCTGGCCGGCGGGGATCACCTCGGCGACGCCCCGCTCACCGACCCGGAGTCCGTGTGGCCGTACACGTACCGGGCGGTGACGCGGGTGACGGTCATGACGCTCGCCCGCCGCGCCGCGCGGGAGATGGCCGAGCGGACACCGGGGCTGCGGGAGCACCTGGCCACGGCCGCCGCCCGGCCGGCGCCGGCGCACAACACCAGCGGTGAGGCCGACATCGCCGTCGCCTCCGGCCACCACGGCGAACCGGCCGTCCCCGGCACCTTCGTCGACTACGAGCTCGCCCCGCGCGAGTACGAGCTGAGCGTCGCGCAGAGCGTGCTGCGCACCCACACCCGGGTCGGCGACCTCTACAACGACCCGATGAACCAGGTCGAGCAGCAACTCCGGCTGACCATCGAGGCGCTGCGCGAGCGCCAGGAGCACGAGATGGTCAACAACCCCGAGTTCGGCCTGCTGCACAACGCCGACCTGCGCCAGTGCATCCACCCGCGCAGCGGCCCGCCCACCCCGGACGACCTGGACGAACTCCTGGCGACGGTGTGGAAGGACCCCGGTTTCCTGCTCGCCCACCCCAAGGCGATCTCCGCGATCGGCCGCGAGTGCAGCGTCCGCGGCCTCTACCCGGCGACCGTGGACTTCATGGGGCATTCGATCCCCTCCTGGCGCGGCGTCCCGATCTTCCCGTGCAACAAGATCCCGGTCACCGAGGAGCGGACGAGTTCGATCCTGCTGGTGCGCGCCGGGGAGGAGAACCAAGGCGTGGTGGGTCTCCATCAGACGGGCATTCCCGACGAGTACGAGCCGGGGCTGTCGGTCCGCTTCATGGGGGTCGACGACCGGGCCGTGGTCAACTACCTGGTCAGCGCCTATTACTCGGCCGCGGTGCTGGTACCGGACGCGCTGGGAATTCTGCGGGACGTGGAAATCGGCCACTGAGCCCAGCGGGAAATCCCCAGCCCGTCGAAGTCCGTTGAACACAGCGGAAAATGACGGAATGGCAGGGGCAAACAACCGGCGGAAAACCACCCGTTCGCATACCGGAATTCGGCGTTGCGGGTGACGCAATGCCGCAGCCCGACCCCCTGCCGCGCGATATCCGGCGGCGGGCACGAAAAACCGGAAAGGCCGCGCCTCTCACGCCCACGAACGGCCCGCCGCTTTCCGCCCCGCATCCCTCGCGCACCCATCCCGTGGGCCTTTGACGACAACGACAACAGGTGAGGACCCTTCATGACGACATCGATGGACCCGACGGCCGGCGCGCCACTGACCGGTGCCGAGCGGGAGCGCACGTCGCTGGCCACCGCGGCGGCGCGCAATCTGGCGACCACGACCAAGACCGCGCCCCAGATGCAGGGCATCTCCTCCCGCTGGCTGCTGCGGGTGCTGCCCTGGGTGCAGGTGTCCGGCGGCACGTACCGCGTCAACCGGCGGCTGACGCACACGCTCGGCGACGGCCGGGTGGAGTTCGTCACCACCGGGTCCGCGGTCCGCGTCATCCCGGCCGAGCTGCGCGAGCTCGGCGTGCTGCGGGGCTTCACGGACGAGGCGACGCTGGAGGCCCTGGCCGACCGGTTCGTGCAGCAGGAGTACGGCCCCGGGGACGTCCTGGTGGAGGCGGGCCGGCGGACCGACCGGGTGCTGCTGATCGCCCACGGCAAGCTGAACCGCGTCGGCACCGGCAAGTACGGCGACGACACGGTGCTCGGCGTGCTGGCCGGCGGCGACCATCTCGGCGAGGCGGCGCTGCTGTCCCGGGACGGTGTCTGGGAGCACACCCTGCGGGCCGTGACGCGGGTGACGGTGCTGTCCCTGTCGCGGGCCCGGTACGAGGAGATCGAGGCCCGGTCGCCGCTGCTGCGGGCGCACGTCGAGGCGTACCGCACGGCCCTGGTGCCGTCGCAGAACCCGTACGGCGAGGCGACCATCGACGTGACGTCGGGGCACGTCGGCGAGCCGCTGCTGCCCGGGACGTTCGTCGACTACGAGATGGCGCCCCGGGAGTACGAGCTGAGCGTGGCGCAGACCGTGCTGAAGATCCACAGTCGGGTCGCCGACCTCTACAACGACCCGATGAACCAGCTCGACCAGCAGTTGCGGCTGACCGTCGAGGCGCTGCGCGAGCGCCAGGAGCACGAGATGGTCAACAACCCCGAGTTCGGCCTGCTGCACAACGCCGACCTGGGCCAGCGCATTTACACCCGCGGCGGCCCGCCCACCCCCGACGACCTGGACGAGCTGCTCTCCCGGCGCCGCAAGACGCAGTTCCTGCTGGCGCACCCGCGCACCATCGCGGCGATCGGCCGGGAGTGGAACGCCCGCGGCGTCTACCCCGCGGGCCTGGAGCTGTCCGGGACCGCGGTGCGGGCGTGGCGCGGGGTGCCCCTGCTGCCCTGCAACAAGATCCCGGTGAATCCGGATCAGACCAGCTCCATCCTGGCCATGCGGGTGGGCGAGGAGAACCAGGGCGTGGTGGGCCTGCACCAGACGGGCATCCCGGACGAGTACCAGCCGGGCCTCTCCGTCCGGTTCATGGGCATCAACGAGCACGCCGTCATCAGTTACCTGGTCAGCGCCTACTACTCGGCCGCCGTGCTGGTGCCGGACGCGCTCGGCATCCTGGAGGACGTCGAGATCGGCCACTGACGGGTCACTGACGGGCCACCGCCGCGCTGCCCCTCGCTCCCGTGCCGCCCGGGACGAGGGGCAGCGGGCTGTCCGGGCGCCTTTCCATATGCCCGGATCCCCGTGCCTGGATCCACATGCCCGGATCCACATGCCCGGATCCACGCGCCCGGATCCACATGCCCGGAGACGGCGCCGTTCCTCTTGGCAGCACCCGGCACGCCGCGCATCATGAACATGCCACGCGTGAATGTCATGCTCTCGTCATCCCCCACGGCCGCGCCCCTCTCTCGCGCGCGCCCTGGGTGAGCGTCGCTGTCGGCCCTGCCTAGGAGTCCGCATGGAGCACGCCAGACCCGTCCTGTCCCGGCGCCACCTGCTCGCCGGGGCCGCCGCCGCGGCCACCGCGTACGGACCGCTCGGCGCCGCGCCGGCGCGCGCGGCGCCCCGGGCCGCTTATCCCCCCACGTACTGGACGCCCGCCGCCACCGGCAACTACACCGCCGCCAACCGGCCCGCCCAGTACCCCGTCCAGTACGTCATCGTGCACGTCACCCAGGAGACCTACGCCGACACGATCAAGATCTTCCAGGACCCGAACCGGAAGGTCTCGGCCCACTACGTCGTGCGTTCCTCGGACGGCCGGATCGCCCAGTGCGTCCGCGAACGGGACGTCGCCTGGCACGCGGGCAACTGGACCTACAACACGCGCGGCATCGGCATCGAGCACGAGGGCTGGGTGCACGATCCCCGGTGGTTCACCGACGCGCTGTACGCCCAGTCGGCGCGGCTGACCGCGGCGGTCTGCGACCGGTTCGGCATCCCCAAGGACCGCCGGCACATCATCGGCCACGCGGAGGTCCCCGGCGCCGACCACACCGATCCCGGCCAGTACTGGGACTGGGCGCGCTATCTGCGGCTGGTGGCCGCGGCGCGGTGACCGGGACCCCGCGCCCCACGGGAGTCCGCGCGGACGTGCGGCGGCGCGGCGGGCCGATCGGGTGCATGACGGCGCGGTGGCCGGGGGCGCCTGCCCGGATTTCTGACCGGTTCGCGTCATAGTGAGCCCTCTGGACCCATGGGACCGTTGGCGGGACGTCTGGGGGGACCGTGCGGAAACGATGCGGCAGAGCGCGGACGGCGCTGGTCGTGCTGACGGCGTGGACGGTGCTGGCCGGCGGCGGAACGGCCACCGCGGCGGAGGGGACCGCGCGGTGGGGCCGGGCCGCCGCGGTGGCGCCGGGCGTCACCTACCGGCAGTTCGACGTGACGGTGGGGCGCGGGGTGGCGCACGCCCACCTGCTGACGGTGAACCTGGCCGACCCGCGGGTGTCGGTGGACCTGCTGCACCCGGGGGCGGTGGCCGCGCGCGCCCCGGTGTCCGCGATGGCCGGCGCGCGGCGCGCGGTGGGCGCCGTCAACGGGGACTTCTTCAACATCACCGAGACCCAGCACCCCGGCGTGCCGCCCACCGGCGCGCCGGTCGGCCCGGCCATCGCCGCGGGCCGGTGGATGAAGGCCGCCGTGCCCGACGGACAGCGCTTCGGCCCCGCGCTGCCGCCCACCACGACCGCCGAGGACGTCCTCGGCGTCGGCGTCGACCGCCGGGCCCGACTGGACCGGCTGACCCTGCGCGGCACCGCGCTGACCGCCGACGGCCCGCTGAGGCTGCGCGGACTCAACCAGTACGCGCTGCCGGTGAACGGCGTCGGCGCGTACACCTCCCGCTGGGGCCCGGCGTCCCGGCTGCGCGCCGCCTGCGGCACGGACACCGACCGGGCGGCGCCGTGCACCCCGGAGACGTTCGAGGTCACGGTCCGGCGCGGCCGGGTGGTGAGCACCGCCGAGACGCCCGGGCAGGGCGGGGTGGCGCCCGGGACGGTCACGCTGCTCGGGCGGGAGGAGGGCGCCCGGCGGCTGCGGAAGCTGTCCGTGGGCGATCCGGTGGGTGTGGTGTACCGGCTGGTCGCCCGGCGGCCGGTGCCGCTGCGCGCGGCGGTCGGCGGGTTCCCCGTCCTGCGGGACCACGCGCCGCTCGCCGGGCTCGACACGCGGACGGCCGCCGTCCGGACGGCGGCGGGCGTCGGGCGCGGCGGCCGGGTGCTGTACCTGCTCGCGCTGGACGGCGCGGCGGGACGCGCCGGGATGACGCTGCGCGAGCTGGCCGATCTGATGGCCGGGCTGGGGGCGCGGGACGCGGTCAATCTGGACGGCGGCGGGTCCTCGACCCTGGTGGCCCGCGATCCGGACACCTCGGACGTGAGGGTCCGCAACCATCCGCTGGGCGGGGCGGAAAGGCCGGTGCCCAACGCGCTGGGGGTGTTCTCGCGGGGGTGAGCGCGGGGGCTCGACGGGTGCGCGGGCCTGACGGGAGCGGTCGGCGGTCCCGTCGCGAGTCGTACGGGCGGGAGTCTCCTCCGGCACCGGACCCGTAGGGACGAGCGGAAGCCGGGGGACGAGAACGGGGCGAGCGAAAGCCGAGCGGACGAAACGGGACGGACGAGAACAGGCAGACGAAACAGGGCGAGCGAAAGCCGAGCGAAACGTCAGCCCTGCCGACGACCGCCGCCCCTCCCCCTCACGGCCGCACGCTGCTCACCACGTTCGCCGCGCCCGAGAGCCCGTCGTGGATGTTGGGGGCGAGGCTGCTGCCCGCCAGGTAGAAGCCCAGCGTCATGCACACCAGGGCGTGTGTGAGCTTGAGTTTGCCGCTGCGCAGGAATGTGGCGGTCAGGATGACGAGCAACACGATGACCGAAATGGAAATGGCCACGGCCGAACCTCCGCGATCGCTGTCTGGATAACCCGAAGAAGAGGTAAGAGGAGACGAGTGGCCAGTTTGGCGTATTGGGAGGTATGTCCTGTTCGTCGCTGAAGTGCCAAACAGGTGATCACTGCGGGTGATCCCCGGCGCGACGCTCCCGCCCCCGCCGAGGGGCGTCACCCCGTTACGGACGGGACCCCTGTCACCTGCGGGAACGCGAGAGACCAGTGGGCCGAAAGTGGCGCGGATCACTTCGCGGACGAGGCAACGGTGTCGGAGCCGATTCCGTCTTAGCCCGGGAAACTGTCCGTCCTCTCGTGGCCGCGACGACCGATCGAAGACCGGCCCTCGTCCGGCCGCGACCGCACCGGCGGCCCGGCACCTCTCAGGCGCCCCGCCGCCCCGCAGACCGAAAGCACGTGCATTTCATGAGCCAGCCCGCCCCTTTCCGCAGGTCGCGGCCTACCCGGCCGCCCCGCGGGAGACTCGCGGTCCGGACACCCGGCGAGAGGCCCCACGCGGGCCGCTCCGGCCGGATCCCCGCCCCGGCCCGGTGCCCCGAAACAGCGGCCTCGGCCTCGGGCTCCGCAAGCAGCCGACCTTCGACAACGCCTAATGTGACGGAATGAGCACCGTGCAGGACCAGGACCAGATAACGGCGTGGGGACGGTTCCGACGCCGTGTGCCCAACGGGTTCGCCATCTTCTTCAGCCTCCTCGGGCTGCTGTGCGCCGTCACGGCGCTGATCGGACCGCTGCGGCGCGGGCTGTGGCCGGTGATCGACTGGCTGGACGTCTTCACCATCCCGGTGGCGCCGAACTTCGCGTACGCCGCCTTCCTCTTCCTGCTCGCGGCGGCGACGGCCGCCCGCAAACGGGTCGCCCTGTGGTCCGTGGTCGCCTTCATGGTGCTCGTGATGGTGACCGACGTGGTGCTGCTCACGGACGGCTACTGGGAGTTCTGGTTCTCCCTGGTGGTGTCGGTGGCGGCGCTGGCGCTGGTCCTCGTCGCGCACCGCGAGTTCTACGCGATCACCCGGCGCGGCGCGTTCCTGCGGGCCGCGCTGGTGCTGGTGGCGGGACTGGCGGTGGCCGTCCTGGTGGGCTGGGGCCTGGTCTCGCTCTTCCCCGGCACCTTGCAGGCCGGCGGCGGGAACCGGCTGCTGTGGGTGGCCAACCGTGTGGGCGGCGGCCTGGTGAGCGGGCGCAACTTCCAGGGGCACCCGCCGCACTGGATCATGACGCTGCTCGGCCTGTTCGGCGCGCTCGCGCTGCTGAACGCGGCGGCCACGCTGTTCCGCTCGCAGCGGATGGAGGCCGCGCTGCACGGCGACGAGGAGGTCCGCATCCGGGCGCTGCTCGCCCGCTACGGCGGCGACGACTCCCTCGGCTACTTCGCCACCCGCCGCGACAAGGCCGTCGTCTTCTCCCCCAGCGGCAAGGCCGCCGTCACCTACCGAGTGGAGGCCGGCGTCTGCCTGGCCAGCGGTGACCCGGTCGGCGACCGGGAGGCGTGGGGCCCCGCGATCGAGGCGTGGCTGGAGGTCGCCGGACGCTACGGCTGGCAGCCGGCCGTGATGGGCGCGAGCGAGGACGGCGCCAAGGCGTTCGCCCGCGCCGGGCTGGGCGCGCTCCAGCTCGGTGACGAGGCCATCGTGCACGTCGCGGACTTCGACCTGGACGGCCGCGAGATGCGGGTCACCCGCCAGGCCGTCAACCGCGTCGAGCGCACCGGCGCCACCTTCCGCGTCCGCCGCCACTCCGAGCTGTCCGAGGAGGAGATGCGGGAGGTCATCCACCGCGCCGACGCCTGGCGCGACACCGAGACCGAGCGCGGCTTCTCGATGGCGCTGGACCGCCTGGGCGACCCGGAGGACGGCGACTGCCTGCTGGCCGAGGCGTTCGGCGCCGACGGCACCATGCTCGCGCTGCTGTCCTTCGTCCCCTGGGGCAAGGACGGCATCTCGCTGGACGTCATGCGCCGGGACCGCAGCGCGCCCAACGGCGTCATGGAGTTCATGGTGGCCCGGCTGTGCGCGGCGGCGCCGCAGCTCGGGGTGCGCCGGATCTCGCTGAACTTCGCGGTGTTCCGCTCCGCCTTCGAGGAGGGCGCGCGGATCGGTGCCGGTCCGGTCCTGAAGTTCTGGCGCCGGCTGCTGCTGTTCTTCTCCAAGTGGTGGCAGCTCGAAGCGCTGTACCGCTCGAACGCCAAGTACAACCCCGAGTGGTACCCGCGCTTCCTGTGCTACGCCGACACCGGCGCGCTCGCCCGGATCGGCCTGGCCTCCGGTATCGCCGAGGGCTTCGTGGCCGTGCCGAGCCTGGGCAAGCTGTGGGGCAAGGGCCACGCCAAGAAGCGCTTCCTGACCCCGGCCAACACCGCGGGGCTGCCCTCCCTGGACGAGCTGGGCCTGGTGGAGGCCCCCGCCCCCACCGAGGAGGAGCGGCGCGAGCGCGAGCTGGCCGCGCTGCCCGAGCAGGTGCGCGTCCGGCACCGCAAGCTGGAGCGGCTGCGGCTGGACGGCGTGGACCCGTACCCGGTGGGCGTGCGGCGCACCCACACCCTCGCCGAGGTGCGCGAGGAGCACGCGGACCTGGCGCCCGGAACCCGTACGGGCAAGACGGTGTGCGTCACCGGCCGGGTGCTGCTGGTCCGCGACCACGGCGGTGTGCTCTTCGCCGAGCTGCGCGACTGGTCCGGTGACCTGCAGATCGCGCTGACCCGCGAGGGCAGCGGCGTGGAGACGCTGGAGCGGTTCGGCGCGGACGTGGACCTCGGCGACCATGTCGAGGTGGAGGGCGAGGTCGCCACCAGCGACCGCGGTGAGCTGACCGTCTTCGTCACCGAGTGGCGGATCACCGCCAAGTGCCTGCGCCCGCTGCCCGACAAGCGGCGCGGCCTGTCCGACCCGGAGGCCAAGGTCCGCCAGCGCTACGTGGACCTGGTCGTCTCGCCGGACGCGCGGGAGACCGTGCGGGCCCGCAGCGCGGCCGTGCAGGCGCTGCGCCAGGGGCTCATCGAGCGCGGCTACCTGGAGGTCGAGACGCCGATGCTCCAGCAGATCCACGGCGGCGCCAACGCCCGCCCGTTCCGCACCCACATCAACGCCTACGACCTGGACCTGTATCTGCGCATCGCGCCCGAGCTGTATCTGAAGCGGCTGTGCGTGGGCGGCATGGAGAAGGTCTTCGAGATGGGCCGCACCTTCCGCAACGAGGGCATCTCCTACAAGCACAACCCCGAGTTCACGATGCTGGAGGCATACCAGGCGTACGCCGACTACGACGTGATGCTCGACCTGACCCGGGAGCTGATCCAGGGCGCGGCCGTCTCCGCGTTCGGCAGCGCGACCGCCCGCAAGGCGGACGCGAACGGCAAGCTCGTCGAGCACGACATCTCGGGCATCTGGCCGGTCAAGACGGTCTACGGCGCGATCTCCGAGGCGCTCGGCGAGGCCGTCGACGCGGACACCCCCGCCGAGACGCTGCGCCGCCTGTGCCTGGCGTCCGGGGTGCCGGTCAAGCCGGAGATGGGCCACGGCGACATCGTCCTGGAGATGTACGAGCGCCTGGTGGAGGAGCGCACCACCCTGCCGACCTTCTACAAGGACTTCCCCACGGACGTCTCGCCGCTGACCCGCCAGCACCGCAAGGACCCGCGGCTGGCCGAGCGCTGGGACCTGGTCGCCTTCGGCACGGAGCTGGGCACCGCCTACTCGGAGCTGACCGACCCGGTCGAGCAGCGCCGCCGGCTGACCGCCCAGTCGCTGCTGGCGGCGGGCGGCGACCCGGAGGCCATGGAGCTGGACGAGGACTTCCTCCAGGCCCTGGAGTACGCCATGCCGCCGACCGGTGGTCTGGGCATCGGCGTGGACCGGCTCGTCATGTTCCTCACCGGCCTGTCGATCCGCGAGACGCTGCCGTTCCCGCTGGTGCGGCGGCGCTGAGAAAAAACCCGTACGGCCCCCGTTTCGCCCTGGTGGCGGGACGGGGGCCGCTTTCGTTTTGCCCGTGGTGCGGACGGAAGGCCGTACGCGAACGGCCCCGCCCGCACCTCATCGGTGCGGGCGGGGCCGTGAGCCACGGACAGCCGCCGGCTACTCCGCCCGCTCCCCCAGCTCCTCCCAGCGGACCGTCCGGTCGCACCAGCGGTCCAGGAGGGTGCGGTCGTGGCCGACGGCGAGGAGGCCGGCGCCGGTGGCGCGGCGGTAGTCCTCGACGACGGCGACCAGCGCGGCGGTCGTCGAGGCGTCCAGCATCGCCGTCATCTCGTCGCAGATCAGCCAGCGCGGCCGGAGCACCAGCGCCCGGGCCAGGCAGGCGCGCTGGAGCTGGCCGTCGCTGACCTCGTGCGGGCGGCGGGCCAGCAGGTCCGCGCCGAGCCCGACGGCCTCGGCCAGCTCCGCCACCCGGGCGGGGGCCTCGTCGCGGCGGCCGACGGCGCGCAGCGGCTCGGCGATGAGGTCGGTCAGGCGCAGCCGGGGGTCGGCGGCCAGCCGGGGCTGCTGGAAGATCACCCCGTAGGCGACGCGCTGGTCGCGCGGCGCGCGGTGCCGCCAGCCGCTGGCGGGTTCACCGTCCAGCACCACGGACCCGCTGTAGGGCCGGTGGAGCAGGGCGGCGACCCGCGCCAGCGTGGACTTGCCGCACCCGCTGGGCCCCTGGAGGCCGACGGCCTCGCCGGGGGCGATGGTCAGCGTGACGTCGCGGACGACGGGGTCGCGCCGGTCGTACCCGGCGGTGATGGCACGCAGCTCAAGCATCGGCCGCCTCCAGGGCGTGGTGACAGGCGACACCGCCGGTCAGCGCGGGGATCTCGGCGCACGCCGGATCCGCGCGCCCGCAGCGGGGCGCGAAGGCGCAGCCGGACGGCAGCGCGCCCAGCTCCGGCGGCATGCCGGGGATCGGCGTGAACGCGCGCTCCGGGAGGGCGTCGAGCAGGCCGCGGGCGTAGGGGTGGCGCGGGCCGGGGGCGCCGAAGAAGGCGTCCGCGTCGGCGATCTCGACGAGGCGTCCGGCGTACATGACGGCGACGCGGTCGGCGATCCGCTGGGCCGCCGCCAGGTCGTGCGTGATCATGAGCAGCGCCCGCCCGGCGCCGTCACCCGAGGGCTCCAGGACGTGCCGGCGCAGCTCGTCCACCGTGCGGTCCACGAGGTCGCGGTCCAGGCCGGTGGTCGGCTCGTCGGCGAGCAGCAGCGGGGCGTCGCCGACGAGGGCTAGCGCGGTGGCGGCGCGCTGGGCGAGGCCGCCGGAGAGCTCGTGCGGGTAGCGGTCGAGGTGGTCCAGAGGGAAGGCGGCGCGCTCGGCCGCGGCCTCGGCGGCGGCGCGCAGGTCCGCCCGGCCGGTGCCGGTCAGCTCGCGGACCGTCTCCTCCAGCTGGGCGCGGACGGTGCGGACGGGCGTGAGGTGCGCGGCGGGGCTCTGCGGGACGAGGCCGACCCGCCGGCCGCGGATGGCGCGGGCGAGCTCCTGCTCGGAGGCGGTCAGCAGGTCCGTGTCGCCGAGCAGCGCGGAACCGGCGGTGTTCGCGTTGCCGGGCAGCAGCCCGAGCAGCGCGGAGGCCAGCACGGACTTGCCGCAGCCGCTCTCGCCGACCAGGGCCAGGCACTCGCCCGGCGTGAGGTCGAAGGAGGCGTCGGAGACGGCGGCGACGTGCCCGCCGCCGCGCATCCGGAAGCGCACCGAGAGGCCGCGCACGGACAGCACGGGGGCGGGAGCCGACCCGGTGGCCTCCGATGCCACGGCCGTCTCCGTACCGGGCGGGGCCGCCGTCCTCGTACGCGTTCCGGCGGACGTGTTCCGGGCGGGCGGCGTGCTCACAGCATCAGCTCCGATCGGCGGCGGGGGTTGAGCCGTTCCCGCCAGGCACCGGCCAGGCCCGCGACGGCGAGCGTGGGGACGATGATGAACAGGCCCGGGAAGAGGGTGGGCCACCAGTCGCCGGCGAGCAGCGAGCTGCGGGCGCTGTTGACCATGTTGCCGAGGCTGGCCTCGTGGGCGGGCAGGCCCAGGCCCAGGAAGGACAGCGCGGACTCGTGCCAGATGGCGTGCGGCACCATCAGCACGGCCGCCAGCCCGGCCTGCGGCAGCACGCCGGGCAGCAGGTGGCGGACGGCCACCCGCCACCGGGAGGCGCCGCCGGAGATCGCCGCGTCCACGTACGGGCGGGCGCGCAGGGACAGCACCTCGGCGCGGACGATCCGCGCGGTGGACAGCCAGTGGGTCAGCGCCACCGAGACGACCACCGGCCAGACGCCCGGCCGGAACATGGCCACGATGAAGATGCCCAGCAGCAGGTGCGGCACCGACGAGAACAGGTCCACCACCCGCATCACGGCGCGGTCGGCCCAGCCGCCCAGCGCCCCGGCGAGCGCGCCCACGGCGGTGCCGAGCACGGTGGCGGCCACCGCCGCGACCACGCCGACCAGCAGCGAGACGCGCAGCCCGTAGACGCAGCGCAGCAGCAGGTCCCGGCCGACCTCGTCGGTGCCGAAGAGGTGCTCGGCGGACGGCGGCCGGAGCTTGAGCGCCAGGTCGACGGCCTGCCGGTCCAGCGGAACCAGCATCGGCACGAGCAGCACGGCCAGCACGACCGCCGCCACCACGACGGCGGAGACGCGTACCCGCAGGGCGCGGCCGCCGTCGCGGCGCCGGTCGGCGCGCGCCGGGTGCCAGGCGGGGGCGGGGGCGTCCGGGGCCTTCCGGCCGTGGGAAGCGCCCGGAGCGTCTGCGGCCTTCCGGCCGTCGGAAACGTCCGAGGCGTCTGCGGCCTTCCGCTCGCGGGAAACGTCCGAAACATCCAGAGCGTCCCGGGCGTCCTGGGAGCGGGGTGCCCGGTCGGTGATGTCAGCCATCAAAGGCCACCCTCGGGTCGGCGAGTCCGTACAGCAGGTCGGAGAGGAGGTTGCCGGCCAGCACGGCGGCGGTGGCGAGCACCGTCAGCGCGGCCAGCAGCGGGAAGTCCACGCTGGTGGCGGCCTGGACGGTGGCCGCGGCGATGCCGGGCCAGCTGAAGACGGTCTCGACCAGCAGCGCGCCGGTGATCAGTTCCGGCACCCGCGAGCCGACGAGCGTGAGGACCGGCAGCAGGCCGGAGCGCAGCGCGTGGTGCAGCAGCACGGTCCGCTCGCGCAGGCCGCGGGCCCGGGCGCCGCGCACGGGGTCCTCCTCCAGGGCGTCCCCCACCCCTTGGCGCACGTACAGCACGAACCAGGGGAGCTGGGAGATGGCGAGCACCAGCGCGGGCAGCACGACGTGCCGCGCGACCTGGCCCGCCGTGGCGATCTCGCTGCCGGTGTCGGTGAGCCCGCCGGCCGGCAGCACCCCGAGCTTGAGCGCGAACAGCCACACGGCCAGCAGCCCGAGCCAGAACGGCGGCGCGGCCTCCAGGGTGTAGGCGGCGGAGGTGACGACGCGGTCGAGCCAGGAGCCGCGCCGCCGGGCCGCGAGGACGCCCAGCACCGTGCCGAGCAGCACGGCGACGACGAAGGCGAGCGTGCACAGCAGCACGGACCAGCCGACGCGTTCGCCGATGACCTGCGAGACCGGGGCGCGCAGCGACGCGGAGTCGCCGAGGTCGCCGGTGAGCGCGCCGGTCAGCCAGTGCCACCAGCGGGACAGCAGCGGCTGGTCGACGCCGAGGTTGTGCCGGATCTGGTCCAGGTTCTCCTGGGAGGCGGTCAGGCCCGCGGTGCCCGCGTAGGCCTTGACCGGGTCGAACGGCGAGGCGTCTGCGATGGCGAACACGCCGAGGGTGACGGCGAGCAGGACCGGCACGGCTAGCAGCGCCCGCCGTGCCGTCATCCGCGCCATCGGACCCCAGGGCAGGGAGGTCAGCGCACTCACTTCGCCGGCTGCCAGTCCTCTACGTTCCACCAGGGGCCGGAGGCGAGGCCGTGGTCGTGCGGCTCGACCTGGGTGGTGAGGTCCTTCCACTGGTCCTTGACCACGTACAGGTGGTCGATGTGGGTGAGGAAGACGTACGCCGGGTCCTTGACCAGTTCGCGCTGGACGGTGTTGTAGGCGTCCCGGCGCTTGGTCACGTCGTCGGTGCGACGGGCGTCGACCAGCGCCTTGTCGACGGTGTCGTTCTTGTAGCGCGACATGTTGTTGAACCCGTCGCCGGCGAGCGAGGAGTGCAGCAGCAGGTACTGGTCGAAGTCGGGGTCGGCCGGGCTGCCGCCGCCGGCGAGCACGGCGTCGTTCTTCATGTTCGGCTCGATGGCCTCCCAGGTGCCGGACTCGACCTTGGCCTCGATGCCGGCCTTCTTGGCGTCGGAGGCGAAGGCGAGCGCGTGCTCCTGGCGGAGCTTGTCGCCGGAGAGGTACCAGAGCGTGAAGGAGGCGCGCTGCCCGTCCTTGACGCGGACGCCGTCCGAGCCGGGCTTCCAGCCGGCGTCGTCCAGGATCTTCTTGGCCTTGTCCAGGTCGTGGGGGCGCTCGGTGCCCTTGGCGAACCAGGGGCTGTCGGTGGGCACCGGGCCGTAGGCGGGCTTGCCCGCACCGTCGAGGATGCCCTTGACCATGGCCTCGCGGTCCACGGCCAGGTCCAGCGCCTGGCGCACCGCGCGGTCGCCGGTGACCTTGTTGGCGGTGGGCAGGGTGACGTTGCGGTAGTCGAAGGTCTTGGCGGCCAGCGTCTTCTTGTCCTGGTCGGACTTGAAGGTGGCGGCGAGGTTGGGCGGCAGGATGGCGCCGTCGAGGTCGCCGGAGCGCAGCCGGGTGGCGCGCACGTCGTCGTCCTTGATGATCGCCATGGTGAAGTTCTTCACCTTGGGCGCGCCGCCCCAGTAGTGCGGGTTGGCCTTGAAGACGAGCTTCTCGCCCTTGGACCACTTGGTCAGGACGTACGGGCCGGTGCCGATCGGGTGCGTGGTGAACGGACCGCTGTTGACGTCCTGCTTCTCCGCGACGTGCTTCGGGGCGATGGGCAGGACGGTGCGCTCGGCGAACGGCGCGTAGGGGTACTTCAGGTGGAAGACGACGGTCCGCGCGTCCTTCTTCTCCACCTTGTCCAGGGCGTCCAGCTCGGCCTTGGAGGCGTTGTTGGTCTTCTCGTCGAGGATGGTCTCGTACGTGAAGACGACGTCGTCCGCGGTGAACGGCTTGCCGTCGGAGAAGGTCACGCCGTCGCGCAGGGTGTACGTGTAGGTCTTGCCGTCGGCGGAGACCTCGGGGAGCTTCGCCGCGAGCGCGGGGCGCAGCTTCATGCCGGCGTCGTGCGTGAGCAGCCCGTCGAAGATCTTCGAGTTGCCGTCCTTGCCGTAGCCCAGCAGCGGGCTGAGCGTCTCCGGCTCGTAGGCGATGCCGACGACGGCGGAGTCCTTGCCGCCCGCGGCGGTGCCGCCCTTGCCGTCGGAGGGCGTGGAGCAGCTCGCCACGGCCATCGCCATCGTCCCCGCCAGCGCCGCGGCGGCCACTCCCCGTATCGACCGGGCCGTCATGCCCACACCTCAATTGAAGATCGACTGTTGTTGCGAACAGATGGCAATTAAACAGCATGTCAACCCACACCCCCAGGAGACCCCGACCGGGCCGGGGCACGGCGGGTGGGGGCCTGGCGCGGAGGCGGCCGGTGCGGCCCGGCAGACGGCCGGTGCACCACGGGCGGAGCCCTGGCGGGGAGGCGGCCGGTGCACGGCGGGCGGGGCCCTGGCAGGGAGGCGACCGGTGCGGCCCGGCAGACGGCCGGTGCACCACGGGCGGAGCCTTGGCGGGGAGGCGGCCGGTGCGGCCCGGCTGACGGCCGGTGCACCACGGGCGGAGCCTTGGCGGGGAGGCGGCCGATACTCGGCAGGAGGGGCCCGGCCGGGCAGGCGGCCTGCGGACCACAGGCGGAGCCCCGCCGGAACGGGCGACCGGTCCACCACGCGCGGCGCCCCGCCCGGGTCGGCGCACCATGGAGGCATGGCCGCCGACGCGCTCTCCCACCTGCCCGCCGCCCTCCGGCACACCCCGTACGCGGGCGCCCGCCACCCGGGAACCGTCGTGGGCGCCGACGGCCCCTGGGACGCGGTGGCGTCCGCGGCCACCGGCGCGAACTGCCAGCTCTACGCCTACGCCGTCCTGGCCCACTTCGGGCACCGCCTGCCGCCCCTGCGCTCCGCCGAACTCTGGGCCGACACCACGGCCACCGCCCCCGTCCACCCCGCCCTCCCCCCGGACCTCGTCCCCCTCGACCTCGTCCTCTTCGACGGCGGCCCGGTGCCGGGGCGGCCGGACGGCTACGGCGCCCACGTCGGCGTCCACCTGGGACCGGACCGGGTCCTGCACCTGTGCCGGGAGGTGGGCCGCCCCGCCGTGTGGTCGTACGCGGACTTCTCGGCCCGCGCCCGCTACGCCCGCTTCCTGGGGGCGAAGCGGGCGCACCGAGCACGGCTCCCCGACCGGAACGGGCTCACCCCGCCCGGTTCACCACGATTCGGGTAGCGTCGTCAATATGAAGATCGCATTCCGCCGCGGGCTCCTGGGACCGGTGCTCGCCCTGTCGGTCGTCCTCTGGGCGCTGCTGGCCACGCTCGCCCCCGGCGCGCACGCGGCCGGCGGGCTCGACGAGGCCGCCGACGCGCTCCGCAAGGGCCCGGTCTACGTCGACCCGCGCGCCGCGAACCAGCTCTCGGCCGCCGACGCCGACAAGCTGGCCCAGAAGATCAAGGACGCCGGAAAGCCGGTCTTCGTCGCCGTGCTCCCCCGGAACGCGGACTACCCGCCGACGAACCTCCTTAAGGACCTGCGCTCCAAGGTCGGCGTCAGCGGCGTCTACGTCGTCCAGCTCGGCGACGGCTTCAACGCCGGCGCCGACCACCGCGTGATGTCCGTCAACGCCGTGCGCAACCTCGTCGGCGCCGTCAAGCGATCCGACTACCCGACCACCGACCAGCGGCTGACCAGCTTCGTGGACTCCGCCGTCCAGCAGGCGCGCGGGCACGCCCCCGACGCCTGGGGCGGCTCCTCGGACGGCGGACCGGGCGCCGGCGCCGCCATCGCCCTGGGCGCGGTCGTCGTGGCGGGCGGCGCGGGCGCCTACGCCGTCGTCCGCCGCAACCGGCGCAAGCGGGCCGAGGAGGAGCGGGCGGCGCTGGAGTCGCTGCGGGTCGTGGTGGACGAGGACATCACCGCGTTCGGCGAGGAACTGGACCGGCTCGACTTCCGCCCCGGCGAGCCCGGCGCCGACGACGCCATGCGCGCCGACTACAGCCACGCCCTGGACGCGTACGAGAGCGCCAAGTCGGCGATGGCCTCGGCCCAGCGCCCCGCCGACGTCCAGGCCGTCACCAAGGCCCTGGAAGACGGCCGGTTCTCCCTGGCCACGCTGGCCGCCCGGCGCGAGGGCCGGCCGCTGCCGGAACGCCGGCTGCCCTGCTTCTTCGACCCCCGGCACGGCCCCTCGGTCGCCGACGCCCAGTGGGCCCCGCCCGGCGGCGCGGCGCGCACCGTCCCGGTCTGCGCCGCGGACCTCACGCGCCTGGAGTCGGGCCAGGAACCGATGACCCGCACGGTCGACACCCTCGACGGCCGCCGCCCCTACTGGGACGCGGGCCCCGCCTACGGCCCCTGGGCGGGCGGCTACTTCGGCGGCGGCATGCTCCCCGGCCTCCTGATGGGCACCGTCCTCGGCACCATGATGACGAGCCCCGCCGCCTACGCCTCCGACTTCGGCGACGGCCTGGGCCCCGGCCCCGACGGCGGCGACATCACCGGCTCCGACTTCGACCCGGGCGACTTCGGGGGCGGATTCGGCGATGGTGGCGGATTCGGTGGGGATGGTGGGGGGTTCGGCAGCGGGGATTGGTGAGGGGGACTGCGTGGAGGTGAGGCGGGTTCGCGGTGGGCGTCCCGCCTCACAGGTTGTCGGGCAGGAGACGGAGGGCGGGGCGCCGGGTCGGCGGGCGCCCCGCCAACGCTCAGCCTGGTACTGACAGGAACAGGCTCCCCGGCCCGTCGTCCCGCACACTGAATGGCATGGACACACCCGCCGAGTTGGGACACTTCCTGCGCACCCGCCGCGCCCGGCTGCAACCGGAGGACGTCGGGCTGGTCTCCTATGGGACCCGTCGTCGCGTGCCCGGGCTGCGCCGGGAGGAGCTGGCGCAGTTGGCCGGTGTCAGCGTGGCGTACTACACGCGGCTGGAGCAGGGGCAGAGCCGCAACGCGTCGGACGGCGTGCTGGACGCGCTGGCCCGGGCGTTGCGGCTGAGTGAGGACGAGCGGGCGCACCTGCGCGCCCTCGCCCGTCCGGCGCCGGCCAAACGGCGGCCCGCCGCGCGCGCCGAGCACGCCCGGCCCGGCACCCGGCAGCTCGTGGCCGCGTTGGAGGGCGTGCCGGCGCTGGCGCTGGACCGCCGCTTCGACGTGCTGGCGTGGAACCGGTTGGGGCACGCCTTGTTCGCCGGGCACCTGGACTTCGCGAGCCCGGACCGTCCGGAGGAGCGCCCCAACACGCAGCGGCTGCTGTTCCTGGACCCGCACACCCGCGAGCTGTATCCGCGGCGGGAGGAGGAGACCCGGCGCGCCGTGTCCTCGCTGCGGCTGGCGGCCGGGCAGTACCCCGACGACCCGCGGCTGGCGGAGCTGATCGGGGAGCTGTCGATGAAGAGCGAGGAGTTCAGCGGGTTGTGGGCGCGGCACGCGGTGCGCGCCTGCGCGTACGGCGTCAAGGTGTTCCACCATCCGCTGGTGGGCCGCATGGAGCTGGACTTCGAGGTGGCGCGCACACCGGACGGTTCGGGGCACGGGCTGCTGATGCTCAGCGCGCGGCCGGGTTCGCCGTCCGAGGCGGCGCTACGGCTGCTGACGGCCGACCACACCGGCCCTTTGGATCGTGCGCCAGAACGCGGGGTCTTCGAACCCGAGCGCCCATAGGCCCGTGGCGCGGACGCGGTACTTCCTCAGTACCGGGATGTGGGCCGCGACCCCGCGGGCGTCCTGGTACCAGACCTCGTGGGTGGTCGTGCCCTCCCGGTAGGTGAAGTGCGGGGTGCGGGAGGCGGGGTCCAGGCCGTAGGGGGCCTTCACGCGTTTGCGCAGGGCCTCCGCCTGATGCCAGGTGAGGTGTTTCGCGGCGGACTTGGCGCCCTTCGTCCAGTCCCATCCGTAGCCGGGGAACGCCATCTCGATCTTGCGGACGGGGACGGTGGCGACGGCGTGCCGCAGCACCTTGCCGTACCAGGAGGGCGAGGAGAGCGGGCCGGGGGCGCCGCCCGACCAGTGCAGGTCGTAGCCCATCAGCCGCAGCCGGTCGGCGGCCCTGCCGAGCCGGGCGTAGTCGTGCACGCCGGTGTCGTCGGCGCGCGCCGTGGCGGTGATCACGCACTGCTTGCCCCGCGTGCGGAGCCTGGCGCACAGGTCGGCGACCAGCGCGGCGTAGCCGTCGCGCACCCGCCGGCGCTGGGTCGCGTCGCCGCCGTTGGCCATCGTCTCGTAGTCCAGGTCGAGGCCGTCGTACCCGCCGCCGGTCGCCAGGCGGACGAGCGCGGCCACGTGGGCGCGGCGCCGGGCGGGGTCCTGGAGGAGGGCGGCCATCGCGGGGGCGTTCAGGGTCTCGGTGACGGTGGGCACGACCTTGATGCCGACGGCGCGCAGCCCGTCGACGATCCGCCGGGCTCCCGCGCCCTTCTGGCGCTTGATCGCGGTGTCGGACGTCGTCTCGTACCAGAAGGGGCTGACGGTGTGCAGCTGCGCGGCGTGCCGGCGCGCGTCCTGGTAGGCGGCCTCGGTGTCGCCCCAGTACGGGAGCCAGGCCGATACGGCGCGGCGGGGTCTGGTGGCGGGAGCTTGCGGCGCCTGGGGGCCGCCGGTGGCCCCCTGCCCCGCGAGGGCGTCGTGCCGGAATCCCGGCGCCTCGTCGGGGGACGGAGTCCCCGACGCGCCCGCGGCGGATGTCGGGAGGCCGGTGAGCGCCGCCGCGGCCAGCACGAGCGCGAGGGCGCGGCGGGCGCGGAGCGGTGGTGGGAGATCCATGGCCCAAGCCTCACCCGAACCTGCGGGGCGCGGCGCGCCGGTTGCGCCGAATGGAGGTGTCCATGGCTGTCCGGCTCCCGCTGTCCCGGGACCCGCGCGCCGATCGCCCGGCTCGTCGATGCCGTCGAGCGCGCACCACGCCCCGGCCCCCAAGCCGCCCTACCGGACGGCCTCCAGCCTCCACCACTGCCCCGGAGTGTCGCGGTCCTCCCACTGCTGCACGTTCGCGCCGTGTTCCGGGCTGTCGTCGGCGACCTCCAGGAGCAGGCCGCTCGCGTAGTTGATCAGGGTGAAGGTGCCGGGCGCGTCGACGTGCTGTTCCAGGAGCCATTCCTGGGCGCCGTAGTTGTTGGCCTTCCACTGCTGGACGTTGGCGCCGTTCTCGGTGGAGGCGCCGGTGACGTCCAGGCGCTTGCCGCTGCCCACGTTGGTGACGTGCCGCAGCGCGCTGCCCGGGTGGACCTCGGTCACCCGCCACGCCTGGGCCGGGGAACCGTCCTCCTTGCCCTGCCGGACGTTGGCGCCGCTGCCCTTGCGCCCGCCCTCGACCTCCAGCAGCAGGCCGCTGCCCACGTTGCGCAGGAGGTAGGTGCCCTCCGTCACCGCCGCCAGACCGTCCGCCCCGCTCACGTCTCCGCCCTTCTTCCGCCCTGGCCCGTCGCGTTCCCATCAGGTCCACGACCGGGCGGGAAGTCGCTCAAGTGTACGAACACCTGGTGGGTGCTCCGTCCCCCTCCCCCGTCGACCGGCCCGGCGACCAGGCGTACTTGAGGACGCGACCGTCAGGGGATTAGGTGGAGTCCGGCAACCACTCCGCCACACCCGGAAAGAGGTCGGAGCCCATGCCCGGACCGGAAGCCATCACGGGCGCGAAACTGGAGGCCCACCTGCGCGGCATCTGCTTCAAGACAGGGCCGCCCCGGCGCATCGGAGTAGAGGTCGAATGGCTTCTGCACGACGCGCGTGAACCCCGATGTCCTCTCGAACCGGCTCGTCTGCACGACGCGGCCACCGCACTGCGGGACCTGCCCCTGCGGTCGGCCCTCACCTTCGAACCCGGCGGCCAGCTGGAGCTCAGCTCGCGGCCCGCCACCTCCCTCACCGACTGCGTGGAGTCCGTCCGCGCCGACCTCGCCCTCGTCCGCCCCGCCCTCCGGGCCCGGGGACTGGGCATGGCGGGTCACGGTCACAACCCCTGGCACCCCCCGCACCGCGTGCTGGCCAGTCCGCGCTACGACGCCATGGAGACGTACTTCGACCGCTGGGGCACGGCCGGGCGGGCGATGATGGGCAACACCGCCTCCGTCCAGGTCTGCGTGGACGCCGGGTACGAGGAGCCGGGGCCGCTCGGCCACGGACGCCGCTGGCGGCTGGCGCACCTGCTGGGCGCGGTGCTCGTCGCGGCCTTCGCCAACTCGCCGGTCAGCGAGGGGTGCCCGACGGGCCACCGCTCCACCCGCCAGCTCGTGTGGTCCCAGCTCGACCCGGCCCGCACGCTCGCCCCGCCGGAGGAGGCGGACCCGCGCGCCGCCTGGGCCGCGTACGTCCTGGACGCGCCCGTGATGTGCGTCCGGTCCGAGCGGGGCCCCTGGGACGCGCCGGCGGGGCTCACCTTCCGCGAGTGGGCGCGCACGGGCGTGCCCCGGCCCCCGACCCTGGAGGACCTCGACTACCACGTCACGACGCTCTTCCCACCGGTACGGCCGCGCGGCCATCTGGAACTGCGGATGATCGACGCGCAGCCGGGCGACGGCGGCTGGATCGTGCCGCTGGCCGTCACGGCGGCGCTGTTCGACGACCCGGAGGCCGCCGAGCGCGCCTACCGGATCGTCAAGCCGCTTGCCGAGACGGCCGGTGCCCGGCCCGCGCCCCGCAATCCCTTGTGGCGGCACGCCGCGCGCCGGGCGCTGGGCGACCCGGAGCTGCACGCCGCGGCGCTCGCCTGCTTCGAGACGGCCTTGGAGGCGCTGCCCCGGAGGGGCGCCTCCGCTGAGGTCACCGCCGCCGTGGCCGCGTACACCGAACGGTACGTGGCCCGCGGGCGATGTCCGGCCGACGACCTCCTCGACGCGGCGGACGACCCGCCCGGCGCCTCCAGCGGCAGCGCGGCCCCGCCCGCGCACGACCCCCGGACCACCTTTGGGAAGGACACCCCGTGGCATTCCTGACGGACGACCCCGAAACCCTCCGCGCCCGCGCGGCCGACGCGCTGCTCGCCGCCCGCGCCCGGACCGAACTGCTCACCTCCTGCGTCGAGGAGGACGACCTCACCGCCCAGCACTCGCCCCTGATGTCCCCGCTCGTGTGGGACCTGGCGCACATCGGCAACCAGGAGGAACTGTGGCTGTGGCGCGCCGTCGGCGGACATGACCCGCTCCGCCCGGAGATCGACTCCGTTTACGACGCCTTCCAGCATCCGCGCGCCGAGCGCCCGTCCCTGCCGCTGCTGGCGCCCACCGAGGCACGCGGTTACGTGGCCGACGTCCGGGGGCGGGTGCTGGACATCCTGGAACGCGCCGAGTTGCGCGGCGGGCCGCTGCTGGACTCCGGCTTCGCGTTCGGCATGATCGCGCAGCACGAGCAGCAGCACGACGAGACCATGCTGATCACCCATCAACTGCGCCGCGGGCCCGCCGTGCTCACCGCCCCCGACCCACCGGTGACCTCGGACGGGGTGCTGCCCCACGAGGTGCTGATACCGGCGGGCGCCTTCACGATGGGCACCTCCGCCGAACCGTGGGCCCTGGACAACGAACGGCCCGCGCACCGCCGCCTGGTCCCGGCGTTCCTCATCGACACCACCCCCGTCTCCAACGGGGCGTACCTGAACTTCATCGAGGACGGCGGGTACCACGACCCGCGCTGGTGGGCCGCCGAGGGCTGGGACCAGATCCGCCGGCACGGGCTCCAAGCCCCGCTGTTCTGGCGGCGGGAGGGCGGCCGGTGGCTGCGCCGCCGGTTCGGCGTCATCGAGCCGGTCCCGCTCGACGAACCGGTTCTGCACGTGAGTTGGTACGAGGCCGACGCGTACGCCCGCTGGGCCGGGCGCCGGCTGCCCAGCGAGGCCGAGTGGGAGAAGGCCGCCCGGCACGACCCGATCGCCGGCCGGTCGCTGCGCTATCCGTGGGGCGATCAGGACCCGACCCCGGACCGCGCCAACCTCGGCCAGCGGCACCTGCGCCCGGCCCCCGTCGGCAGCTACCCGGAGGGCGAGTCGCGCTACGGCGTGCGGCAGATGCTGGGGGACGTGTGGGAGTGGACATCCAGCGACTTCCTCCCCTACCCGGGCTTCAGGGCCTTCCCCTACCGGGAGTACTCGGAGGTGTTCTTCGGCGGCCCCTACAAGGTGCTGCGCGGCGGCTCGTTCGCCGTCGACCCGGTCGCCTGCCGGGGCACCTTCCGCAACTGGGACCTGCCGGTGCGCCGCCAGATCTTCTCCGGCTTCCGCACCGCCCGCGACGCCGAACCGGAGGCCTCGTGAGCGCCCCTGTCAGGCACCGCCCCACCGGGCGGTGCCCCTGATGTGCCGCCACCTCGCCTACGTCGGGGCGGACGTGCCCATCGGCGAGCTGATCGTCCGGCCGCCGCACGGGCTGTACCGGCAGTCCTGGGCACCCCGCCACCAGGCGCACGGCACCGTCAACGCCGACGGCTTCGGCATCGGCTGGTACGCGCCGGGCGACCCGGTGCCCGCCCGCTACCGCCGGGCCGGGCCCATCTGGGCCGACGGCTCGCTGCTCGACCTGGCCCGGGTGGTGCGCACCGGCGCGCTGCTCGCGGCCGTGCGCGACGCCACCGAGTCCGGCGCGGACGCCGAGGCGGCCACCGCGCCGTTCGCGGCCGGGCCCTGGCTGTTCAGCCACAACGGCGCGGTGCGCGGCTGGCCCCGGTCCCTGGCCCCGCTGGCGGCCGGGCTGCCGCCCGAGACGCTGCTGGGCCTCCAGGCCCGCTGCGACTCCGCGTTCGTGTGGGCGCTGGTGCACGGCCTGCTGGCGGACGGGCTGGACCCGTCCCAGGCGCTGGCCGAGACCGTCCGCCCGGTGGCCGCCGCGGCCCCCGGCTCACGGCTGAACCTGCTGCTCACCGACGGGACCACGATCACCGCCACCACCTGGGGCGACACCCTCTTCTACCGCCACGAGCCGGGGCGCGGCACCACCGTCGCCTCCGAGCCGTACGACGACGCGCCGCACTGGGTCGAGGTCCCCGACCGCACGCTGCTGGCCGCCACCCCCACCGACGTCCTCCTCACCCCGCTCAAGGAGCCCACCGCGTGAGCCTGACCGTCACCCGCGTCCTGCCCGCCGACGCCACCGCCGCCGCCCTGCGCGCGGACGTCACCGAGGGGCTGACGCGCACACCCAAGCACCTGCCGCCCAAGTGGTTCTACGACGCCCGCGGCAGCGCCCTGTTCGACCGGATCACCACGCTGCCGGAGTACTACCCCACCCGGGCCGAACGCGAGATCCTGCGCGCCCGCGCCGCCGAGATCGCCGCGGCGACCGGCGCCCGCACCCTCGTCGAGCTGGGTTCGGGGTCCTCCGACAAGACCCGCCACCTCATCCGCGCGCTGCCGACGCTGGAGACCTACCTCCCCGTCGACGTCAGCGAGACCGCCCTGACCGCCGCCGGCCGCGCCCTGCTGGCCGACCACCCCGGCCTGACCGTGCACGCCCTGGTGGCCGACTTCCAGCGGGGCCTCACCCTGCCGGCTGCCCCGGGGCCGCGGCTGCTGGCCTTCCTGGGCAGCACCATCGGCAACCTCCTGCCCGGGGAGCGGGCCGCGTTCCTGAAGTCCGTCCACGCCATGCTGTCCCCCGGCGACGCCCTGCTGCTCGGCACCGACCTCGTCAAGGACGAGAGGACGCTGCTCGCCGCGTACGACGACGCCGAGGGCGTGACCGCCGCCTTCGACAAGAACGTCCTGTCGGTCCTCAACCGCGAACTCGGCGCCGACTTCGACCCGTCGGCCTTCACCCACGTCGCCCTCTGGGACGCGGAGCGGGAGTGGATCGAGATGCGGCTGCGGGCCCGCAAGGAGCTGAGCGTCAAGATCCCCGCGCTCGACCTCGTGATCGGCTTCGAGGAGGGTGAGGAGATCCGGACGGAGGTCTCCGCCAAGTTCCGCGAGGAGGGCGTCCGCGCCGAACTCGCCGCCGCCGGGCTCACCTTGCACCGGTGGTGGACGGACACGGCGGGGCGGTTCGCGCTGTCGCTGTCGGTGCGGGAGGAGTAGGGGCGAGGGGGCGGGAGCAGGGGGCGCGGGTCGGCCTGGTGCCGTCCGCGCCCCCCTCCGGTCGCGCCACGGGGGCGTCCGCTTCCCCGTCCGGTCGCGGTCCGGCCCGGTGTCCCAACGGGCATCCGCCCCCGGTCCGGGTCAACGCCCCCTTCCGCCCGCCCGGACCGGCAGGTGCTTGAGCCCGTTCTGGAAGTTGGACACCAACCGGACCGGCTCACCCGCGAGTTCCAGGCCGGGCAGCAGGTCCAGGACGTGCCGCAGGACGGCGCGCATCTGGAGGCGGGCGAGCCGCGCGCCCAGGCAGAAGTGCGGGCCGTAGCCGAAACTCAGGTGGTCGTTGGGGGTGCGGGCGATGTCGAACCGGTCGGGGTCGGGGAAGACCGTCTCGTCCCGGTTGGCGGACGCGTGGTAGACGACGACCTTCTCGCCGCGCGCGATGCGCTGCCCGCCGAGTGTGGTGTCGGCGGTCGCGGTCCGCCGGAAGTTCATCACGGGCGGCCAGTACCGCAGCATCTCCTCGACGGCCGGGGCGATCAACTCGCGTTGCCTCTGGAGGCGCGCGAACGCGTCCGGGTGGCGGAGCAGGGTGAGGAGCCCGCCCGGGATGCCGTTGCGCAGCGTCTCGTTCCCGGCCACCGCGAAGAGGAAGAACATGTTCTCGAACTCCGCCCGGGACAGCCCGCCCTCCCGCATCCGCGCCATGATGCTGCCCGGCTCCGGCCGCTCGGCCAGCGCGTGGGCGTACGCGAACATGTCGGCCAGCGCTTCCCGGGAACGCGGGTTGACCGGCCGGCCGTCCGGACGGACCCCCAGGGCTGGGCGGTGCTCCAGGGCGAACCGGCCCAGCGGACTCAACAGCGCGGGGTCCGCGGTGCTCGCCGCGGCGTGGTCGGCGTCCTGGTAGCCGATGATCCGGTCCGCCCAGTCCTGGAGCAGCCGCCGGTCCTCTTCGGGGACGCCCATGACGCGGGCCAGCGTCCACACCGGGAGGTCCGCGGCGACCGCCACGAAGTCCGCCTCGCCCCGCTCGGCCACCTCTCCGACCAGCTCGCGCGCCCGCGCGTCGATGGCCGCCGCCAACTCCCCCAAGACGCGCGGCGTGAAGGCCGCGGCGACGACGCGGCGCGTCCGGCTGTGCTCGGGCGGGTCCTGGTTGAGCATCATCGAGCGGACGAACCGCAGGTCCCGCTCGGTGTCCGGGTCGCGTATCTGGGTCGCCCCCAGGTGCGAGGAGTACAGGTCGGGCGACCGCAGGACGTGCCGGACGTCCGCGTACCGCAGCACCGCCCAGTAACCGGGCCCGGCCGGCCAGCCGTCGACGGCCGGCTCGTCGATCCGGCACACGGGACGCGTCGCGCGCAGCTCGCGGAACAGCGCGTACGGCACGTCGGTGGCGTAGGTCCGCGGGGTGAACACCTCAACTACCGTCACACACGCGACCGTACGGGATGTCGCCCTTCGGGGGAATCGGCTGGCTGCGGAGGCTGGCCGCCGCCGGTCTCGCGCAGGATTTCGACGTGCATGTGCTTAACGGATCATCACGCGCCGGCCGCCACTCCCGGATGGCCGCCGCCGCGGCCGCCCTCGCGGTCCTGGCCCTGAGCGGCCCGGCGTACGCCGGGGACGACGGCGGCGGTGGCATCCCTCCCGAAGGGGCATGGGCCGGGGAGGGCAGGGGCGACGCCCTCGGCGCCCGGCCCGTACGGCCGTCCCCGCCGCCCACGAGCGGCGACGGACATGGCGGCAGCGGCGCCGACGACGGGCAGGGCAACTGCGCCTGGGCCGGGGCGCCGCCGCCCGACGAGGAGTCCTCCTGCTCCTCCCCGAGCCCGACTCCCCCACCTCCGTCGCCGCCTCCCTCTCCGTCGCCGCCTCCCTCTCCGTCTCCCCCGGCTCCGCCGAAGCCGCCTCCGCCTCCTCCCCCGTCCCCTACGCCCTCCCCGCCCGCGCCGCCGCCGTCCCCCACCGCACCCCCAGCCCGGCCCGCGCCTCCGCCGCCTCCGAAACCGCCCCGGCCGCCACGGCCCGCGCCTCCGGTGGCGCCCCGGCCGCCGTCGCCCGTTCCCGCCCGCCCGGTGCCGCCCACTCCACCGGCGCCACCCACCACTGCCCCGCCGTCGCCCTCGCCCCGTCCCCGGCCGCCGTACCACCGGCCGGCGAGCGCGGAGCCGGCGCACGGCGAGCAGTCGATGGTCACCAGCCTGCTGCTGATCACCGCTCCGGCCGTGCTGGCCGCGGTGGCCCTGCGGCCCCGTTCACGTTCCTCGTCCGGTTCCTCCGGACGCCGCTCCTCGTAAGGAGGTCCCCATGTCCGAATGGCTGGTGCTGAGCATCGCCATGGCCGCGGCGTGCGCCGTCGTCCTGATCATCATCGTCCTGCGGCAGCGCCGCATCGGTGAGGACGAGGACACGACGGAGACGCCCGACGTCATCGAGTACATGACGATGATGGTGGGCGTCGTGTACGCCATCGTCCTCGGGCTCGCCATCGCCGGCGTCTGGGAGGCCCGGGGCGCCGCCGAGGACACCGTCCGCAAGGAGGCCCAGGCGCTGCACGAGGTGAGCGAACGCGTCCGGGTATACCCGGCGCCGGTGCGCGACCACATCCGCGCCGACATCGACCGCTACGTCGCGCACGTCGTCCACCGCGAATGGCCGGTCATGGCCTCCCGGCAGCAGGTGACCCGGCAGGGCACGGTGCTGCTGGGCAAGGTGCGGGCGGACGTCACCGACCACCGGCCCGGCAACGACTTCGAGAGCGAGTCCTACCAGCCCCTGCTGGACCAGGTGGCGGCGGCGGACGACGCGCGCAACGCGCGCGCGGACAGTACGGGGGCGACCCTGCCGTCGGTGGTGTGGTTCGGCCTGATCATCGGGGCCGTGATCACGATGGGGATGCTGTTCGCCCTGCAGATCCGCCGGTCGGCGCGCGAGCTGGTGGTGGCAGGGGTGTTCAGCGCCCTGATCGCCTTCCTGCTCTTCCTCGTCTGGGACTTCGACGCCCCGTTCAGCCGCGGCATCGCGGCGACCACGGAACCGTTCACGGAGCTCTTCCCTCACCTGTGAGCGCGCCTTCCCGGCGCCGGGACCGCCGGACGGCATCGCGGCCCGCGAGGAAAGGGAATGCCCCGGCCGGCGGGGGGACCGGCCGGGGCGGCACAGGGGTGGCGGACGGGACGCCTCGCGTCATCCGCTCACTCGTTAAGTTTAACCATAAACCAGCGCACAACGGCGCACGCCCCCGCAGCACGGCGTACGTGCACAAACAACGGCGCTTTCTCCAGCGCCTCACGCCCCCACGGCACGCCATCGCAGGCCCCACATAGGGGCTTTTTTCTCTAAATCTCACATAATGGGAGAAAGGTACCGCGCCGTGTCCCGCACCTCCGCGTCACCGTCTCCAGTGACCCGGCGTGCCGGGTCGGCGAGAAGGCGGAGAGGCGGAACGCGATGTTTGCTGCGTGGACGACCTGCGGGGTGATCGCCGGGGCCGGCGGGGTGGCCACCGACGAGGTCGGTCTGATCAACGGCGATGTCACCGTGCACACCACTTGGACCGAGGGGCAGGCGCACCTCGCGGTGCAGTACACCGGGGCGCAGGACTGGTTCACGCTGCGCGGCAGCCCCGTCCCGGCGGCCTCCGAGGCGGAGAGCCGCGCGCTGCACCAGGCGACCGTGGACGCCGTGCGGGCGGGCGGCGGCGCCACCGCCCCGGCGGGATGCGTGACACCTGAGATGCGGTGATCCTGGAGAGGCGGGGGCGCCCCACACCGAAGGAGGACGACGATGTCGGTGATGGACAAGCTCAAGCAGATGCTCAAGGGCCACGAGGACCAGGCCGGCAAGGGCATCGACAAGGCGGGAGACGCCTTCGACGAGCGCACTCAGGGCAAGTACAGCGGTCAGGTCGACACCGCGCAGGACAAGCTCCGGGGCCAGTTCGGCGCCGGTGCCGGCGGAGACAGCGACCGCGACCGTTCGCAGGGTTGACGCCCACCCCGGCCGGCCACGTCGCGCGGGCGCGCTCGCTCGTCCGTGCGGCGGCCCGCCCCGTTCGGCGGAGTTGGCCGCGATCACTGCTCCGACCGGGTGAAACAGCCGTACGAAGGGCCGTGGCCGGCGGCTAGGGTGCCGGCCATGACCTCACCCCGGACCATCGGCGGCAGCGCCCAGCGGGGCCCCCTGGGCACCTTCCTGATGATCGCCTGGAGCGGCGAGCACTACTTGGACGGACGGGATGTCGCCTTCCTCCTGACGTACTCGCTGGGCGACGGGTGCGACGGCCCGGAGGCGGGCACGGCAGCGATGAAACGGCTGCTCGAACGGGCCAGGCTGCCGATCGGCGACGACGTCACGGACGGCTCGGAGGTGCCCGGCCTCCCGGTGACGCTGCTGGCGCAGGCCGACCGGGCGGTGCTGACGCTGCCGGGCACGACGTTGCAGTCCAAGGTGACGGCGGAGTGGCTGGCGGCGGTGCGGGCGCGCGGCCGGGCGTACGCCGTCTTCACGACCCGGCCGTGGCCGCAGGCGGTGCCGCGCCGGCCCGTCTCCGAAGAGGCGCTCAAGGCGTTCGCGACCGACGAGGAGATGCTGCGGACCAGCGCGCACTGCTGGCTGCCCCTGACGCGGCTGCGCGGCGCCGCCGCTTGCTGAACGGGCCGTCTCGGGCCGTCCGCGTTCGTTCGCGCCCCGTCCGCCTTCGCACGTTCCCGCCTCGCGGGTTCCCGTCCCGTCCGGACGACCGCGCCCCTTCCCGTCCCCCGCGCCCGCCCGATCACCGTCCCGCCCCCCGGTGTACGGTCTGGTGGTGACCGGCGCGGGCGCGCCGACGTGCGAGGACGTCCGGGAGACGGGCGGAGAGGCGAGGGTGGCGAGACGATGACCGGTCCGCGCGGAGCCGGTGCCGATGCCGGGAACCCCACCTTCACGGAGCGGGCCCGCCGGGAGCAGCTCGTGCAGTGCACCATCGACCTGATCTCCACCCGTGGCTACCCCGCCACCTCGCTGGCGGCCATCGCCGAGCGGGCCGGGATCTCCAAGGCCGCCGTGCTGTACCACTTCTCGTCCAAGGACAATCTGACCCGGGCGACGCTGGAACACGTGCTGGAGCGGTTCACCGCGCACGTCACCGAGCGGGTCGCGGCGGCGCCCGACCCGCTCGCCGCCGTCATCGCCTACGTCCGCGCGATGATCGGCTACCAGCAGGCCAACCGCCGCCACGTACGGGTCATCACCGAAATGCTGCTGGACGACGCCGGCGGCACGCGTCTGAAGACGCCGGGCTCCCACGACACCCACGACCGCTGGCAGGAGCTGGCCCGGCTGTTGGCGGCGGGCCAGGAGACCGGTCAGCTGCGGGACTTCGACACTCAGGCGGTGGCGCTGGCGATCGGCGGCGCCATCGACGGCGTGATCTCCCACTGGCTCGCGCACCCGGAACTGGACCTGGACGCGGCGGCCGACGAGCTGGAGACGTTCACGAGGTACGCGATCGAGCACCGGGGCGGTTGACAGGCGGGGCGGGGGCGCTGGTTCGTTCGGGACGCTTTCCGGCCTGGCCGGTCAGCCCGGCCGCCCCTCCCCCACTGTGAGCCGCCCCCGCCCGGCCCGCGTCACCTCCGGGCGAAGTCCGGCGCGTGCTCGGGGCGGATGCCGATGCCGCCGATGTAGCCCGTCACCGTCCGCAGTGCGGGGACCCGGCGCAGCAGTCGCAGGGGGGCCGGGAGGCGGTCGCCGCTCAGGGTGTCGTCGAGGGCCGGGCGCAGCAGCATCTCGTGTTCGCCGATCTGGGACTTCTGGGTCACCGCCATCGGGAGCCAGCGCCGCTTCTGCACCCGGGCCAGGTCCGCCGTGGTCACCCGTCCCCGGCGCAGCGGCCCGGCGAGGAGGCGGGCCGCCGCGACCGCGTCCTGGACGGCGAGGTTGACGCCGACGCCGCCGACCGGGGACATGGTGTGGGCCGCGTCCCCGATGCAGAGCAGGCCGGGCCGGTGCCACCGGGGCAGTCGGCCCATCGTCACCTCCAGCAGCTTGACCTCGTCCCAGGAGCCGATGGCGTTTGTCACATCGGGGCCCCAGTCGAACAGTTCGCCGAGCCGGTCCCGGAGCCACTGGATGTCGCGGGCGCGCAGTTCCCGGTCCCGGCCCTTCGGGATCAGGTAGGAGGTCTGGTAGTAGTCGCCCCGGTCCATGGTGACCGCCGCCTGGCCGCCGCCGAAGCGGGCGAAGACCTTGCCCTCCTTCCCGCTGTCGGGCTGGGCGGGTACCCGTACCTGCCAGACGTCCATCGGGACGTCGAAGCCGACCTGGCGGAGACCGGCCGCGCGGCGGACCAGCGAGTCGCGCCCGTCGCAGGCGACGGTCAGGTCGGCGGCGAGTTCCCCGGGCCGGCCCTCCTCGTCCACCAGGTGGACGCCGGTCACCCGGCCCGCCTCGGTGCGCAGGCCGGTGACGGCCGTGCTCATCCGCAGGGTGAAGGTCGGTTCCTCGGCCGCGGCGCTCGCCAGCAGATCGAGGAAGTCCCACTGCGGCACCATCGCGATGCAGCGGTGCCGTCCGGGGAGGCGGCGGAAGTCGGCCGCGACCACGGTGGTGTCGCCGATCCGCATGTACATCTCTTCGAGGTGGCGGGCCGGGAGCGCGGCGAACCGTTCGCCCAGGCCCAGTTCGTCCAGCAGCCGCAGGGTCGACGGGTGGACGGTGTCGCCGCGGAAGTCCCGCAGGAAGTCCTTGTGCTTCTCCAGAACCGTGACGTCCAGCCCCGCCCTGGCCAGCAGCAATCCGAGCATCATGCCCGCCGGGCCGCCGCCCACGACGCAAACGGTGGTGCGTTCCATGCCACAACTCCCCTCGTAGGTGCGATCACTCTAACCGATCGGTCAGTTAACTGACCGATCGGTTAGTGAGTCGCCGATCACGGCGGTCGTCGGCCGGGCGGCCGGGCGATGTGTCCGAGTCGCGGGGCCTTTTCGTCCGCCGTGGAGTAACGCGAAATGTTTACGGCATGAGCATGACAAGAACGGGGTGGAGAGCCCCCCCACGCCGCAGCAACCGTCAGGCACGCCCGCGACCGCGCCCGTGTGGGCAGCCCGCCGCGCAAGGGCCGCCCACACGGGATGAAACTGACTCAGGCCCCCCGCGCCACCACGGTCTTCAGGACCTGCGGCAGCGGGTACCAGTCGGCGGTCGCGATGCTGGCGTGTCCCTTGGCCATCAGGTCGACGCGGGCCTTGGCCTCGGCCTCGGTGGGCTTGGTGCCGTCGATGGCCGGGGGCACCTTGTGCGCGTCGGTCATGATCACCAGGTAGTGGCGGCGGTCGTACCAGGACGTGTCGATGGTGCCGCCCAGGTACGTCGCCGCGTCACCGTCGAAGACCACGAACCAGGGGCGCAGCGCGGCGTCCGTGTAGCGGGTGCGCGGGTCGCCGGCCGCCGCGCCGTGCACCGCCGGGAAGGCGGTGGCCTGCGCGAGCTTGCCCTGCTTGGCGAGGGAGTCGAGGTGGATGGCGTACTCGCGGTCGGTCCACAGCTTGTCGAGCGGGTTGCCCTCCTCGACCGTGCCGGGGATCAGCTCGAACAGGAACTTCCCGGCGAGCGCGGACCGGGTGGGCCAGCCGTTCGCCTGGACGGCCTGGTCGAGTCCGGCGTGCTTGCCGATCAGGTCGCCGGGCCCGTAGACAGCGTCACCCAGGTGCTTGCGGACCAGGGCGTCGAACTCGGCCGGGCCGCGCTGGGCCCGGCCGTTGAAGCCGTCCTTCATCTCGACCTTGACCATGATCGGCCGGTGGCCGGGGTTGGCGTCGTGCCACGCCTTCATGTCGGCCAGGCAGCCGCCGAGGTCCTGGTCGCGCTTGTTGGCGCGCAGTTCGGCGGAGGTGCCGGCGGCGGCGCAGTTGTTGTTGTTCCCCAGCGGGTTGCTGTGCGAGACCCGCCAGGAGCGGCCCAGGCTGTTGGTCCACACGTCCAGCTCCAGGAGCGAGGCTCCGGAGTCCAACGCGTCGGCGAAGTAGGGGTACTTGTTCTTCTCGTAGGCGTTGTGGACGCCCACCGACGTGGTGGCGCCGTAGGACCCGGCGGGCTGCGCCTCCGCCGGGGCCGCCGCCGCGACCATCGCCATCAGTGCCGCGATCGCCGTCCCCGCACGTCGTATTCGGTACTTGTGCACGGTCCCCCGCGCTCCCCTCGTTATCGCTGTGACCGGCCGGTCGGTCCGGTCAGCGCGATCGCCGCGGCCCCGGGGCGCGCGGCGATCGATCGGGGAGCAGGGTACGGGAGGGGCCGCTGCGGCGGTGCGGCGGGGGCGGGCATACGGGAGCGGGCGGGCGTTCCCTTCCGGAACTCCCGCCCGCTGTTGACGGTGCGTCAGTTGGTGACGAGCCCTCAGGTTGTCGTCGTCGGGGTCACCAGGCCCCGGGCCGTGGCCGCGATGGCCTCCGCGTCGATGCCCGCGGCGCGCAGTTGTTCGGCGGCGGTCGCGGAGCCGGGCATGGTGCGCACGGCCAGCCGGGCCAGTTGCGGGACCGGGCGGCCGTCGCTGAACGCCTCCATGACCGCGTCGCCCAGGCCGCCTTCGGGGCGGTGGTCCTCGACGGTGATCAGGCGGCGGGTGGCCTGGGCCGCCTCGCGCAGCGCCCGGGTGTCCACCGGTTTGACGGAGTACAGGTCGATGACCCGGGCGGCCAGGCCCTCGCCGGCCAGTACGTCGGCGGCCTTCAGCGCCTCGTGCACGCTGCCGCCCGCGGCCACGATGGTGACCTGGTCCTCGTCGCTGGCCCGCAGCGTCTTGCTGCCGCCGATCGGGAAGGTCTCCTGCGGGCCGTAGACGACCGGCGAGTTGCCGCGCATGGTCCGCAGGTAGCGGATGCCGCGCGACTCGGCCATGGCGGCGACCAGCCGGGCCGTCTGGTTGGCGTCGCACGGGCACAGGACGGTGCTGCCGTGCACGGCGCGGAAGGCCGCCAGGTCCTCCAGCCCCATCTGGGAGGGGCCGTCCTCCCCGATGGCGACCCCGGCGTGCGAGCCGACCAGGCAGATGTCCGCCCGGCTGATCGCCGCCATCCGGATGAAGTCGTACGCGCGGGTGAAGAAGGCGGCGAAGGTGGCCGCGAACGGCACCCAGCCCCGTACCTGCAGGCCGATGGCCGCGGCCACCATCTGCTGCTCGGCGATGTAGCACTCGAAGAACCGCTCGGGGTGCTCGTCGGCGAAGAACTGGGCACGGGTGGAGTCGGCGACCTCGCCGTCCAGGGCCACCACGTCGCCGCGCGCGGTGCCCAGCGCCGCCAGCGCCTCGCCGAACGCGGTGCGGGTGGCGACCGCGTCACCGACCTTGTACTGGGGGAGGTCGGGATCGCCCCGGCCGGTGCGCAGCCGCCGTTCGGTGTCCAGGGGCGGGCTCACCTCGATCCGCAGGTCCTCCTTCCGGCCGCCCAGCTCGGCGATGGCGTCCTGGGCGTCGGGCACCGGCTTGCCGTGCGCGCCTTCCTTGTCGTCCACCGCGGACACGCCGTAGCCCTTGTGGGTGCGGGCGATGATCGCGGTGGGCTGGCCGGTGGTGGACGCGGCCTCGGCGTAGGCGCGGTCGACGGCCTCCGTGTCGTGGCCGTCGATCTCGATCGCGTGCCAGCCGAAGGCGCGGATGCGGCGGGCGTACGCCTCCAGGTCCCAGCCGTGGCGGGTGGGGCCGCGCTGGCCCAGGCGGTTGACGTCGATGATGGCGGTGAGGTTCGCCAGCCGTTCGTACCCGGCGTGTTCGAACGCCTCCCACATCGAGCCCTCGGCCATCTCGCTGTCGCCGCACAGCACCCAGACCCGGTAGGGCACCTGGTCCAGGCGCTGCCCGGCCAGGGCCACGCCCACGCCGACGGGCAGCCCCTGGCCGAGGGAGCCGGTGGCGATGTCCACCCATGGGATGCGCGGGGTGGGGTGGCCCTCCAGGATGCTGCCGTGCTTGCGGTAGGTGAGCAGTTGCTCGTCACTGATCGCGCCGGCGGCCTTGCCCAGGGAGTACAGGAGGGGCGAGGCGTGGCCCTTGGAGAAGATCAGGTGGTCGTTGCCGGGGTTCTCGGGCGCGTTGAAGTCGTACCGCAGGTGCCCGGCGAGCAGCACCGCCATCAGGTCGGCGGCGGACAGGGAGGAGGTGGGGTGCCCGGAGCCCGCGGTGTCCGCGGCGCGTACGGAGTCCACGCGCAGCTGCCGGGCCAGCTCGCGCATCCGGTCGTGGCGGGCGCGGCCCTCGGGGCCGGCCGGGTCGTGGGGGTGGGTGCTCATGCTCGTCCTCCGTGGTGGGGCGGCCCCCCGGTCCGCTGCTGTGTGACGGGTGGCTGGGGTGTGGACGGTGTGGACGTCCCGGGGCGGTGGGGCTCCTCCGGTCGCGGTGCGTCCTGCGACCGCGGTAAGTCCTGCGGTGTGTCCTGTGATTCCTGTGGGGTCTGCGGGTGGTTCGGGGGTTCTGGCCGGTGCGGGGCGTTCGGGTCGGTGGCCTGGGCGGACGGGGGTTCCCCGGGCGGCCGGGTCGCCTCCGCGGACGGGGGCGTGGCGGCCGGTCCGGAGCGCGCGGCGCGCGGGGGCTCCCCGTCCGGACGGCGGCCGTGGCCCTCGTCCGGGCGGCGGCCCGCGTCCTGGCGGCGCTCCCCGTCCTGATGATGGTCCCCGCTCTCCTCCGGTCCGCCCGGTACCCGGGCGAGTTCCGGCGTGGCGGTGTCCAGCGGCACCGACCAGGAGCGCACCAGCCCGAGCTGGACGCCCTGGCGCGGCAGCAGCGCGTCCAGCGTCCAGTCGGCGGCGACCCGGACGCGGTTGCCGGGCATCGCCAGGAGGTGGTAGCCGCGGGTCACGACGTTGGCGACGGGGCCCGACAGCGGAACGTGCAGCGGGTTCGCGGCGGCCTGGATGCCCCCGAGGTCGACCATGAAGCCCAGGTCGTGGTGGGCGTACGGGCGCGGCGTGCCCCGCCCGAAGGACGCGGCGACGTTCTCGGCGGCGACCCGGCCCTGACGCTGGGCGTGCTGGGCCGTCATCGGCGTGAGCTGACCGGGACGGGTCAGGTCGGGGACGGCGGCGGCGTCGCCGCAGGCCCACACGTCGGTGCAGCCGGGCACCGCCAGGTACTCGTCCACGCACAGCCGGCCGCGTTCGGTCGGCAGGCCCATCGAGGCGACCAACGGGTCGGGGCGCACCCCGACGCACCAGATCAGGGACCGGCTGGCGACGAACGACCCGTCGTCCAGCAGCACGCCGTCCGACGTGGCCTCCTTGACGGAGGTGCCGGTGCGGACCTCCACCCCGCGCTTGCGCAGCACCCGGTGGGCGGTGTGGGAGAGCCGCGGGTCCAGTTCGGGCAGGATGCGGTCGGCGAGGTCCAGCAGCATCCAGCGGGGGCGGCGGTCGCCGCGCAGCCCGGCGTTCTGCCGGGCGAGCGCGTCGGTGAACAGCACGCCGTGGGCGGCCACCTCCGTGCCCGTGTACCCCGCGCCGACCACGACGAAGGTGGTCCGCGCGGTCCGCTCGGCGGGGTCGCGGGCGGCCCCCGCCAGCTCGATCTGCCGGGTGACGTGGTCGCGCAGGTACAGGGCCTCGGGCATCCCCCGGAAACCGTGCGCGTGTTCGGTGACGCCCGGGATGGGGAGCAGCTTGTTGACGCTGCCGACGGTCAGCACCAGCCGGTCGTACCCGAGGGTGCCGGTGTTCGCCTCCGGATCGGTGTACGTCACGCGACGGCTCGTCAGGTCCACGCCGGTCACCTGGCCGAGGACGAGACGGACGCCCGGCAGCGTGCCGGTCAGGGACACCGACACCCGGCGCGGCTCCAGCACGCCGGCCGCGACCTCGGGCAGCAGGGGCAGGTAGAGGAAGTAGTCGTTGGGGTTGACCAGCACGATCTCCACGGCGCCGCGTGCCTTCTTGGCGAGCGTACGGGCGCACTGGTACCCCGCGAACCCGGCCCCGACGATCACGACGCGGGGGCGGCCCGCCCGGTCGGGTGTCTCGGCGGGCCGGTCGGAACGCGCGGGGCCGGCGGGTGTGCTCTGGGTCATCGGGCCTCCAGGCGGTGGGGAACTCTGCTTCGGGTGGGTCCTGGGGGTGGATCGGGTGGGGGTGCTGTCCGGGGCGGTCCCGGAGGGACGGGCGGCTCCCGGCGACGGGCCCTGGCGCGGGGCGGGCCTTGGCGTCCGGGGGCGGGCCCCGGCGTCCGGGCCGGGAGCGGCCTACTTCTCCCCGGCCCTGCGCATCGCGTCCTTCACCCGGTCGGCGACGGCGGCGAACGGCCCGGCCGCGAGGTTCTTGGCCGCGGACTCGGTGCCGGAGTGCGGGTGCGTGGGGGCGACCGCCTCCGCCGCGCGGACCGCCGCGGCCAGGCCGCGCAGCTTGGTCGCGTCCTTCACCGCCCGCAGGTGGCCGAACTCCTCGCGCTCCTCCGCGTCGGCGTGCGCCTCCACGTCCCGGCGCAGTGCCTGGAGCTGCGGCAGGAACCCGGCGTCGTCCGGGTCGAGGTGCTCCAGACGGGCGAGCGCCTCCTTGGCCTTCTTCTCCTCCAGCAGCCGCTCGTTCACGACCTCCTCGCCGCCGCCGAAGGCGTGGCGCGCGTACGGGTGGACGACCTCCTCCTCGGCGGTCTCGTGCACCGCCAGCAGGTGGACCAGCCGCCGGAAGGCGTCCCGCCGGGCCTCGTCCTTGGCCGTCTCCACCTCGTGGAAGAGGTGACGGATCTCTTCGTGCTGCCGCATCAGCAGGGCCACCACGTCCTGTTCGCCGGTGGCCGGTCCGGTGGTGCGCGGCTCGCTCATGACGGACTCCTCTCGGGTGCGTCGTGCGTGGTGCGTCACTGGTCGGGCGTCACTGCGTCGGGCGTCACTGCTTCGGGCGTCGGGCGGTCGGGCGTCACTTCGTCGTGCGTCGCCGCCTCGCGCCTTGGTACGTCGCGGCGTCGCGCGTGATGCGTGGTGCGTGGTGCGTCGTATCGGTGCCTCGCCGCGTCGTCCGTACGTCGTTGTCTCGTCCATGCGTCGTCGGTGCGTCGTTACCTCGTCGCTACGTCGTCCGGTGCGGAACCGGGTTGCGTCCGGTGTGCTGCGGGTGCCCGGAAACCGTCCCGGTATGTCGCCCCGCGCCGCGGAACCGGACCGGCGGCGAGGCGCCGCGCCCGTCCGGCACGCGCCCGGCAGCCGCCCCACGGCGGCCCGGCACCCGCCCAGCGGCGGTCCGGCACCCGTCCGCCCCCGCGTGTTCCCCGGGAACGAGGCCCGTCCCGGGCGACCATGCGTACGCCGGGCCGCGCGATCGGCACCGGCCGCGTCCCCGTGACGACACATCAGCAGCCCCACGGCGGGCACCGGAGAGCACATGCACCACCTGACCCGTACGATCACCGGCGCGGCGCGCGCCGAGTGCGCCGCCGTCCTGCGGTCCGCGCGCCAGGCGTGTGCCGGGCCCGGCCGCGAACGCGACCTGGTCGCGCAGTCGCTGAAGGCCGCCCTCGCCGCGGTCGCCGCCTGGACGCTGTCCTCGCACTGGCTGCCCGGTCCCCCGGCGCTCATGGCGCCCTGGGTGGCGGTGGTCCTCGTCCAGGCCACCGTCTACCGCTCGTTCGCCAAGGGCCTCCAGCAGACCTCCGCCATCGCCGTCGGCGCGCTGATCGCGACGGGCGCGGCGCTGCTGCTGGGCACCACCGCGGCGGCCATGGCGCTGGCGCTGCCCGTCACCCTCCTGGTGGGCAACTGGCCGCGACTGGGCGACCAGGGGATCTACAGCGCCACGTCCGCGCTGTTCATGCTCGTCGGCGGCCCGGTGACGCTGTCCGTCGCGGCGGACCGGGTGCTGGCCGCCCTGCTGGGCGCGGCGCTGGGCATCGGCGTCAACGCCCTCATCAGGCCGCCGACCCTGCTCCGCAGCGCCCGCCAGGCCGTGGGGGACACCGTCCGCGAGTGCGTGCAGATCCTGGAGGCCGTGGCGGACGGGCTCGCGGAGCCGTGGACGCCCCGGCGGGTGCGCGGCTGGTGGGAACGCGCCCGCAGGCTGCCGCGCCTGCTGACCCAGGTCCGCGCCGCCCTGGAGTGGAGCGAGGAGAGCGCCCGGCTGAATCCGGACCTCCGCCGCCGGGCCGAGCTCCTGAGCGCCCGTTCCCGCTTCGAGAGCGCCCTGGACGACCTGGAACAAGTGGCGGAGCACCTCCAGGGCCTGACGCGCACCCTCCTGGACGCCGCCGACGCGGTGGAGCCGGAGGAAGACGACGCGGTGGAGCCCGAGGAAGACGACGCGGCCACGTCCTCGAACGCCTCCGTCGGCGCCGACCCTCAGGGTTCCACCGCCGAGGGCGCGACCGCCCACCGCATCCCCAAGCCGGACGACGACGCGGTGGCCGCGTACGCCGACTTCCTCCGTCAGGTGGCCGCCGCGACCGCCACCTACGGGCGCACCGTCACCGGCCCGGACGGGTCCGAGGCCCGCGCCGAGCACACCCGGGCGGTGTACGAGGCGGAGCGGACCCATGAACTCCTCCGGTCCCGGCTGGCCGACCGGGCGCCCGCCGATCCGGAGGCGCTGGCCCTGTTCGGGTCCCTGCTGGCACAGGCCCGGCGGCTGATCCGCCAGCTCGGCTCGTGAGCGGCGGACGGACGCGCCCGGGCACACCACGGCGCCCGCCCCTGCCCGTCCGGGCCCCGGCCCGCCCTCACCCTCCCCACCCACCAAAATTCCTTGGATTTTCCACCGATATGCCGTAATGATTCGCCCATGTCACGCAGCTTTGACGATCTGGTGGACGAGGCCGACGCGGCGCCCGTGGAGGGGTGGGACTTCTCCTGGCTGGACGGCCGGGCCACCGAGGCGCGCCCCTCGTGGGGGTACCAGCGGCTGATGAGCGAGCGGCTGGCCGCCGCGTCGGCCGCGCTGGACGTCCAGACCGGTGGCGGCGAGGTGCTGGCCGAGGCCGCCGAGCTGCCGCCCACCATGGTCGCCACGGAGTCCTGGCCGCCGAACGTCGCCAAGGCCACCGCGCTGCTGCACCCCCGGGGCGCGGTGGTGGTCGCCGATCCGGACGAGCCTCCGCTGCCGTTCGCCGGCGCCGCGTTCGACCTGGTGACCAGCCGTCACCCGGCGACGGTGTGGTGGTCGGAGATCGCCCGGGTGCTCGCGCCGGGCGGGACGTACTTCGCCCAGCACGTCGGTCCGGCGTCCGTCTTCGAGCTGGTGGAGTTCTTCCTCGGGCCGCAGCCCGAGGCCCGCCGGGCGCGCCACCCGGACGACGAGAGCGCCGGGGCGCGGGCCGCAGGGCTGGAGGTGGTGGAGGTGCGCACCGAGCGGCTGCGGACGGAGTTCTTCGACGTCGGCGCGGTCGTCTATTTCCTGCGCAAGGTGATCTGGATGGTCCCCGGCTTCACCGTGGAGCGCTACCGCGACCGGCTGCGGGAGCTGCACGACCGGATCACGGCCGAGGGCCCGTTCGTGGCGTACGCGTCCCGCACCCTGATCGAGGCCCGCAAGCCGGAACGCGCCTGAGGCACCCGTCGGCCGCCCCCACGGACGAGACCCGCGAGCCGGAACGCGTCCGAGACGAACCACACGACGCGCCCGGAAGCCAAAAAGCGTCTGAGCGAACCGCATGACCGCGCCCGCAAAGCGAGACCGCCCCCTCACCCCACCCCCACCACCACCCGCCCGCCCCCACTCCCCCGCTCCACGGCTTCATGCGCCGCCGCGATGTCCCCGAGGGGGAAGACGGAGGCCACCGGATAGCGGAGGTCCCCGGCGGAGGCGGCGGCGGTGACGGCCGCGATGCCGGCGCGGACCGCCTCGCGGGGGAAGTCGTCGTAGCCCAGGAAGCGCACGGTGGCGTTCCTGAAGGCGAGCGGCCAGAAGGGCAGCACGGGTTCGGGCGCACCGGTGGCGTAGGTGGCGAGGGTGCCGCCGGGGGCGAGCAGGCGCGCGTCGGCCCGGATGTTGGCGTCGAAGGCGGTCTCTACGACCCGGTCGGCGCCGTGTCCGCGTGAGAGCTCCAGGACCGCGTCGGCCAGGTCGGGCCCGGTGACCAGGGCGTGCTGGGCGCCCAGGTCGCGTACCCGGTCGAGGTGTTCGGCGCGGGTGACGGTGCCGATCACCCGGGCGCCGCCGCGCCGGGCCAGGACCAGCGCGGCCCGCCCGACGCCGCCCAGCGCCCCGGCGACCACGACCGTGCGTCCGGCCACCGGCCCGTCGGCGAACACCGCGCGGTGCGCGGTGATGCCCGGGATGCCCAGGCAGGCGCCCTGTTCGGGCGGCACCCCGTCGGGCAGCGGGCCCACGCACGCCAGCGGCACGACCGTGTACGCGGCGGCGGTGCCGTGCGGCCGGTAGCTCTGCGCGTACGAGCACCACACCCGCCGCCCGGTCCAGGACCGCTCCACGCCGGGGCCGACCGCCTCCACCACGCCCGCGCCGTCGTTGTGCGGCACGATGCGCGGGAATTCCATCGGGGCGTCCTGCCATCCCTGGCGTTTCTTCACGTCGCCGGGATTGATCCCGGAGCATTCCACGCGCAGGCGCAGTTCTTCCGGTCCCGGTTCGGGAATCGGGAGTTCCCCGGTGCGCAGGACCTCGCGTGCCGGTCCCCTGCTTTCGTACCACGCGGCTCGCATACCCCGCACCATACGGCTCCCGCGCCCGCCGTGGACAACACCCGCGGCGGGCAATACTTTCGTTGGCACCTCAAGACCTCTCGGGGGTGCGCGGTGAAGATCGAGGTCGTAGAGAAAGACGATCAGTACATCCTGAATCACTGCACCAAATACCTCGCCCGGGAAAGCACCGACCCGCGGCACGATTTCGGGCAGTACCCGCCGGGGGACGGCCGGGCGGCGATCTGCGAGGCGTGGCGGTTCCCGGTGGTCGACGCGCACTGGGACCGGGTGTCCGCGGAGACCTCCTACCGCTACAACGACGTGACGTTCGTGTACGACGGGCGGCGGAATCCGGCCGAGTCGGTGGCGGTCCTGGGCACGTTCGGGCCGCTGCACGCGCCGGTCCCGATGCGCCCGCTGCTGTTCGCCGACGAGCCGACCGGGTTCCACGCCACGACGGTGCGCGTCCCGAAGGCGCAGGTGCACGCCTACAAGTACGCGGTGGACGGGGCCTACGTCCTGGACCCGGTCAACCCGCAGCGCACCGTGCTGGACAACGGCGAGGCGTGGTCGCGCTTCTTCACCGACGGGTGCGGGGTGCCGCTGGTGTTCAGCCATGTGGAGCGCGATCTGCTGGGGCGCCTGGTGCGGCACCTGCTGCCGTTCCGCCTCGACGAGAACCGGCGCTTCGTGCGGCAGGTGTACGAGACGCTGGACCGCGCGAGCCGGGACGAGGAATTCCCGCTGGCCTATCAACTGGACGACGAGGTCGGCACCGTCAATTACATCGACAAACTCGTGGCCCGCCAGGAACAGCACCACGCCGACGATTACCACATCTGCCTCTCCCTCATCGGCGACATCCTCCGCTTCCGTTTCGGCGGTCTCGATCCGGCGAGCGCGCCGCCGGAGATGTACGCGGATCTCTATCGCGAGATGGAGACGGAAAAGGTGGACGGCTGGGATTACTCCCGTTACGGAAGTCCCCGGTTCTTCCTGCTGCTGCTCCGCCGGCACGCGATGACCGGCGCTTTCGTCCATCCCAAGTACGGCGGGAATTCCGGTGCGGCCGGCTGGATGTATCTGGAGAGCCGTTTCCGGGATTCCGCGGACCGGACGCTCTTCGACTGGCGGCAGGCCCTGGAGTCGCCGCTGGGCCACAACACCGACTACCGCGGCTGAGGGGGAGAGATGGCGGACGAGAGTGCCGAGATCGTCGTCATCGGCAGCGGCGCGGGCGGCTCGCCGCTCACCCACACGCTCGTGCGGGCCGGTCACCGCGTGGTGATGCTGGAGAAGGGCCCGCTGCTGCGCACGCAGGCGCAGAGCCCGTCCGGCCTGTCCGACTTCAAGCGGGACGAGTCCTTCGCCACCGGTTCGGAGAAGCGCATCACCGTCCAGGGCGTGGCCAACACCGGCGAGTCCTACTTCTCCAGCCACGTCGAGCCGGACCTCAACGACGAGCCGCACGTCTACCGGGACAGCGACGGGCGGGACCGCGTCACCATCGAGGGCTACACGGCGCAGGTGGTGGGCGGCGGCACCCAGCTCTACGGCGGGGTGTCGCCCCGCTTCACGCCCGAGGACCTGCGGCTGGCCACGTTCAACGCCTCCCGCACCGACCTGCGCGGCGATCCGGGCGGCGACGTGCGGCGCGAGGCGCGGGACTGGCCGCTGGACTACGCGACGCTGGAGCCGTACTACGCCCGGGCCGAGGAACTGATCGGCGTCAACGGCACCTGGGACGGCCAGGCCAAGGTGCCCTCGGTCGACCGCTACCAGCCGCCGCTGGAGCCCAACCCCATCAGCGCGTTCGCCGCGGCCGGGATGGACCGCCTGGGAATGCGCCGCTACCGCACCCCGCTCGCGGTCATCACCCGGGACCACGCGCCGAGCGGCCGGACCGTCCCCACGGACCCGGAGACCATCAAGACCGCGTTCGTCAACCGCTACGGCGACCCGCTGGGCCTGAAGTCCAACACCTGGGTCTCGCTGCTCGCGCCGCTGCGCGCCAACGGCACCGGCGCCTTCGACCTGCGGGCCAACTGCGTCGTCACCCACCTGGAGGCGGACGGCCCCCGGGTGACGAAGGTCCACTACCGCGACCCCGGCGGCCGGCCACGGGTGATCAACGCGGGCACCGTCGTGGTGGCGTGCTCGGCCATCGAGTCGGTCCGCCTGCTCAAGCTCTCCGGCCTGCTGGACCCGGCGTTCGACAAGCGGATCAACCCCAACGGCCTGCTGGGCGCGTACTTCCTGACGCACTGCTTCGGCGGCGCGCAGTGCATCGTGCCGGTCCGCGCCGACAAGTCCAAGACGCTGGACTCCGACTGGGCCACCGACCACTGCGCGCGCCCGGAGTGGATCCGCGAGCAGGGCCTGTGGGCGGGCGGGGTGATCTACAACAACACCTCGGACGGGGCGCTGCCCATCTCGCTGGCCCGCACCTGGCACGCGATGGACATGGACAACATGTGGAAGGGCTACCTCTACGACACCGGCATCCTCGGCGACGGGTTCGAGGACTACCTGGAGGACAGCTTCGGCCGCCGGCTCTCGGTGGCGTTCATGGCCAACCAGGTGCCGCAGCGCTCCAACCGGATCGAGCTGCACCCCACCGTCAAGGACAAGTGGGGCCGCCCGGTCGCGTACATCATCAAGACCTGGCACTCCCACGACCAGGCGCTGATGGACACCCTCGCCGACCAGTGCCGGCGCATCCTGGAGGCGGGCGGCGACGTGCGCGACGTCAGCTCGGGGTCGGTGGGCGGCTCGGTGGTGCGCATCGCCAACCACGTACTGGGCGGGGCGCGGTTCGGCTCCGACGCCTCGGACTCCGTGCTGGATCCGGACTGCCGGGCCTGGAACTTCGACAACCTCTACGTCACCGACGGTGCCTTCATGCCGACGTCCGGCAGCGCCAACCCGACGCTGACCATCGAGGCGAACTCCTTCCGCGTCGGCGACGCGCTGCTCGACCGGCTCGGGAAGCCCTGAGCCCCGCCGCCCGGGCGTCGCGGGTCCCCGGGCCCGGGACGCCCGCGCACCGCGCCTTGTGCCAGGTCCGAGGAGGCAGGAGGCTCCCATGGACAGCCGTTTCGACCAGGTCTACACCCACCCGGAAAACGAGATCTTCCGCGTCGTCTTCTATCCCGACCGCATTTACCACGCGCGCTATCTGAACGCGACCCGTTCCTCCCGTTACCGCTATTACGTCGCCGAGGTGCGCGGCTCGGCGGACGGCACCGCCATCAAGGGCGATGTGTTCCTGGCCGGAGCCAAGTTCTGTTCCATGCTGCGCATCGAGTACTCGGGCATCCGGCTGGTGGAGCAGGCCCGCGAGTTCAACCGGCGGCTGGGCCCTCGTACGAAGGCGTGGCTGAAGGTGACCGGCGAGGACCCGTCCCGGTCCGCCGAGGCGATCGTCACGCTGCACTGGGACCCGGTGATCGGCGCGTACGCGGCGGAGATCTGGGAGACCCTGGAGCCCCCCGACGGCACCGCCCACGACCACCGGGTGCTGCCGCTGATGGGCCACAACGCGCCGATCACGGCGGTGCCGCAGCTCTCGCCGCTGCTGGGCTCGGTGACGGAGGTCGCGATGGCCTTCCGCGAGGACGGGGTGCTCTACCCGACGGGCCAGCGGCTGGGCAACCCGCAGTGGGACAACGCCTATCTGCGCTCGCACCAGGAGCCGCGCACCCAGGAGCCCAGTTCCCCGCAGAACACCGTCTCCGACAGCAACTACCTGCTGGACTTCCAGCGCGGTTTCTACATCCCCGACGCCTCGAAGATCGTGCCGGTCAACTACCGCAACGCGATGTCCGACGAGGGCAACCCGGAGCGGCGGGACGACAACATCGTCCAGATGCGCTGGCTGTTCCAACGCGAACTCGGCAGCGACCTCGTCTTCTTCCACGAGGTGACGGTGCCGCCGAACGCCGTCGAGGGCACCCACCGGCACATCGGCTCCGAGGAGCTGTACTACGTCGTCGCCGGCACCGGCATCGCGTACATGAGCGACGGCGACGACCCGACCACCGCGAACTACCCGCTGGTGGAACGGCCGGTGTTCGGGGTCGGCCCGGTCAAGTGCCGGGAGCTGCCGGTGAAGCCGGGCAGCGTGATCTACACCAAGAGCGGCGGGGTGCACGGCATCCGCAACCCGAACTCCGAGCCGCTGAAGTTCGTCGCGTTCCTCTACCACACCACCTGAGGCGGTCCACCGATGCCCAAGATCGTGCACGGCGACGCGGTCTTCCGCGTCGACCCGGCGAAGCCACCGGACTACGCGGCCGACAACCCCTTGCTCAAACTCCTCACCCTGGTCGAGCGCACCCGCCTGGCCGCCGAGCGCGAGCTGTACGAACCGTCCTCGCTCCAGCACCTGTTCCCCTTGCGCTGGCTGGAGCTGTACGGTCCCGCGTCCCCCAACCAGGACCAGCTCGACCCGGAGCGGCAGGACGAGAAGACCGACTTCCAGAAGCAGAACGTCCGCGACTTCCGGCTCGGCGACACCCGCGCGGTACGCGGCTGGGCCGAGGTCGGCGACTGGCGCGGCCCGTTCCTCCAGCTCTCCTACCGGGGCGGCCCGGACTCCGCGCTGTGGCGCGAGGCGGGCCAGCTCGGCGACGCCATCGGGTGCGTGGTCTCCGTGCAGGGCGGCCCGCCGATGCCCGTGCGGGTGCCGTACGACGAGGAGACCGACTTCTACACCGTCGAACTGTGGGGCCGGGTCGGGGACGGGCTCCGCGACCTGCTCGGCGAGCGGGGCCGGGCCGCGCTGGACAGCGGCCTGCTCCAGCCGCGCCCCGACATCGTCACCGGCCTCGGCCAGGACTTCCTGCGCGACCAGCTCAGCAACCAGGACCTGCGGCTGGTCGCGCCCCGGCACGCCATGCACCCGGTGCTGCCCTGCTACCTCGACATCCGCTGGACCGCCAACCCCGACGGCGGCGGCGCCGCGGACCCGCCGCAGGGATCGGTGCGCCACGGCTTCGAGATGCGGGTGCGCGGCTGGGACCACTACCTCAGCGTCGGCACCAGCCCCAACCCGCACGGCGGCGTCGGCTTCCTGGAGTACCGCACGCTCTTCAGCGACTACGGCCGCTGGTCGGGCAGCAACGAGCTGCGCCGGGTCCTGGAGCCGTACAACCTGGACGCGTACGGCCACAAGGGCCACGCGAGCGGCGACGTGGAGCCGTTCTTCGCCGTCAACTACATGGACCTGCACGTCCTGGACCCGGCGTGCGGCATCGGCCTGCACCGGCACCGGGACAACCAGGAGGTCTTCCTGATGCTGGAGGGCGACGGGCTGATGGTGATCGGCGACTGGGCCGACTCCGGAAGCCGCGCCCGCGCCTTGGAGGTCCGCCGCCTGCTCCCCGGCCACCTCGCCTTCCTCAAGGGCGGCAACCTGCACGGGCTGCTCAACCCGGCCGACCAGCGGGCGTCGCTGTTCATGTTCGGGGGCTACGACTGAGGCCGGGCGGCCCGGTCGCGGCCCGTCCCGGTCGTGCCCCGGCCCGGTCACGGCCTACCCCGGTCGTGCCCCATCCCGGTCACGACCCGTCCCGGGAGCCGGCCGGCCGTCCCCGCCGCCCGGCTCCCCGCCCGCGCCCCGCCGCCGAAGCGCCTCGGCGGCAGGGCCGTCCCGCCCGCCCCACTCCGACGACCGACACCCGGCGGTTACCGCGATGACGACCACTCCCCCGACCGCACCCCGGCCCGGCGACCCCTACCGGCTCGGCGCCCACTGGGACGGCGAGGGCACGTCCTTCGCCGTGTACTCCTCCGCCGGCGCCTACGGCGGCCAGGTCCAGTTGTGCCTGCGGGACCAGGACGGCGAGCGGCGCGTCCCGATGGCGGTGGACTGCGACATCTGGCACACCCACGTGCCCGGCGTCCGCCCCGGCCAGGCGTACGGCTACCGCGCCGACGGCCCCTTCGAGCCCGCCCGGGGCCTGCGCTTCGACGCCTCCACGCTGCTCCTGGACCCCTACGCCAAGGCCATGAAGCCGCTCGGCCCCCGCGAGCTGGTCTCCCTCGTCGCCGACACCGCCTTCGACTGGGGCGACGACGCCCCGCCCCGCCACCCGTGGCCGCACACCGTCCTGTACGAGACCCACGTCAAGGGACTGACCGCCACCCACCCCGAGGTCCCGCCGTCCCTGCGCGGCACGTACGCGGGCGTGGCGCACCCCGCCGTGCTGCGCCACCTGACCGAACTGGGCGTCACCGCCGTCGAGCTCCTCCCGGTCCACCAGTTCCTCTCCGAGAAGTTCGTCCTCGACCGCGGCCTGACCAACTACTGGGGCTACTCCACCATCGGCTTCCTCGCCCCGCACGCCGCGTACAGCTCGTCCGGCCAGGACGGCGCCCAGATCACCGAGTTCAAGTCGATGGTCCGCGCCCTGCACGCCGCCGGCATCGAGGTCGTCCTCGACGTCGTCTACAACCACACCGCCGAAGGCCCCCCGGACGACCCCACCCTCTCCTTCCGCGGCCTGGCCAACGAGATCTACTACCGCCTGGACCCCAACGACCGCTCCCGCTACGTCGACACCACCGGCACCCGCAACACCCTCAACGCCGGGCGCCCCGAAGTCCTGCGCCTGATCATGGACTCGGTGCGCTACTGGGTCACCGAGATGCACGTCGACGGCTTCCGCTTCGACCTCGCCGCCACCCTGGCCCGCCAGTACGGCTATGTGGACCGGCTCTCCGCCTTCTTCGGCATGCTCTACCAGGACCCCGTCCTCAACCGCGTCAAGCTCATCGCCGAGCCCTGGGACGTGGGCGCCCCCGACAGCTACCAGGTGGGCCGCTTCCCGCCCGGCTGGAACGAGTGGAACGACCGCTACCGCGACACGGTGCGCGACTTCTGGCGCGGACGCCCCGCCGTCGGCGCCCTCGCCAGCCGCCTGGCCGGCTCCTCCGACATGTACGCGCCCGAGCGCCGCGGCCCGGACGCCTCCATCAACTTCGTCACCTGCCACGACGGGATGACCCTCACCGACCTCGTCTCCTACGAGCGCAAGCACAACGAGGCCAACCGCGAGGACAACCGCGACGGCACCAACGACGACCACAGCGCCAACTACGGCGTCGAAGGCCCCACCACCGACCCCGCCATCACGGCCGTCCGCGAACGCCAGCGCCGCAACATGCTGCTGACCCTCCTCGTCTCCCAGGGCTGCGCCATGCTCTACGGCGGCGACGAACTCGGCCGCACCCAGCGCGGCAACAACAACGCGTACTGCCAGGACAACGCCATCAGCTGGTACGACTGGTCGGCGCCCGACACTCCCCTGACCGCCTTCGTCCGCCGCGTCGTGGCCCTCCAGCGCGACCACCCGGCCCTGAAGCGCACGACCTTCCTCACCGGCACCGGCACGCCCCCCGACATCACCTGGTACGACCGCGACGGCCGCCCCATGACCCCGGCCCGCTGGCAGGACCCGAACACCCGCTTCCTGGCCTACTGGCTCGCCGGCGACCGCGCCGACCGCCCGGACGCGGACCTCCTGGTCCTGCTCAACGCCGACACCGCCCCGGTCGACTTCCCCGTCCCCGGCCGCGAGGGCGCCGTCTACACCCTCGCGGTGGACACCGGTACTCCCGACGGCGCCCCGGCCCCGTCGGCGACCCTCAAGACCGGCGACGTGTGCGTGGTCCCGGCCCGGACGGCGATGGTGGCGGTGTCACCGGTGAGGTGATCCTGACGACCTTGGCGGCTGTGGTCGCCTTGACGGCGGTGCCGATGTCGGACAGCCGTGGCGATCTTGGCCACCACACCGATCAGATGAGCGATACGCGATGAGAGAAGCGAGTTGAGGGGTACGACTCCGGCGTAACCCACGACACCGGGACCCGCCGCCGGAGGCCGAAGTGATCCGACGCACCACCGCCACCACCATCGCCCCGCGCCCCGCCCTCACCCTCGCGGCGACCCTCCTCACCGCCACGGTCGCCCTCTACATGGCCCTCGTCGCCTTCGGCAACATCACCGACTTCGACACCAACCGCGCCTTCGTCCGCCACGTCCTGGCCATGGACACCACCTTCAAGGACCCCGACCTGATGTGGCGGGCCATCGAGTCCACCACGGTCCAGGACATCGCCTACCTCCTGATCATCGCCTGGGAGACCGTGACGGCCCTCGTCCTCATCGTCGCCACGGCCCTGTGGCTCCCGGCTCTCCGCCACCCCGACCGCCTCGCCCCCGCCCGCCGCCTGAGCACCGTGGGCCTGCTCCTGGTCCTGCTCCTGTTCGGCGCGGGCTTCCTGGCGGTGGGCGGCGAGTGGTTCGCCATGTGGCAGTCCCGGGCCTGGAACGGCCTGGAGGCGGCGACGCGGAACTTCGTGGTGGCGGGGGTGGTGCTGGTGGTGGTGTCGCTGGTGGGGCGGGACGGTGCGGCGGAACGGTGAGGGCGGGGCGGGGCGGGCCCCGGCCGCCTCCCTCAGTCGAACCGGATGTGCTTGACCCCCGTCCACGCCCGCCGCACCCGTCCCCGCAGCGGACCGTCCGTGTTCGGGGTGAGCGTGAGGCCGCAGGAGGCGGCGATGTGGTCGGCGACCTGGGGGACGGTGAGGTGGTCGGTCCACAGGTGTTCGGCGAATTCGGGGGCGCGGAGGCGGTCCAGGCACAGGTCGAGTTTGCGGACGGCGAAGGTCTCGCGGCGCAGGGCGGCGTTCTTCCCGGCGACGAACTGGATCGCGCGGCCGAAGGCGCGTTCGCGCAGGCGGTTCAGGACGGTTTCGCGGTGGGCCAGGAGGGAGAAGTGGCGCACGTCGTGGCCGTCGTCCCGCAGCCGGCCGATGATGTCGTCGAAATAGGCGGGTTCGACGAGCGTCATGGGGGCGATGACCGTGCCGGGGTGTTTGGTGAGCACCAGGTCCAGGACCTCGTAGACGCCCTGGCGCCAGGCCGGGAGGTCCTGGAAGTCGCCGCGCAGGGGCCGGGGCGTCATCCGGTGCAGGCCGAAGCCGACGAGTTCGGGGTCGCAGATGACGCTGCCGGCGAGCCGTCGCTGGATCTCGTGCGCGGTCTGCGTCTTGCCGCCGCCGAAGGGGCCGTTGATCCACAGGAGCATGCATAGGACCCTACGTCAGGGCACGGGGCGCTCGCCCCCGGCGCGGGGTTCCGCGTCGTAGCGCGCCGTCAGCGCCGCCAGCGCCCGGCGGACGGCCTCCCGGAGGCCCGGCGGGCCGAGCACCTCCGCTTCCGTGGTCAGGGACAGCAGGTCGCCGACCGCGACGGCCTCGGTCTCGACGGGGAGGTCCAGTTCGACCCAGCCGTCCTCGTCCGCGGGTCCGGCCTCCGCGAGCGCGCGGGCGCCCGCCGTGCCGAACTTCGCGGGGAGCAACCGCTGCCCGGCCGGTGAGACACGGAGCCGGGCCGTCGTCTTGTGGCGGGCCGCGTCCATGCGCCGGACGGACGCCTCCCAGTAGGCGGCGAGGTCGAAGTCCGCCGGGGCCTCGAACGGCTCCCCCGTCTCCTCCACGGCCAGGAAGCGCGCGACGCGGTAGGTGCGGATCGCTTCCCCGTCCGCCCGCGCCACCACGTACCAGATGCCGCCCTTGAGGACGATGCCCAGCGGCTCCAGGGTGCGGTGCGCCTCCCCGGCCCAGGCGCGGTAGTGGACGCGCAGTGCGCGCCGGTCCCAGACGGCCCGGGCGATGGGCGCGAGGAACGGGACGGGTTCGGCGTCGCGGAACCAGGCCGGGGCGTCGAGGTGGAAGCGGTCCTCTATGCGCCGGGTGCGCCGGGCCAGGTCGGCGGGGAGCGCGGCCTGGAGTTTGAGCCGGGCGGTGGTCAGGACGGCGCCCAGGCCCAGGTCGCGGGCCGCGTCGGGGACGCCGGTCAGGAAGAGGCTGTCGGCCTCGGCGTCGGTGAAGCCGGTCAGGCGGGTGCGGTAGCCGTCCATGAGGCGGTAGCCGCCGGCCGGTCCGCGTTCGGCCACGACCGGGACGCCGGACGCGCCGAGCGCCTCGATGTCCCGGTAGACGGTGCGCAGGGACACCTCCAACTCGGCGGCGAGTTCCGGCGCGGTCATCCGGCCGCGGTTCTGGAGCAGCAGGAGGAGGGAGAGGAGGCGGTCGGCACGCATGGCTCCCATTGTTCCGGCGCTTCGGGGTTCCTGACAGAAGGTGACAGGTATGGGGGCGAGAGTGGTCTCGCGCCGCGCGGCGGGACCGCGCGGCGGTCGCACCACATCCGCGGGCAGGGGCCGTTCGTGCGACGGCCACGCCGACGCGGTGCCGGGCGACCGGCCAGGACGAGAGAAGAGAACGGAACGAGGACGGCCATGAGCACCGAGACCAACGGGCACTTCACCTACCGCGATTGGAAGGAGCGGGTCGTCAGCGAGGAGGGCGCGGCCGGGCCCAGGCTCGCGCACGCCTCGGTGACCAACGCCTTCACCGGCGGCATCGTGGCCGAGCCGACCACCTGCGACTACAGCATCGTGTACCTGACGGAGAAGACCGGCGCGTTCGCCGGCCTGGAGGTGCTGGCGGGGTCGCTCGACGGGCGGACGGGCGGCTTCGCGCTGGAGGAGCGGGGAACCTTCGAGCCGGACGGCAGCGTGCGCTGCTCCTTCGAGGTCGTGCCCGGGTCGGGGACCGGCGAGCTGGCCGGGCTGCGCGGCAGCGGGTCGTTCACGGCCCGGCACGGCGAGTCGTCGGTGCCGTACACCTTCACGTACGAACTGGGCTGAGACCGGGGGCGCGGGGGACGGAGGCGGGGGGCACGGGGGCGGAGGAGGCCGGGGCGGGCGCGCGGGGGCGGAGGAGGCCGAGGCGGGCGCACGGGGGTGGCGCCCGCCCTGGCCTCACCACTCGATGCGGTAGCCGGTGAGCCAGTCGTCGGCGCCCGTGCCGCCCCGGTCCATGCGGCGGGTCAGCACCATGTCGCGCACCGCCCGGCGCACCGGGCCGGGCTCCGTGTGCCGGGCCATCCCGGCGCTGAGGGCGACGACCCGCTCGACCCGTTCGCGGCGCAGCTTCTCGAACGCGACGAAGGCGTGCCAGGGGCTCGGCTCGTCCCGCAGGCACTTGGCGAGCACGATGCCGTCCTCGATGGCCATCGACGCGCCCTGGGCGGCGTTGGGCGCGGTGGCGTGCGCCGCGTCGCCGACGATGACCATGCTGTCGGTGAACCAGGTGGGCGTGGAGGCGATGTCGTACGCGTTGGAGCCGACGATGCTCTCGCCGGTGGCCCGCACGATGTCGGCGACCGGCGTGCGGTCCTGCGCGAAGAGTTCGGCGACCCGCTCGCGCCACTGCGCCGGGGTGGTGGCGGCGAGTTCGCGCCGGCTGCGTTCGGGGCCCGGCGCGTTGGCGAACCACCACACCTCGCCGTCCGGGGAGAGCGTGCAGCCGAAGAAGGCGCGTTTGCCGTAGATCATGGTGTACGCGTCGGCGGCGGGCGGCACGTTGACGTCGCGGGTGTAGCCGCAGACGGTGTTCTGGCCGGTGTAGCGGGGGGTGGGCGCGTCCGGGTCGATGAGGGTGCGGGTGACGGAGTGGATGCCGTCCGCGCCGATCAGGAAGTCGCCCTCGGCACGGGTCCCGTCCTCGAACGACGCCACCACCCGGCCGTCTTCCTTCGTCTCCGCGCCGACCAGCCGCTTGCCGTGCCGGATGGGGATGCCGCGGCGGCGCGCCTCGTCGTGCAGCACCCGGTACAGGACGGCGCGTTGCATCGTGCGCGGGCCCAGCCCGTTGCCGTTGCCACCGGTGCCCGCGATGGGGCGGTCGCCCAGCCGCTTGCCGGTGCTACTGAAGAACTCGACCCGCTCGGCGGGGAAGGAGTGCTCCACCACCGGCCGGTACGCGTCGATCACGCGCAGCGCCTCCAGCCCGTTGGCGAACACGACGAGGAACGCCCCCACGTCGTCCGCGCCGGTGGGGTACGCCTCGAACACCTCCGAGCGGATCCCGGCCTTGCGCAAGGCCATCGCGGCCACCGGACCCGCGATGCCGCCACCGATGATCAGGGCACGGACCATGACGCTTCCCCCAGTTCATGACGTCGACCGGTTACGGGGCACGACTCCCGCAGCCGCGCCTCCTTCCACCTTGACGCCGGTCGGCGGCAGGATCCAGACCTTGTGCCGGGCGAGTGGGGCGCGCGGGGCGGGTGCCGCGTGCGGGCCCCGGGGCATGCTTGCCGGGGCCCGCGTGCCCGGGGGATCGCGAGAGATTCGGTGGGGCACGCCGGAGCCACTTGCTCAAGCCATAAGATCGAACTGCTTGGGCCATTTCGGGTTGCAGATCGTAGCTACTTGGTCGCCGCAGAGCATCACCACATACAGGGCGAAGCTGAACGGATCGCCTCCAGAGCGCTCGACTGCTTCGCTGAGAGTTACATTCGGCGCGTCACGATGGCCGATGAGACCCGCTGTGTCGAGAAGGTGATCTTGCTTGATGTCCAGACTGTCGGAGACCCACGTGACGGCGTTGCGCGTCTGCTCTTTTGTGACGTGCTTTCGTGCCGAGACAAGCCAGTGCATCAGACCGCCCGCACCATGGTGGGAGGGTAAAAGGTGCTCACCTTCCATAAACGATGACTCCGGCCCCTGGTAAGGGTTCTGCATCTACGGCTGCGTCCGCACTCAGACGCCTCTGGGCCCAAACCCAGGGACCGAGCGTGCCCCCGACTCGGCTAGAGAGAAGGGAACAATCGAAAATGTAGGGCTTCCTTGGTGACGCAACCGTGCCGCCGAAGCACGAGCCCGTTGACCCGTTATTGCGGCGGCCGTGTCTCGATACGCCGCTGTCCCTGCGAGGAACGCCCAGGAATAAATCCTCAACGAGATCAGCAAGCGCCCCAGGAACTTGGCACAGTTTCATCTCTTGAGTGCAATTAAGCGCTTGGAGTTGCGGAATCGAGCGTGCGCCTTGCGGCGATCGTGAACCGATCGCGGATCCCTGCACGGGCCTCCTGATTACGCTTCAGTTCATCGACTACAACCGTCGCTTGATCAAGGAATGCAGACATCTCGTCGCCATCCTCATTCGCACGATCGATTGCAGCTTCGGCAAGTTCCTGTGCTTGTGCGAAGCTCTCAAATAGCGCTTCCACCCGCGGGTCCTCATGGAGCATCCGACCGCTGTCGTTGGCTCCTGCCATGAGTTCTTGCATCTGTCTTGACGTCTCCTGCATGGCCTCCGTAGCGGCTGTCATTGCCGGCGCTGTCTCATTGGTTATGCGTTCAGTTGCTGCCGGAACCATCGACTCTGTCAGTTGCTTCAACTTGGTGGCGATGTCCACGTCACGTCGCATGCTGTCTGCGAGCTCTTCCGCTGCCAGTGCCACTTCGGCCGGACCTAAGATGTCGATCCTTCGAGCACGCTCTGTCATACGACCGGCGGCTTCCTTCAGAGGGTTGGTTCCAGACGACCCGTAGTCTCCCGGCAGCCCTACGGAGTCAACAAGGCGAAGGCACTCATCCCAGGCCGCCAAGAAACCTTCATATGCTTGAAGTCTCTGTTGTCGCAGCCAGTGGGATTGATCGACTGCGCCTTGGTCGCGGACTTGCTGCAGGGCTGCTTGAGCACTGAGCGAGGCCCCTTTCTTCGCGGCTCGCGCCGAAAGAGCTGCACCGACGACTGTACCTGCCAGACCAAACGCTGCGGCCACTAGAGCGACGATAAATTCCTTCATGGCAACACATCATCACTGAGGTAACGACCTAGCGGAATGGGACGCCCCATAAGCCTGGTTACACCGCCCCGGGACTCGGCGACACCGTTCGACGACGGAGTGATCGGGCTCGCATACTGCAGCGGCTCGACTTCTTCTGGCGGGTGTCGTGTTCAACGCTACGCCAACGGGTGTCGACGGTTCGTGTATATGAACAGGCAGTGCGACAGGACGCCTCATGGAGCAGCGAATGCATCCTATTCCTCCGATCAGATAATCCTTGTCCGGAAGCTTCGCTCGGAACCATCATCCCCACCTGGCCAGGATATCCATGCCCATACCCATCAGTTCGTGGACCTTATATCCACCTTTGATCAGGCGGGCGGAGGAGTAGCAGGTGGCGCCTGCTCCGTAGGCTGATCCAGTTGTTGCTGACGCCGACGTTGCTCGTTACGCAAGTCCTCGACACGTTGTGTGAACAACTTGAGGGATTCCTGCTCCTGCGCTGGCTCGAACTCGCTATAGGGACCGATCCCGAGAGCGACCGCATTGGCCTCCTTTTCAATGTCGTCGGCGGTCTGCTGCAAGAAGAAGCTGCGCTCGCGGTACTTGTAGTAACCCGTGAACGCCGCTGCGAGCGTAATTGCGAAACTGATGCCGGTAAGCGAAACGCTCTGCCAGGTCAACTCCTTGCCTGTGTCCAGGGCAGCGATGGTCGTGGTTGCAGCGGAACCGATGATGATGAGGGATTGCAGGATGTTGTGAACGCGACGGTACTTGCGACTGTCGGACTGATACTGCTCGATGACCCCGGTTATGTCCTCACGGTAGAGCAGGCGCCGCTCGGACAGCGGAGGGTGTTCATGAGCATTCAGTCGGCGCAGCGACTCCCGAGTCTCCTCCAACGCGGCTTCCAGTTCGCGCCTGCTCTTCAGGGAACTGTCTCTGACTGCCACGATGGCTGCAGTGCATAGTGCGACCACTGCGCCGCAGATAATGTTGCCTTTGACGAATCGAGACGTCTCCCATGTCAGCGCAGTGCCGCAGGTGGCAGTCAGGATGGCCGCCACTCCGATCGCCAGAGCGACGCGCTGAGCGCGGTTGATCATGATGCGTCGAAAAAGTCTGGTTTCAGCAGTCCTCGCCTCGTTGCGAGTGTCGAACAGTAGACGTCGACTAGCTCCCTCCAGGCGGCTGGGAGCACCGTCGTTCAAGTTGCGCGCCACGGATTGGGCACCCTTCCCGGTCGTCCCCATGACTGCTTGGTCGGTGGAACGGACCTCGCCTGGCGCCGTCCCATACTCACTCCGCCAAGCAGCCCAGATCACTACCGACACTGCCACGAAGGCTATGGAGATGTCAGACAGAAAGGCGGAAAAGTACTGGTCACCTGAATTTCGCGGGCGAGTGGATGGAGCATAGGAGAGAATATAGAGCAGATTGAGGATTATTCCCCATGTATCCGACCAGGTCGTCTCAGACGCCAAAGTCCACGCGAAACCATCCAACGCCCGATCATCGTTCTCGCTTTTTCAGTGGGACGCTCGCGGTATGAAAGCCGTGGATAAAGCGGTGAGGAGGTCTGTGAGAAGCCGGTAACAGCGCGGAGCCCCGGCAACGAGCTGGCTGCCGGGGCCCCGCGTCCTCTGCGAACGGACGGAGACGGCTCACCCCGCCGCGTACACGTCCTCCACATAGCGCCCCGCCGCGGTCAGGTCCCGCAGCCAGGCTTCGGCCTCCTCGACCGAGGCGCCGGTGCGTTCGGCGTACAGGGTGCGGAAGGCGTCGCGGACGCCGGGGGCCATGCGGCTGCCGTCGCCGCAGACGTGGACCCGGGCCCCGGCCTCCAGCAAGGTCCAGACCTCGTCGGCCTCGGCGGCGACGCGGTGCTGGACGTAGCGGCGGCCGTCCTGCGGGCGGGCGCTGAAGGCGGGGCGGACGGAGACGGCGCCGGCGGCTTCGGCGGCGGCCAGTTCGGCGGCGTGCAGGAAGTCCGCGTCCGGGGCATCGCAGCCGAAGTAGAGCAGGGCCGGGGCGAGGGCCTTGCCGGAACGTGCCAGGGCCAGGCGGTCGGTGACGGCGCCGCGGAAGGGGGCCAGGCCGGTACCGGCCGCGATCATGATGACCGGGGACGGGTCGGCGGGGTCGAGGCGGAACGCCTCCCGGCACGGCTGGAGGCGGGCCAGGACGGTGTCACCGGGCCGCAGCGCGTGCAGGTGCTCCGAGCCGGTGCCGCCGGGCAGCAGGGAGACCATCAGGTCCACGTGCCGGGGGTCGGCGGCGGGCGAGGAGGACACCGAGTAGTGCCGGATGCGCAGCGCCGGCAGCAGGTCGAGTACGACCGGCCAGGGCAGCGCGCCGCGCAGCGCCGGATGGTCGGCGATCAGGTCGAGCAGGGTGCGCGGGTCCTCGGGGGTCCAGGCCTCCAGGGCGGCGCGCTCGGGCGGGCACGGGTTGTGCGCGGCGAGCACGGCGACCTGGTCCGGGGTCGGGCGGGCGCCGAGCTCCAGGTGGTGGGCGAGGAGTTCGCGGACGGTCAGCGGGCGGTCGACGGGCAGCGTGTCGCGGCCGGGGCGGCGGGCGCGCAGCGCGAGGACGGTGTCCGGGTCGGCGCCGAGGGCGGCTGCCGCGCGGGCCACCTTCTCGGGGGCGTTGACCGGGAGGACGGCGATGTGGTCGGCGGTGCGGTAGGTGACGCCCTCGGGCAGCGCCAGGCGCAGGAAGCGCTTGCGGCGCGGGTGGCCGGGGGCGGTGAGGTCGTGGGCCTCGGTGACGGTCATGGGGGCCAGGCCGTGCCGGGCGGCGAGGGCGTCCAGCGGGCCGCCGGCGACCTCGGTGACCTCGTACCCCGCCGGGGCGTCGTCCGCGGTCGCTCCGACGGTGTCGGGGTCGCCGTAGCGCGCCAGCAGGGCGGTGCGCAGCGCGGCGCTGAAGGGGCGGACGGTCCCGGACAGGTCGCCGGAGGCGTCGGCCTCGGCGCGCGGCAGCAGCCGGTCGCCGCCGAGGGCCGCCAGCCGCTCGTCCAGCAGGGTCGGGACGCGCTGGTAGGTGGCGGCCCAGTTGCGGTCGCCGACGCCCAGGACGGCGAACGGGACGCCCGCGGCGGCGCCGTCGTCCGCACCCTCGGCCCAGCGGACGAAGCCGGCCGCGTCGTCGGTGGGCTGCCCGTTGTAGGAGGCGGCGACGAGGACGACGGGGCGGTCGGCGGGCAGCGCGCCCGCGTACGCGTCCAGCGGGGCGACCTCGGTGGCGCAGCCCAGGGCGGCGGCCTCGTCGGCGAGCCGCTCGGCGAACTCGCGGCAGGTCCCGTAGTTGGTGCCGTGCAGGAGCAGCAGGCCGGTGCCCTGCCGCACGCGGGTGGGCAGGCCGTCGTCCTCGGCGGTACCGGCGGCGGACTCGGCGGACTCGGTGCCGCCCGGGAGCACGGACAGCGCGGCGCGCAGCGCGGCCCGGTCGGCGGGGGTGCGGGGCGCCAGGGTGAGCGTGAAGCCGTCCGGCTTGAGGGTCAGCGTCTCCTTGACGTTCAGCCGGTAGTCGGCGTGGTCGATCAGCCGGTAGCGGTGCACCAGGAGGGCGAGCAGCATGGTGGCCTCGTGCAGCGCGAACTGCCGCCCGATGCAGGCGCGCTCGCCCGTGCCGAAGGGCTTGTACGCGTGCGGGGAGCGGGCCGCCTCCGCCTCCGGCGCGAACCGGGTGGGGTCGAACAGCTCGGGGTTGTCGCCCCAGACCGGGTCCCGGTGCAGCATCGGCGTCAGGACGCTGATCAGCTGCCCGGCGCGGACCGGGTAGCGCCCGCCGAGCAGGGTGTCCTGGCGGGCCTGCCGGGTGAAGGCGGCGGCGGTGGGCCACAGCCGCAGCGCCTCGTTGAGGACCTGGCGGGTGAAGGGCAGCCGGGCGATGTCGTCGAAGGACGGGTCCGGGTCCTCCTCGTCGCCCCAGAGCGCGTCGGCCTCGCGCTGGGCCAGGCGGAGCGCGACCGGGTCCTTCAGCAGGTGGTAGAGGGCGAAGGACAGGGCGCCGGAGGTCGTCTCGTGGCCGGCGATCAGGAAGGTGATGACCTGGTTGCGGATGTTGGCGAGGTCGAGGGTGGGGCGGCCGTCACCGGCGCCGTCGTCACCCGTGCCGTCGTCGTCCCCGGCAGCGCCGCCCTCCGGCGCGGCGGCGCCGAGCATCAGGCCCAGCAGGTCGTCCTCGGAGGTGTCGCCGCTCTCCCGGCGGGCGGCGATGACCTCGTCCACGACGGAGGCGAGGTAGTCGGCGTCGGCCCGGAAGGCCTCGTCCCGCTCGGAGTAGTCCACGCCGGGCGTGCGGGCCAGGCGCGTCATGCTCCATTCCAGGCAGCGGACCATCGCGTCCACGAAGGGGTGCGGGGTGTCCCGCCCGAAGGACTCGAAGTCGAAGCCGAACCCGGCGAGCCCGATGGTGTCCAGCGTCATCCGCGTCATGTCCTCGGGCACGTCCACGGGCGTGCCGTCGGCCGCCCGGCGGTCCCAGCTCTCGATCACGCGCCGGGCCACCCGCAGCATCACCGGGTGGTAGGTGCGCATCGAGCCGAGCGCGAAGGCCGGCATGAGCAGTTCGTGCGCCTTCGCCCAGTTCGGCTCGTCGTTGTAGGCGGTGAACAGGCCGTCGCCGGCGAACTCCCGCACGTTGTCCAGCACGGGCGAGACGCCCTTGGCGAACCGCTCCTCGTCCGCGACCTCGGTGACCAGCTCCAGCGACGAGACGAACAGCGCGTCCCGCCCGTGCAGCCGGCGCCGGAAGACCGGGCCGTACCGGCGGGTGAGGTCCATGACCTGCTGGAGGGGCGTGCGGCTGAGGCCGACCGGGGTGATGTCGACGACGAGCAGGCCGTCGGGGCCGGTCTCGACGTGTTCGCGAGCGGGGTCCGAGGCGAGAGGGGCGGACGCGGTGGCGTGCTCCGGCTCGGGGAGGCGGATCGTGTCGGTCATTCCTCCAGCCTGACCGGCCCGGTGCGCCATCCCCGGCGCGGCACCTGCATGATTGTGCAGTGGTTTTTCGCCACGTCCTCTTGCGCGTGGACGGGAAAGGTTTTATGGGCCCGCGTCGCGCGCTTCCGGGACGGGAGACGCGGCGGGGAACGCAAACGGTGTGAGAGAGACAGGAAAGGGAGTGAAAGGGACACCATGGAATCCGATGGGCCTCCGATCCCCCTCTCCGGCAAGGCGCCTGACGATCCGTCGGGCGGCATTCCAGAGGGTCTCGAAGCCCCGCATCCCGAATGCCTCGCCGGTGTGGTGACGGCGGCGCCGTCCCCGTCCCGGGACGCCTGGCGCGACTACTTCCTCATCCTCCTGGACCGCATCCCCACGCCGATCGCGGTGTGCCGGGCGGACGGCGGGATTCTGATCGCGAACCCGGCGATGGCCGCCGAGTGGGGCACCGTCCCCGGCCGGCTGACCGGCCGCAACCTGCTGGACCTGTTCCGGCCGCGCTCGACGGCCCAGCTCAAGCGGGTGGCGGAGGCGCTGCGGCTGGGTCACAGGTCGCGGTATCCGGTGGAGGTCCACTGGCGGCCCGGCACCGACGGGGTCGAGCGGGAAGGGGAACTGACGGTCGATCCGGTGGGCGACCCCTCCCTCGACCCTCCGGCGCTGCTCGCCCTGCTGCGGGTCCGCCGGGAGGCGCCTCCTCCCGCTCGCGCGCGGACCAGCCCGGTCGAGGCCCGCATCCTCGCGCTCGCCGCGTCCGGCGCGACGACCGCCGCCGTCGGCAAGGCGCTGGGGCTGACCGTAGACGGTGTCAACTACCACCTCACCCGCCTGGCCCGCCGCTGGCGGGTGCGCGGCCGGACGGCCCTGGTCGCGAAGGCGTACGCGCTGGGGGTCCTGGCCCCGGGGGTCTGGCCGCCGGAGCCCGCCGCGTGAGGACGGACGGGGGCGCGACCCCCTGACGACGGCCCGCGCCACCCTATGAGGGCGGACGGCGCCGCGGGCCGAGAACGGACCGGGCCGCCACACGGGAACGGGACGAATCGGCCCCCGCGTGCGCACGAACGCCGCACCACCCCACCAGAACGCCCCCGCGTGCGCACGAGTGCCCCCACCACCCCACCAGAACGCCCCCGTAGATCCACAATTCCGCCCGAAACCACCCCTGTCAGGGGACCGGCCGGGGCGGGTAGCGTCGGGCGCCCTTCTTCCGTTCGGAGGGTGCTCAGCCATGGCCGACACCGTGAACTACGTGCAGTACGAGACGTACGAAGGCGGCAGTCCCGAAGCCGAACGGCTGGTCTTCGAGGAGCTCGCGCGCCAACTGATGCAGGTGCAGCTGAAGAACAAGAAGGCCAGTGGCGCGGCGGGCGTGGCCCGTGCCTTCCACGCCAAGGCCGCGCTCGGTGTGGAGAACGCCCGGCTGCGCTTCGACGACGACCTGCCGGCGGCCCTGACCGTGGGGTTCGCCCAGCCCGGGGCCGAGTACCCGGCGCAGGTCCGGCTGTCCAACGCGAGCGGGACGGCGCAGGCGGACAGCTCGCCGGACCTGCGGGGCATCGCCGTGCGGGTGGAGGTCTCCGGCGAGGAGGCGCACGACCTGCTGGCGACCAACTTCCCCGTGTCGCACGCGGCCAACGCCCGGGAGTTCGTGGCGTTCGCCAAGGCGATGGCGGGCGCGGGCAACCCGCTCCAGAAGGCGTTCGGGCTGCTGGTGAAGCTGCCGCTGGCGGTGGGCTGGAACACGGCCACCCGGATGCGCCGCAACGTGCAGGCGGCGGCGCGGCACACGGTGGGTTCGCTGGCCCGCGAGACGTACTGGAGCCGGGGCGCGATCCTGTGGGGCGAGGCGGGCCCGGTGCGCTACCAGTTCCGCCCGGCGCCCGGCGGGACGCCGGCCCCGCGCCCGGACCGGCACGACCCCGACCACCTGCGGCACGAGCTGGTGTCGCGGCTGTCCGTGTCGGACGTCGAGTTCGAGCTGTGCGTCCAGCGGTTCGTGGACGAGAAGCGGACGCCGGTGGAGAACGGCGCGACGGACTGGAAGGAGTCGGACGCGCCGGTGGTGCCCATCGCCCGGCTGACCGTGCCGCGCCAGGATCTGAGCAGCGCCGAGGCCGGTTCCGCCGAGCGCCGGGTGGAGCAGCTGTCGTTCAACCCGTGGCACACCACCGAGGAGTTCCGCCCGCTGGGCAACCTCAACCGGGCGCGCAAGGTCGCGTACCAGGCGAGCGCCGCGCACCGGCTGGGCACCCGCTTCCGCACCGAGGAGCCGCTGCGCAACACGGTGCTGGGCATCCCCGTCCGCGCCACGTTCCGGATCGTCAACCGGTACGTGCCCTGGCACCGGCTGCCGCTGCAACTGAGCCTGCTCAACCTGGTCGCCCTGCGGCAGGCGCTGCGCCGGTTCAACCTCATCGACACCGACATCCCGGAGGCGCCGCCGGCCGTGGTGCCGGTGCCAGAGAAGATCAACGAGGAGGCGCGGACGGCCCGTACGTACGACGGTTCGTCCACCGACCTGTCCGCGCCGAAGATGGGCGCGGTGGGCGCGACCTTCGGGCGGAACCTCAAGCCGGTCTACCGGCCGGACCTCTTCGACATCCCGAACCCGGTCACGACCGCCCGCCGGCTGCTGCACCGGGACGCGTTCCTGCCCGCGACCTCGCTGAACGTCCTGGCGGCGGCCTGGATCCAGTTCCAGGTGCACGACTGGGTCAACCACCAGCGCCACCCGGTCGGCGGCCGGTCCGTGGAGGTGCCGCTGCCTCCCGGTGAGAGCTGGTACAACACCCCGGGCGGCCCGCCGGAGAACCTGATGCGGTTCACCGACAACGTCGGCATCGAGCAGCCCGGCAAGCCGCCACTGCTGTTCGGCAACACCGCCACGCCGTGGTGGGACGGCTCCGAGGTGTACGGCGGTGACGAGCACACGGCGCGTTCGCTGCGCGAGCCGGACGGCGGCGCCAAGCTGCGGCTGGAGGACGGCCACCTGCCCGTCGGCTCCAACGGCATCCCGCTCACCGGCTTCAACGAGAACTGGTGGCTGGGCCTGAGCGTGATGCACACCCTCTTCGCCCGCGAGCACAACGCGCTGTGTGACGCGCTGCGCGCCGAGTACCCCCGGATGAGCGAGGACCGGATCTACCACACCGCGCGCCTGGTGGTCTCCGCGCTGATCGCGAAGATCCACACGGTGGAGTGGACCCCGGCGATCCTGGCCACCGAGGCCATCGACATCGGCCTGCGCACCAACTGGGAGGGCCCGCCGAACAACTGGCTCAACAAGCTGGGCCTGTGGCTGTTCGAGGAGCACGCGCTCAAGGGCATCCCCAAGACGCTGCCCGACCACCACAAGGTGCCGTACTCCCTGACGGAGGACTTCGTCACCGTCTACCGGATGCACCCGCTGATCCCGGACGAGTACGAGCTGCGCGAGCACCGCTTCGGGCAGCGGCTGGAGACGCTGGCCTTCCACGACGTCCAGGGCACCGCGGCCGAGGGCGTGGCCCGCAAGACCGGGCTCACCGACACGCTGTACTCCCTCGGCATCGCCCACCCGGGCGCCATCACGCTGCACAACTACCCTCGGGCGCTCACCCACTTCGAGCGCGACGGGGAGATCATCGATCTGTCGGTGGTCGACCTCGTACGGACCCGGCGGCGCGGCGTGCCGCGGTACAACGACTTCCGCGCCGGGCTGCACAAGCAGCGCGTCACCCGCTTCGAGGACATCAACCCCGATCCGGAGATCGCGGCCCAGCTCAAGGAGGTCTACCGGAACGTCGACGAGGTCGACACCATGGTCGGCCTGTTCGCCGAGAACCCGCCCAAGGGCTTCGGCTTCAGCGACACCGCCTTCCGGATCTTCATCCTGATGGCGACCCGGCGCATCCAGTCCGACCGCTTCCTGACGGTGGACTTCCGGCCCGAGCTCTACACGCCGCTGGGCATGGACTGGGTCGCCAAGGGCGGCATGAACTCGATCATCCTGCGGCACTGCCCGGAGCTGGCCGCGATGCTGCCGCGCGGCGCGAGCGCCTTCGCGCCGTGGCGGCCGGTGATCCCGGAGCGCGGCCCCGGCTCGGGCGTGTGAGGGACCACGGCCGACCGGGCCCCGTACGGCCGCGGCGGTGAGTGCCGCCGCGGCCCCGGGAGAGCTGGGGGCGCGGGCCGTTCCCTTCCTACGGGGAGGGGGCGGCCCGCGCCTTTCGCGGACGGTGCGCTTTGCCTGGGGCCGTGCGCTTTACGGGCCGTGCCTTTCGCGGGCTGCGCCCTCTGCGGCCCGCGCCTTGTCCAGGGCTGTGGGCTTCGAGGCGCGGGCCGTTCGTCGCGGGTCGCCCGTTCGCGGCTTGTGCCTCGTCGGGCACCGTGCCCTTTTGAGGCGCGGGCCGTTCGTGGCCCGCGCCTCTCGTTGGTCGTTTCGTGGCCCGCGCCATTCGCGGGTCGTCCGCTGTGCGGCTTGCGCCTTGGTGAGGACCGTGCGCTTGACGAGGCCCGAGCCGTTCGCGGCCCGAGCCGTTCGTCACCCGGTCTCAGGCGCCGTCCTCCAGCCGGAAGCCGACCTTCAGGCCCACCTGGTAGTGACCGATCTCCCCGTCCACCAGATGGCCGCGTACCTGGGTTACCTCGAACCAATCAAGGCCGCGGAGCGTCTGCGACGCCCGCTTGATGCCGTTGCGGATCGCTTCGTCCACGCCGTTCGGCGAGGTGCCGACGATCTCCGTCACCCGGTACGTGTGCTCGCTCATGGGCGCCTCCCAATCGGTAGGGCGGTCGGACATTTCACCGTTTCCCTCCCACGGTGCCTCACGGCGTCCCCCCGCGCGACCCGGCCGCCGGGCGGCGTCCCGCGCGGGCGCTTACCGTCGCCCCATGGACTTCGACATCACGGCGGAGGAGGAGGCGCTCGCGCTCCGGATCGCGGAGCGCGTCGGGGCGGGCGACACGCCCTCCGAGGACGACCTGGCCGAGGAACTGGGTGACGAGGTGCGCCCGCAGGTCCGCTCCCTGCTCGCCAAGGGCTGGCTGGTGTGCTCCTGCGGCTGCCTGGACCTGTCCCGGATGGCCCGGATGGCGCTCTCCAGCCGCCGGGACGTGGGCGGCGCCCCGCAGGCCTGACCCGCCGGGCCGCGCCCCCATCGCGCGTCCCTTGGCCCGTCCCCTCGGCGCGCCCCCGCCGCTCCCCGCCGCTCCCCCCGGGACGCCTTCCGCCGCCGCTCGCGAGGGTCCATGATGATCCGCCGGAACCGAACACGACAAAGAGCGGGGGCACGGGCATGGCTCTGCGCGCGGGTCGAGGGGTACTGCGGCGGAAACCGATCGCACTGATACAGGAGAGCGAGGGCGGAGCGGGCCAACAGCTGCAGCGCGCCCTGGGGTTGTGGCAGCTGACGGCCATCGGCGTGGGCGGCATCATCGGCGCGGGGATCTTCACGCTGGCCGGCACGGTCGCCAACGGCAAGGCGGGGCCCGCCGTTCTGGTCTCGTTCCTCATCGCGGGGGTGGCCAGCGCCGCCGCGGCGTTCTCGTACGCGGAGTTCGCCGGGCTCATCCCGAAGGCGGGGTCGGCCTACACGTACGGGTACGCGGTCCTGGGCGAGTTGGCGGGCTGGTTCATCGGCTGGGACCTGCTGCTGGAGTACACCGCGATCGTCGCCGTCGTGGCGATCGGCATCTCCGGCTACTTCGGCTTCCTGCTCGGCGAGATGGGCGTCGAACTGCCCGCCTGGATGCTGGGCGCGCCGGGCACGGGCGACGGCCACCGGGTGGACCTGTTCGCGGCGGCGCTGTGCCTGCTGATCGCCTACCTGCTGACGCTGGGCATCAAGAACGCGGCGCGGTTCGAGACGGTCGTGGTGGGCCTGAAGGTCCTGGTCGTGCTGCTGGTCATCGGGGTGGGGTTCTTCCACGTGCGGACCGGCAACTACACGCCGTTCTTCCCGTTCGGCGTGAGCGGCGCGTTCACCGGTGCGGCCACCGTCTTCTTCGCCGTCTTCGGCTACGACGCCATGTCCACGGCGGCCGAGGAGTCCAAGGACGCCCAGCGGCACATGCCGAAGGCGATCCTGTACTCGCTGGCGATCTCGATGGTGCTGTACGTCCTGGCGTGCCTGGTACTGACGGGCATGCAGGACTACCGGGCCATCGACCCGGAGAGCGGGTTCTCCTCGGCGTTCAAGGCGGTGGGGCTGACCGGGCTGGCGGACGTGATCGCGGTGGGCGCGATCATCGGCATCCTCACGGTCATGTTCACGTTCATGTTGGGAGTCACCCGTGTGTGGTTCTCCATGAGCCGGGACGGGCTGCTGCCCAAGTGGTTCGCGCACACGCACCCGCGGCGGCAGGTGCCGACCCGGGTGACCTGGATCGTGGGCATCGCCTCGGCCGCCATCGCCGGGTTCCTGCCGATCGGCGAGGCCGCGGAGCTGACGAACATCGGCATCCTGCTCGCGTTCGTCGTCGTGTGCACCGCGGTGATCGTGCTCCGCTACAAGCGGCCCGACCTGCCGCGCACGTTCCGCACGCCCGGCATGCCGGTGGTGCCGGCGCTCGGCGTCGTCTTCTCGATCTGGCTGATCACGTTCCTGGAGTGGCAGACCTGGGTCCGCTTCGCGGTGTGGTTCGTGATCGGGCTGGTCGTGTACTTCGCGTACTCCTACCGCCGCTCGGAGATGGCGAAGGCGGAGCGGGAGGTCGCGGCGCTGGAGGACGGGGACGGTTCCTGAGGTTCTCCGGTGGGCTACCTCGCCCACCTCCGACGCCCCGCCTCCCCGCCGTACGCGGTCCCGTCCCCCGCCGTACGAAGTCCCCCGCCGTCACGGTCGCGGACGGCGAGGCCGGACGGCGGAGGGACCGGCCCGTCGTCCGGGCGGGGGCGGGGACGAGAGGGCCGGGGCGTCAGTCCTGGAGCGCCTGCCAGAACTCCTCGAAGGAGAGCAGGCCGTCCTTGTTGGTGTCCTTGGAGCGTATGACGGCCTCGGCGACCGGTCCGGTGACGTACGGGTCACCCATCTCGGCCATCGCCCGCTTGAACTCCTCCGCGGTGACCAGGCCGTCCCCGTTCGCGTCGAACCGCTCGAACGCCGCCTTGGCCGTCTCGATGTCTGCCACGAGAAATGCCCCCTTCGTATCGCTTGGTCGCCGTGCCGGGGACACCGGCAACACCGACAAATCTCCATGCCGACACATCGCCGGATTGACCTGGGTACATTAACCGACCGGCCCGCCCGCTCCGCCCCGGCCCCGCGCCGCCGGCCGGCGTCTCCGCACCGCCTCGGGCCCCGCCGCCGGCCGACGCTCCCGGTCCGCCCGCCGCCTCACCCGGCCGCCGCCGGACCGCGCCCGGCGAGCCGTCGCGCCAGGTAGGGCGCGGTGCGGCTCCGCGCGCACTCCGCCACCTCGTCCGGCGTCCCCGCGGCCACGATCCGGCCGCCGTCCGCGCCCCCGCCCGGCCCCAGGTCGATGACGTGGTCGGCGCCCGCGACCACGGCCATGTCGTGCTCCACGACCACCACGGTGTGACCGGCGTCCACCAGGCCGTGCAGTTGCCGCAGCAGCACCTCGGTGTCCGCCGGGTGGAGCCCGGTGGTGGGTTCGTCCAGCAGGTAGAGGGTGTGGCCGCGGTGCGCGCGCTGGAGTTCGGTGGCGAGCTTGATGCGCTGGGCCTCGCCGCCCGACAACTCGGTCGCGGGCTGCCCCAGCCGCAGGTAGCCCAGGCCCACTTCGCGCAGCGTGCGCAGGCCCCGGGCGGCGGCGGGGACGTCGGCGAGGAACCCGGCCGCCGCGTCCACGGTCATGCCCAGGACGTCGGCGATGGTGCGGCCCCGGTAGGTGATCTCCAGCGTCTCCGGGTTGTATCGGGCCCCGTGGCAGGCGGCGCACGGGGCGTACGTCCCGGGCAGGAAGAGCAGTTCGACGGCGACGAACCCCTCGCCCTGGCACGTCTCGCAGCGGCCCGCCGGGACGTTGAAGGAGAACCGGCCCGCGCCGTACCCCCGCGCCCGCGCCTCGTCGGTGGCCGCGAACACCTTGCGCACCGCGTCGAACAGCCCCGTGTACGTGGCCAGGTTGGAGCGCGGCGTCCGGCCGATGGGCTTCTGGTCGACCCGTACGAGGCGGCCGATCGCGTCCAGCCCCTTGGCGTACGCCCACCGCGCGACCGGCGCGTCCCCGGCGTCCTCATCCGCGTCCCCCTCCGGCGCCGGGCCCTCCCCCGCGCCCAGGTGCCCGGCCACCGCCTCCGCCAGGACGCGCGAGACGAGCGTGGACTTGCCGGAACCGGAGACGCCGGTGACGGCGGTGAACGCGCCCAGGGGCACGGAGACGTCCAGGTCCCGGAGGTTGTGCAGGGTGACGCCGCCGAGGGTGAGCCGGCCGGAGGGGTGGCGGGGGGTGCGCGGGGTCGTTCCCGGCGATTCCGAACCCTCCCGGACTGCCGGTGCATCGGCGTTCGGCGTCTCCGCGTCCGGCCTGTCCGCGTCCGGGGCCTCCGCGTCCGGGGCCTCGGCGTCCCCGAAGAGGAAGCGGCGGGTGGCCGACGCGGTGACCTCCGCCAGGCCGTCCACGGGCCCGCTGTAGAGCACCTGACCGCCGTGCTCCCCGGCGCGCGGGCCGACGTCCACGATCCAGTCGGCGTGCCGCACCACGTCCATGTCGTGTTCGACGACGAACAGCGAGTTCCCGGCCTCCTTGAGCCGGTGCAGGACGGTGAGCAGCGCCTCCGTGTCGGCCGGGTGCAGGCCCGCCGACGGCTCGTCCAGGACGTAGACGACGCCGAAGAGGCCCGACCGGAGCTGGGTCGCCAGGCGCAGCCGCTGGAGTTCGCCCGAGGAGAGGGTGGGCGAGGGGCGGTCCACGCTCAGGTAGCCGAGGCCCAGTTCGGTGAGCACCTCGATGCGGGCGAGCAGGTCCCGGGCCAGGACGGTGGCGACGTCGTCCCCCGGTTCGGCGGACGCGGACGGGACGGGTTCCGAGACCGCGGAGGGTGCCGCCCCTTCCTCGGGCGAGCCGGCCGCGTCCCCGGCCTCCGCCACCGGGCGCAGCACGTCCGCCAGCGCGGTCAGCGGCAGCGCCGCCAGGGTGGCGATGTCCCGGCCCCGGAAGGTGACGGCCAGCGCCTCGGCGCGCAGCCGCCGTCCGTCGCAGGCCGGGCAGGGCGCGAAGTCCAGGTAGCGCCGCACGCGGGTGCGCAGCGTCTCGCTCTTGGAGTCGGCGAAGGTGTGCAGGACGTAGCGCTCGGCGCTCATGTACCGGCCCTGGTACGGGCGCTGGATGCGTCCCGCCTCGCGCTCGGGATGCACAGTGACGACCGGCTGTTCGTCCGTGAACAGGATCCACTCGCGGTCGGCGGCGGGCAGCTCGCGCCACGGCCGGTCGATGTCGTACCCGAGGGTGGCGAGGATGTCGCGGAGGTTCTTGCCCTGCCAGGCCCCGGGCCAGGCGGCGATGGCACCGTCCCGGATGGAGAGGGACGGGTCGGGCACCAGCGACGCCTCGGTCACCCGGTGGACCCGTCCCAGTCCGTGGCACTCGGGGCAGGCCCCGGCGGCGGTGTTCGGCGAGAAGGCGTCGGAGTCCAGCCGCGCGGCGCCCTCGGGGTAGGTGCCGGCGCGCGAGAAGAGCATCCGCAGGGTGTTGGACAGGGTGGTGACGGTGCCGACGGAGGAGCGGGAGGTGGGGGCGGAGCGCCGCTGCTCCAGGGCCACGGCGGGCGGCAGCCCCGTGACGGCGTCCACCTTGGGCGCGCCGACCTGGTGGATCAGGCGCCGGGCGTACGGCGCCACCGACTCGAAGTAGCGCCGCTGCGCCTCGGCGTACAGGGTGCCGAAGGCGAGCGAGGACTTCCCCGACCCGGAGACCCCGGTGAACGCGACCAGCGCGTCCCTGGGGATGTCCACGTCGACGGAACGGAGGTTGTGCTCCCGGGCGCCGCGCACCCGTACGTACGAGTCGGTCATACCCTCCATGATCGGACATGGCGGCCGAGCGGGTGGGGCGGGGGATCGGGCCGTGTGGGTGGGCCGGGGCGAGCCACGTGGGTGGGCCGGGCCGTCACGGGCTCCCGTTCCGGCCGGGCGCGCGGGCGGGGGCGGGGCGAGTGGGTGGGTTGGGGCCGACCGCCACGCGCCCGCTCCGGCCGACCGCCACGCGCCCCCGCTCCGGCCGGGCGCTCTGGTGGC
>NZ_JBEXNM010000024.1:0-107430 GCF_040611095.1 Streptomyces sp. NPDC003077 | reverse complement strand
TTTAACCCCCCCACGACGCAGACGGAGTTGCTGTGCTCGTTTAGTGATTTCCCTCCTGGTCGTCCGCCGACCCCCCGCCGCCCCCCCCGCCCGGGTGCCGCGGCCGTATGCGTGCTGTGGGGACCCGGGCGCACGCACCCCCGGTCACGGACCGGAACGGCGTACGCCCCGGTCGCGGACCAGGATGCCGAACGCCCCCCGATCCCGCACCGGGCCGCAGGCCGCGGCCCCGGTGCGATGGCGGGGACTACTCCCCGCGGCCCAGCGCCGCCATGGCGCGCTGGGTCACCTCTTCGACCGCGCCCAGGGCAGGGATCGTGACGACCAGGTCCTGCGCCTTGTAGTAGTCGATGATCGGCTCGGTCTCCGTGTGGTAGACCTCCAGCCGCTTGCGGACGGTCTCCTCGCGGTCGTCGTCACGCTGGTACAGCTCGCCGCCGCACACGTCGCACACGCCCTCCTGGGCGGGCTTCTTGTACGCGACGTGGAAGACGTGCGAGGAGTCGTTGCGGCAGATGCGGCGGCCGGCGATGCGCTTGACCACCTCGTCCTCGGGGACCTCCAGGTCCAGGACCGCGTCCAGCTTCAGCCCGGCGGCCTTGAGGTTCTCGTCCAGCGCCTCGGCCTGCTTCAGGTTGCGCGGGAACCCGTCGAGGAGGAAACCGCCCTCGGCGTCGGGCTGCTCCATGCGGTCCTTGGCCATCCCGATCGTGACCTCGTCCGGGACCAGGTTGCCCGCGTCCATGTAGGACTTGGCCTGCTTGCCGAGGGCCGTGCCCTGGCTGATGTTGGCGCGGAAGAGGTCGCCCGTGGAGATGTGCGGGATGCCGAGGTTCTGGGCAAGGTACGCGGCCTGCGTACCCTTGCCGGCACCCGGGGGCCCGACGAGGACGATTCGCATCAGCGGAGGAACCCTTCGTAGTTGCGCTGCTGGAGCTGGCTCTCGATCTGCTTCACGGTCTCCAGACCCACACCCACGATGATCAGGATGCTCGTCCCGCCGAACGGGAAGTTCTGGTTCGCCTTGAACAGCACCAACGCCACTGTTGGCACAAGCGCGATCAGCCCCAGATACAGCGATCCCGGCCACGTGATCCGGTTGAGCACGTAGCTGAGGTACTCGGCCGTGGGACGACCAGCCCGGATACCCGGGATGAAGCCACCATACTTCTTCATGTTGTCGGCGACCTCTTCGGGGTTGAAGGAGATGGCCACGTAGAAGAAGGCGAAGAAGACGATCAGGAGGAAGTAGGCGACGATGTAGACCGGGTGATCGCCCTTGGTGAAGTTGGCGGCGATCCAGGTCGCCCACCCCGCCTGGGATCCGCTGAACTGCGCCACCAGCGCCGGGATGTACAGCAGCGACGAGGCGAAGATGACGGGGATGACGCCCGCCTGGTTCACCTTGAGCGGGATGTAGGTGGACGTACCGCCGTAGGAGCGACGGCCGATCATCCGCTTGGCGTACTGGACGGGGATCCGCCGCTGCGCCTGCTCGACGAAGACCACCAGCGCGACCATCGCCAGACCCACGACGATGACGGTGAAGAACTCGATCCAGCCGTCGGCCAGCTTGCCGGACAGCTTGATCTGCCACAGCGCGCCCGGGAACGTCGCGGCGATGCCGACGAACATCAGGATCGACATGCCGTTGCCGATGCCGCGGTCGGTCACCAGCTCACCCAGCCACATGACCAGGGCGGTACCGGCGGTCATCGTGATGACCATGGTGATGGTGGTGAAGATCGAGGGGTCGGGGATGACCTGCGAGGCCACCGGGCAGCCCTGGAACAGCGCGCCGCTCTGCACCGCGGCGACCACGCCCGCGCCCTGCATCACGGCGAGTCCCACCGTCAGGTACCGCGTGTACTGCGTGATCTTGCCCTGGCCGGACTGCCCCTCCTTCTTGAGGGCCTCCAGCTTGGGAATGACCACGGTCAGGAGCTGGAGGATGATGCTCGCCGTGATGTACGGCATGATCCCCAGCGCGAAGATTGTGATCTGGAGCAGCGCGCCGCCGCTGAACATGTTCACCAGACCGAAGAGCCCGCCGTTGGCCCCGGCCTGCTTCATGCAGATGTCGACATTCGTGTAGCTCACGCCCGGTACGGGGATCTGTGACCCGAGCCGGTAGACCAGCACGATGCCCAACGTGAACAGCAGCTTCTTGCGCAGGTCGGGCGTCTTGAACGCTCGGGCGAACGCGGTGAGCACGGTGCCTCCTGCGCCCCCCGCGGACAGGCGGGAGGGGACGGTCTTGAGGATCGACGAATACAAAGCGGGCAAAAACCGCGCAGCCATCAGGACGCGCGGAGATAACAATGCACGCCACCTTACCGGCGACCGTGCCTCCCTTGGAACGACCAACCGGGGATGCCCCAGCAAGGGAGCATCCCCGGTCCGTTCACCGGTGAACTCAGACGAGTTCGGTGACGCTGCCGCCGGCAGCGGTGATCTTCTCCTTGGCGGAGCCGGAGACGGCGTCGACCGTCACCTGCAGCGCCACGGAGATCTCGCCCTGGCCCAGGACCTTGACGAGCTCGTTCTTGCGCACCGCGCCCTTGGCGACCAGGTCGGCCACCGTGACCTCGCCACCCTGCGGGTACAGCGCGGCCAGCTTCTCCAGGTTCACGACCTGGAACTGCTTGTGGGCGGGGTTCTTGAAGCCCTTCAGCTTCGGGAGGCGCATGTGGAGGGGCATCTGCCCACCCTCGAAGCGCTCCGGAACCTGGTAGCGGGCCTTGGTGCCCTTGGTACCACGACCAGCGGTCTTACCCTTGGACGCCTCACCACGACCGACACGGGTCTTGGCGGTCTTGGCGCCCGGGGCAGGACGGAGGTTGTGGACCTTCAGCGGGTTGTTCTCCGCCATGTCAGTCGACCTCCTTGACCGTCACGAGGTGGCGGACGGTGTGCACCATGCCGCGGAACTCGGGGCGGTCCTCCTTGACAACCACGTCGTTGATGCCCTTGAGGCCCAGCGAACGCAGGGTGTCACGGTGGTTCTGCTTGCTGCCGATGTAGGACTTGACCTGCGTGATCTGAAGGCGAGCCATTACGCGCTCACCCCAGCCCGCGCCCGCAGCAGTGCGGCGGGAGCAACGTCCTCCAGCGGCAGGCCACGACGGGCCGCGATCTCCTCGGGACGCTGCAGCCCCTGGAGCGCGGTCACCGTGGCGTGCACGATGTTGATCGGGTTCGACGAACCGAGCGACTTGCTCAGCACGTCGTGGATGCCCGCGCACTCCAGAACGGCGCGCACCGGGCCACCGGCGATCACACCGGTACCGGGGGAAGCCGGCTTGAGCAGGACGACGCCCGCGGCCTTCTCGCCCTGGATCGGGTGCGGGATGGTGCCGGCGATACGGGGAACCTTGAAGAAGTGCTTCTTGGCCTCCTCAACGCCCTTGGCGATGGCGGCCGGCACCTCCTTGGCCTTGCCGTAACCGACACCCACGGTGCCGTCACCGTCGCCCACCACGACCAGCGCGGTGAAGCTGAAGCGACGACCACCCTTCACAACCTTGGCGACGCGGTTGATTGCGACAACGCGCTCGACGTAGGCGGTCTTCTCGGCGGCAGCGCCACCGTCCCGCCGGTCCTTACGGTCCCGCCGCTCGCCGCCACCGGCGCCGCCACCGCGGCGCTGGGGTCCAGCCATTGGATTTACCTCTCTCGTTTACGTCCGCTAGCTACGGAACCGGGGCTTAGAACTTCAGCCCGGCTTCGCGGGCGGCGTCGGCCAGAGCGGCAATCCGCCCGGCGTACTGGTTGCCACCACGGTCGAACACGACGGCCTCGACACCGGCGGCCTTGGCCCGCTCGGCAACCAGGGCGCCGACCTGCTTGGCCTGGGCGCTCTTGTCGCCCTCGCCACCGCGGATCGAAACGTCCAGGGTCGACGCCGAGGCCAGCGTGTGGCCCGCGATGTCGTCGATGACCTGCGCCACCATGTGGCGGTTGGACCGCGTCACGACCAGACGCGGACGCTCCGGCGTACCCGAAATCCGCTTGCGGATGCGGATGTGGCGCCGCTTGAGGGCGGCACCCTTGCGGGCGTTGCCCTTCGCGATCTTCACACCGTATGCCATGGCTTACTTACCAGCCTTTCCGACCTTGCGGCGGATGACCTCGCCGGCGTACTTCACGCCCTTGGCCTTGTACGGGTCGGGCTTCCGCAGCTTGCGGATGTTCGCGGCGACCTCGCCGACCTTCTGCTTGTCGATGCCCAGGACGCTGAGCTTCGTGGGCGACTCGACCTTGAAGGAGATGCCCTCGGGCGCCTCGACCACGATCGGGTGGCTGTAACCGAGCGAGAACTCCAGGTTGGAGCCCTTCGCCTGCACGCGGTAACCGACACCGCTGATCTCAAGGTCCTTGCTGTAACCCTGGGTCACGCCGGTGATCATGTTCGCCACCAGCGTGCGGGACAGGCCGTGCAGGGCCTTGTTCTGACGCTCGTCGTTCGGGCGGGTGACGTGCAGGACGCCGTCCTCACCCTTGGCGACCTCGATGGGCGCGGCGACGGTGTGGCTCAGGGAACCCTTGGGGCCCTTCACCTGGACCGTACGGCCATCGATGGTGACGTCCACACCAGCGGGAACCTGGATGGGCAGCTTGCCAATGCGCGACATTAGCTATTCCTCCGTTCCCTGATTACCAGACGTAGGCGAGAACTTCTCCGCCTACGCCCTTCTTGCTGGCCTGCTGGCCGGTGAGCAGACCGTGGGACGTGGAGATGATGGCCACGCCCAGGCCGCCGAGCACCTTCGGCAGGTTGGTGGACTTCGCGTACACCCGCAGACCCGGCTTCGAGATGCGCTTGATGCCGGCGATCGAGCGCTCGCGGTTGGGGCCGAACTTCAGCTCGATGACGAGGTTCTTGCCGACCTCGGCGTCCTCGACCTTCCAGCCGGTGATGTAACCCTCCTGCTGGAGGATCTCCGCGATGTGCGACTTGATCTTGCTGTGCGGCATCACGACGGTGTCGTGGTACGCCGAGTTCGCGTTACGCAGACGCGTGAGCATGTCTGCGATCGGATCAGTCATGGTCATGAATTGGCCTTCGGCCTCTCTCGCCGGGGTTTCCTGTATGCGCCATCCCTCTCCCCGATCAGAGTCGGGACGGGTGCGGCGCGGGGACCTTCGGCGTAGTAAGTCGGTCAGGGCGGCGGGCGCCCAACCCCGCAAGCCTACGGCATACGAGGTGGGAGCCCGCCGACCAGATGCTTACCGAGAGCCTCTTGACAATCCCTGCCGGAATGCCCCGCCCTTGGACAACGCGCCCCGAGGGGACGGTCGTCGGGCGGCGCCCGGAGGAATTACCAGGAGCTCTTGGTGACGCCCGGCAGCTCGCCGCGGTGAGCCATCTCACGGAGGCACACGCGGCACAGGCCGAACTTGCGGTAGACGGAGTGCGGCCGGCCGCAGCGCTGGCAACGCGTGTACGCGCGGACAGCGAACTTCGGCTTGCGAGCCGCCTTAGCGATCAGAGCCTTCTTCGCCACGTCAGTTCTCCTTGAACGGGAAGCCGAGGTGACGAAGCAGGGCACGGCCCTCGTCGTCGTTCTGGGCGGTCGTCACCACGGTGATGTCCATGCCCCGGACCCGGTCGATCTTGTCCTGGTCGATCTCGTGGAACATGACCTGCTCCGTGAGACCGAAGGTGTAGTTGCCCCGGCCGTCGAACTGCTTCGGGGACAGACCCCGGAAGTCGCGGATGCGCGGCAGCGCCAGCGACAGCAGGCGGTCCAGGAACTCCCACATGCGGTCACCGCGGAGGGTGACGTGGGCACCGATCGGCTGGCCCTCACGCAGCTTGAACTGCGCGATGGACTTACGGGCCTTGGTGACGGCCGGCTTCTGGCCGGTGATCGTGGTGAGGTCGCGGATGGCGCCCTCGATCAGCTTGGAGTCGCGGGCGGCGTCGCCCACACCCATGTTGACCACGATCTTGGTCAGACCGGGGATCTGCATGACGTTCTCGTAGGAGAACTCGTCCTTCAGCTTCCCGGCGATCTCTTCGCGGTAGCGCGTCTTCAGACGCGGCGCGTTGGTGGTGGCAGTCATCAGATGTCCTCACCGGTCCGCTTGGCAACGCGGATCTTGTTGCCCTCGTCGTCGAAGCGGTACCCGACGCGGGTGACGACCTTCTTGCCGTCCTTCTCCACGACCAGCTGCACGTTGCTGACGTGGATGGGGGCCTCGGTCGTCACGATGCCGCCGGTCTTCGAGCCACGAGCGGTCTGGCCGGCCTTGGTGTGCTTCTTGACCCGGTTGACACCCTCGACCAGGACGCGGTCCTCGCGGGGGAAGGCCTGGATGACCTTGCCCTGCTTGCCCTTGTCCTTACCGGTGATGACCTGGACCAGGTCGCCCTTCTTGATCTTCATCGGTTACAGCACCTCCGGCGCGAGCGAGATGATCTTCATGAACTTCTTCTCGCGCAGCTCCCGGCCCACGGGGCCGAAGATACGGGTGCCGCGGGGGTCGCCATCGTTCTTGAGGATGACGGCCGCGTTCTCGTCGAAGCGGATGTACGAGCCGTCCGGACGGCGGCGCTCCTTGACGGTGCGAACGATGACCGCCTTGACGACGTCACCCTTCTTCACGTTGCCACCGGGGATCGCGTCCTTGACGGTGGCGACGATGACGTCACCGATGCCCGCGTAGCGGCGACCGGAGCCACCGAGAACACGGATGCAAAGGATCTCCTTCGCACCAGTGTTGTCGGCGACGCGCAGTCGCGACTCCTGCTGGATCACGTCTATCTCCTGATCGTCTGCCGGTTCCCGGCAGGGACTCCCTGGGGAGTCCCTGCCGAGCCTGGCGGAACTGGCCTGAGGGCTGCTGCCCTCAGGTAATTACTTGGCCTTTTCGAGGATCTCGACGACGCGCCAGCGCTTCGTCGCGGACAGCGGCCGGGTCTCCATCAGGAGGACGCGGTCGCCGACACCCGCGGCGTTCTGCTCGTCGTGCGCCTTGAGCTTGTTCGTACGGCGGATGACCTTGCCGTACAGCGCGTGCTTGACGCGGTCCTCGACGGCGACGACGACGGTCTTGTCCATCTTGTCGCTGACGACCAGACCCTCACGGGTCTTGCGGAAGCCGCGCTCGTTCGTCTCAGTCACATTCTTCTCGCTCATCAGGCGCTCTCCACCGTCTCGATGCCGAGCTCGCGCTCCCGCATCAGGGTGTAGATCCGGGCGATGTCCTTGCGGACGGCCTTCAGCCGGCCGTGGTTCTCAAGCTGTCCGGTTGCCGCCTGGAAGCGGAGGTTGAACAGCTCCTCCTTGGCCTCACGAAGCTTCGCGACGAGGTCCTCGTCCTTCAGCTCGCGCAGCTCGGTCGCCTTGGTACCGGCCGCCATCACGACTCACCTGCCTCGCGCCGCACGATGCGGCACTTCATCGGAAGCTTGTGCGCGGCGCGGGTCAGCGCCTCGCGAGCAACCTTTTCGTTCGGGAAGGACAGCTCGAACATCACCCGACCGGGCTTGACGTTCGCGACCCACCACTCCGGAGAACCCTTACCGGAACCCATGCGGGTCTCGGCCGGCTTCTTCGTCAGCGGACGGTCGGGGTAGATGTTGATCCACACCTTGCCGCCACGCTTGATGTGACGGGTCATGGCGATACGAGCGGACTCGATCTGCCGGTTCGTCACGTAGGCCGGGGTCACGGCCTGGATGCCGTACTCACCGAAGGCCAGCTCGGTGCCACCCTTGGCCATGCCGTTGCGCTTGGGGTGGTGCTGCTTGCGGTGCTTGACCCTACGAGGGATCAGCATGTCGGTCAGGCCTCCGTTCCGGTGCTCTCAGCAGCCGGAGCAGCGGCAGCGGCCTCGGCCTTGGGAGCCTCGACAGCGGCGTTCTGCTGCGGCTTGCGACCGCCGCGGCCACCGCGCTCGCCACCGCGACGCGGGCGGTCGTTGCCGCCACCGCGGGCCGGGCGGTTGCCCGCACGGGCGGCGGCGTTCTCGGCGCGGACCTCGGCGATGTTCTTGACGTCGCCCTTGTAGATCCAGACCTTCACGCCGATGCGGCCGAAGGTCGTACGGGCCTCGAAGAAGCCGTAGTCGACGTTCGCGCGGAGCGTGTGCAGGGGCACGCGGCCCTCGCGGTAGAACTCCGAGCGGGACATCTCGGCGCCGCCGAGACGGCCACCACACTGGATCTTGATGCCCTTGGCGCCGGCCTTCATCGTCGACTGCATGCTCTTGCGCATGGCGCGACGGAAGGAGACGCGGGAGGACAGCTGCTCGGCGACGGCCTGGGCCACCAGCTGAGCGTCCGTCTCCGGGTTCTTGACCTCAAGGATGTTCAGCTGAACCTGCTTGCCGGTCAGCTTCTCCAGCTCACCGCGGATGCGGTCGGCCTCGGCGCCGCGGCGGCCGATGACGATGCCCGGGCGAGCGGTGTGGATGTCAACGCGGACGCGCTCACGGGTGCGCTCGATCTCAACCTTCGAGATACCGGCGCGCTCCATGCCCTTCGTCATCATGCGACGAATGGCGACGTCTTCCTTGACGTAGTCCTTGTACAGCTTGTCGGCGTACCAGCGGCTCTTGAAGTCCGTGGTGATGCCGAGCCGGAACCCGTGCGGGTTAACCTTCTGGCCCATTACCGGGTCCCTTCCTTGCTGCTGACGACCACGGTGATGTGGCTGGTCCGCTTGCGGATCCGGTAGGCACGGCCCTGGGCGCGCGGACGGAACCGCTTCAGGGTCGGGCCCTCGTCGACGTACGCCTCGGAAATGAAGAGGCTGGACGCGTCGGTGTGGTCGTAGTTGTGCGCCGCGTTGGCAATGGCGCTGTCAAGCACCTTGCCCACGGGCACGCTCGCGGCCTGCGGGGCGAAACGCAGGACCGCCTGAGCCTCCGTGGCATCCATGCCACGGATGAGGTCCACCACGCGGCGGGCCTTCATGGGCGTGACGCGGATGTACCGCGCCTGGGCCCTGGCTTCCATGGTTGTCCCTTCGGTGTCAGTCATAGGTCTTCGCACTCCGCCGATCAGCGACGCCGCGACTTGCGGTCGTCCTTCTCGTGGCCGCGGAAGGTGCGGGTCGGCGCGAACTCGCCGAGCTTGTGGCCGACCATCGACTCGGTGACGAACACCGGGACGTGCTTGCGGCCGTCGTGCACCGCGATCGTGTGGCCGAGCATGGCCGGGACGATCATCGAGCGGCGGGACCAGGTCTTGATGACGTTCTTGGTGCCGGCTTCGTTCTGGACATCCACCTTCTTGATCAGGTGGTCGTCGACGAAGGGCCCCTTCTTGAGACTGCGCGGCATCTAAACCCGCTCCTAGCGCTTCTTGTTCGTCTTGCGGCGGCGGACGATGTACTTGTTGCTGGCCTTCTTCGGCGAGCGAGTACGACCCTCCTTCTTGCCCCAGGGCGAGACCGGGTGGCGACCACCGGAGGTCTTGCCCTCACCACCACCGTGCGGGTGGTCAACCGGGTTCATCACGACACCACGCACGGTCGGGCGGACGCCCTTCCAGCGCATACGGCCGGCCTTGCCCCAGTTGATGTTCGACTGCTCGGCGTTGCCGACCTCGCCGACGGTGGCGCGGCAGCGCACGTCGACCAGGCGGATCTCACCGGACGGCATACGAAGGTGGGCCATGGAGCCCTCCTTCGCCAGCAGCTGCACGGAGGCACCCGCGGAGCGGGCGAACTTCGCGCCGCCGCCGGGCCGCAGCTCGATGGCGTGGATGGTCGTACCCACGGGGATGTGGCGCAGCGGCAGGTTGTTGCCCGGCTTGATGTCGGCGCCAGGGCCGTTCTCGATCCGGTCGCCCTGCGACAGGCCGCGGGGGGCGATGATGTAGCGCTTCTCGCCGTCCACGTAGTGCAGCAGCGCGATGCGCGCGGTGCGGTTCGGGTCGTACTCGATGTGCGCGACCTTGGCCGGCACGCCGTCCTTGTCGTGACGACGGAAGTCGATCACACGGTAGGCGCGCTTGTGGCCACCGCCCTGGTGGCGAACGGTCACACGACCGGCGTTGTTACGGCCACCCTTGCTGTGCAGCGGGCGGACCAGCGACTTCTCCGGCGTGGACCGCGTGATCTCGACAAAGTCGGCGACGCTGGAGCCACGGCGGCCCGGGGTCGTCGGCTTGTACTTGCGGATACCCATTTCTCAGTCCTCGTCCGATTCCGGACGACTCGACCTCCGTCAGGAGGTCGGGCCGCCGAAGATGTCGATACGGTTGCCCTCGGCAAGGGTCACGATGGCGCGCTTGGTGTCCGCGCGCTTGCCGAAACCGGTGCGGGTCCGCTTGCGCTTGCCCTGCCGGTTGATCGTGTTGACCCCGGTGACCTTGACCGAGAAGACCGCCTCGACGGCCTGCTTGATCTGGGTCTTGTTGGCGCGCGGGTCGACGATGAACGTGTACTTGTTCTCGTCCAGCAGCGCGTAGCTCTTCTCGGAAACAACCGGCTTGACGAGAATGTCGCGCGGGTCCGTGAAGGTCTTGCTGGTAACGGTGACCTGCTCGGCGATGTCAGCCATCAGGCGTCGCTCCCTTCGGTCTCAACGGCCTTGGGGCCAGACACGAAGGACTCGAACGCGGTCTGGGTGAAGACCACGTCGTCGGAGACGAGGACGTCGTACGTGTTCAGCTGGCCCGGCTCCAGGATGTGGACCTGGGGCAGGTTGCGAGCGGAGAGCCACGCGGCCTCGTCGGCGCGGTCGGCGACCAGGAGCACGTTCTTGCGCTCGCTGATCTTGCCGAACAGAGCCTTGGCGGCCTTGGTGGAGATCGCGCCCTCGACCACGCCGGAGACGACGTGGATACGGCTGTGACGGGCCCGGTCGGTGAGGGCACCGCGCAGGGCGGCGGCCTTCATCTTCTTCGGGGTCCGCTGCGAGTAGTCACGCGGCACGGGGCCGTGGACGACGCCACCGCCGGCGAACTGCGGCGCACGGGTCGAACCCTGGCGCGCGCGGCCGGTGCCCTTCTGGCGGTACGGCTTCTTGCCACCGCCGCGGACCTCGCCGCGAGTCTTGGTCTTGTGCGTGCCCTGACGGGCAGCGGCCAGCTGCGCGACGACGACCTGGTGGATCAGCGGAACGCTGACCTTCGCGTCGAAGATCTCCGCGGGGAGCTCGACGGTCCCGGCCTTGTCGCCTGCCGGCGAAAGGATGTCAATGGTGCTCATCGGTTACCTCAGGCCCCCTTGGCCGCGGTACGGACCAGGACGAGGCCGCCGTTCGGACCGGGAACTGCGCCCTTGATGAGCAGCAGACCCTTCTCCGCGTCAACGGCGTGGACGGTCAGGTTCTGGGTGGTGACCCGCTCATTGCCCATACGGCCGGCCATCCGCATGCCCTTGAACACGCGGCCCGGGGTGGCGCAGCCACCGATGGAGCCCGGCTTGCGGTGCACCTTGTGGGCACCGTGCGAGGCCTTGCCGCCGCCGAAGCCGTGACGCTTCATGACACCGGCGAAGCCCTTGCCCTTGCTCTTGCCGGTCACGTCCACCTTGACGCCGGACTCGAAGGTCTCAGCGGTCAGCTCCTGGCCGAGGGTGTACTCGCTCGCGTCGGGAGTACGGACCTCGACGAGGTGACGACGGGGAGTGACGTCGGCCTTCGCGAAGTGGCCCTTGAGGGGCTTGTTCACCTTGCGCGGGTCGATCTCGCCGAAGGCGATCTGGACGGAGTCGTAGCCGTCCTTGTCATTGGTGCGCACCTGGGTAACGACGCAGGGGCCGGCCTTCACCACGGTCACCGGAACGACACGGTTGTTGTCGTCCCAGACCTGGGTCATGCCGAGCTTCTCGCCCAGGATGCCCTTGATCTGCTTAGCCATCTCTACCGCGCCTCTCAGAGCTTGATCTCGATGTCAACGCCGGCCGGAAGGTCCAGGCGCATCAGCGAGTCAACGGTCTTCGGGGTCGGGTCGAGGATGTCGATCAGGCGCTTGTGCGTGCGCATCTCGAAGTGCTCGCGCGAGTCCTTGTACTTGTGCGGCGACTTGATGACGCAGTACACGTTCTTCTCAGTGGGCAGCGGCACCGGGCCCGCGACCGACGCACCAGTGCGGGTCACCGTCTCGACGATCTTCTTCGCCGAGCTGTCGATGACCTCGTGGTCGTAGGCCTTGAGCCGGATGCGGATCTTCTGTCCCGCCATGGCTACTCAGTAGTCCTGTCTCTCGTAACGCTCTGGGACCCGGTGCGTCCCGCCCCTTCGCAGAGACGGCCGCCCCTCCTCCGACCCACGCGGTCGGGCGTGTCGCGCCCCTTCTCGCAGTTCTCCACCAGCTTCGTCGATCTCCACTGGAGGAGCCCCTGAAAAGGAGTACGTGGGGGAAGGACACCCACCGGGCGCCTGGCTGGTACCCCGCCCACGCTTCCCGGAAGATTCCCGTACTTCCGCCCCTGATAAGAGGCGACGAATACCTGGGACTCGCTTCCAGTCCTCCCGGCGGGAGGCGCGCAGCATCGGCACTCAACCGAGCAACCTGGATAGTGTGCCATAGCACGGGGAGACCAGGCCAATCGGGGCGCAAGATCGTACACCCGGGGCGCCTGGACGGCGTACAGGGGCGGGATCGGTCACGCATCCGCACGATCCCGACTACAGAACGCGGCGCCCGGACTCTCACAACCGGTCGAGCAGCACATCGAGATCGACATCGATGGTAAACGGCCGCGCCGCGTGCAGCCGCCCACGATACGTCCCGGTCGGCACGTAGCACCCCTTCTGCGCATCCAGCTCGTGCGTCCGCACCTGCGGGCGCCACCGCCGCCCCGTCGGCTCCACCAGCCAGAAGTACGGAATCCCGGCCGCCGCGTACTTCCGCGCCTTCACCCGCTCGTCCCGCTCCCGCGTGTCCCGCGCCACGGCCTCCACGGCGAGCACGACATCCTCCGCCTCGAAGCGGTCCTGCGTCCTGTCCCGCACCGCCTTCGCGTGGACGACGGACAGGTCCGGCTCCGGCGCGTTGTACCGGTCCAGCACGACGGTCATCTGCTGGATCACCCACATGCCGTCCGTCGCACTGCGGCGCAGCACGCCGTACAACATGCACAGGACCACCGAGTGGAAGTCCGTCTGTGGATCCGCCCGCATCAGGCACCCGTCGATCAGCTCGGTGTGCCGGGGCAGGTCGGGCAGCTTGTAGAGATCCTCGACGGTGAAGCCGGCGCCCTGGGGCGGGCGGCGATGATTGAAGAGGATCCATTCGTCGATGGGTGTGTAGGTCATGGCGGGGAGCCTGACGGCGATGCCGCCACCACGTCCGCCGAACGGCCCAGGGGCGCCCGAAGGGAGGGGAACGGGTGCGCGGGTTTGACGTGGGTGTGCCCCGTCACCGGTATCGCTGGTGGCGGGGCACGGCCTCGCGTGCGTGGCTACGGTCAGCGCCCGGTGGCGTACGCGACGAACTCGGCCCAAGCAGGAGCCGCGAAGGCCAGGTGGGGGCCGTCCGCATTCTTGGAGTCCCGGACGTGGACGGTGCCGGGGATGGCTGCCACCTCAATGCAGTCGGAATCCGGCGCACTACTGCTGTGACTGCTCTTGATCCACTCCAGTACCGCACCGCGCTCGGCTGAGTGCTCGCAGATCATGTCTCTCCCAGCATCTTCTCGATGAGGATCAACGACTCCCGGGGAGTGAGAGCCTGTGCCCGGATGATGCCGTACTGCATCTCCAGGTATTGCACTTCCGCAGGCTCGGAGATCAGTCGGCCATAGCGCTGCACTTCCACATAGCCAACCGTCTTGCCACCACGAAGCTTCAGCACTCGGAGAGCACCGCTCAAGCCTGCGTGGTCATCCCGGTCGGTCGGCATGACCTGGATCTCTACATTGCGGAGCTGTCCGAGCTCCAACAATCGCTCCAGTTGCCGCCGGTGTACGGACCTGCCGCCGGTCGGGCGCCTCAATGTCACCTCTTCCTGCACAAAGCTGAACAGCGAAGTAGGTTGGTCCGCGATGACCTCCTGGCGAGCCACCCTGGCCGCCACTTGCCGCTCCACCGCCTCTTCCATCAGCAAGGGGCGCCACATTCCGAACAACGCCCGCGCGTACTCCTCCGTCTGGAGTAGCGCGTGCACCGTGTGGTTGCTGTAGGCTCCCATCTCCACCGACTCGGCCTCCAGCTTGGCCAGGTCGCGGACCTTCTTCGGGTACTTGGCCTCGGCGGCGTCGCTCTTCATCGCGGCGAGCTTGCCCTCCGCGCCGAGTACGTCGTCCGCACGGTCCAGGAACTCCGGCTTCGGGACCCGGCGCCCGCGTTCCACAGAGGACACCATCTCGTGGCTGTACCCGATGGCCTCGCCGAATTCCGGCTGGGTCATTCCGGCGGCCTCCCGCCAGAGCTTCACCTGACGGCCGACCGCCCTGGCCACCGCCCCGGACTCGTCCTCAAGGCCCGGATCCCAGCCTCCTCCGTCCGTCCTGTCCGTCGCGCCATTCGTACGGGTCTCACGTCCCGCGTCGTCCTCGTCCGCACTCACCCGCGTTCACCTCCGGGAATTCCCGCGAATCGGTGCCGTACGGCCCAGAAACGCCCCTATCCCACCAGCGGACAGTCACTCTCCGTACGGGCTTGAATACTGGCCAGATTAGGGCTGTCCCGACACGCTGGGTGGCGTGGAAAAAGAAATCACCCGAACGAAAAGCTGCTCCAACTCGCCTGATTCGGAGCGCCAGTTCACCGTATTGCTGTCCGCCACGCGCAGGGGCGCACGTCTCGGCCGTCTGCTCGCGACCGAGCAGTTGCGGTCCTGGGGCCTGCCCCTCGACACGGCCACGCTTGTGATCGCGGAACTGGCTTCGAACGCGGCACTGCACGGCCGCGTACAGGGCCGGGACTTCCGCCTGAGCCTGTCGGTCGTGGACGCGGACACGCTGCGTATCGAGGTGACGGACGCCCGGGTGGACCGCGTCCCGGCCCGCCGACGGCCGGACAGTCCGACCGGCGCCGAGTCGGGGTACGGCCTACTGCTCGTGGAGGAACTGGCCGAGCGCTGGGGCGTCAGCCAGCCCACAAGCCTGTCCAAGACCGTGTGGGCCGAATGTGCCTTGTACCGATCCTGCTGAACAGGTCAGACCTTGACTCGGTGCACCGTGAAGCCGGTGACCGGCTCCACCCGCGCTTGGCCGCCACGCATGGCAACGTCTCCCCGGACCGTGATCTCATGGCCCTGATCGTGTGCCAGCGCGGCTTGCGAGTAGTCCTCCTGCCTCAGCACCATCCGGTAACGCCGGAGCCGGCCGTGCTCCTCGCCTTCGACGGCCGCCAGCACGGTGACCTCCCCCGGGCCATGCGGACGGGAGCGGTTCAGACGGACGACCGTGCCGCGCAGAAACGCGCCACGTCGGCCGAGGCGCGCCCGCAGGTCGCGGGCGCCCTCCTGCAAGGGATCAAGAAGCGCCCGGGGAAAGTCGAGGGGGGGCGTGTCCCGGTTCACGCGCAACTCGGGCGCCCAGGCGAAGCTGAACTCATAGGGGTTGCGCTCTTCGCCCGCCATCCGGACGAGCGCTTCGCAAAGGTTCGCGGACACACCTTCGGCGGCGTACTGAGCGAAATCGACCAGGCTGTCGCGGCGCAGGGACTCGCGTGCCGCCTGGCCGGCGCACCGGACACCCGTGTACAGACGGCGCGAGACCTGCCGCGCGAATGGCTCAGCCGCGGGTGCATCAACTGGCACTTCACCATTCGGCCCGGCGAGCGGCGTCTGGGCCGCGATGACGTAGCTTCCGGGCCGGGTCTGGTCCAGCCGCACTGTGCTCACGAAGTCTTTCACCCGCTGTGACTTCTGGGCGGGCTGCACGGACTGCGGATCCGAGGCACCAGCGGCTGCCGCCGCAGCTGCCACCATCAAGTCCCTCAGCCCGACGAGAGCCGGGACGAGATCGACCAGGAGCGCCGTGCCGGGCGGGCCTTGCGGGAGAAGACGCAGATATTGCCAATCTGCGGGTGGCAGCGTCATCTCCCGCAGCACCTCACCCGGACGGCGGTTCTCCACTACTGCAAGGGTCTCCAGTAGGTCGGCGACACGATTGGCGTAGTCACGGGGCCGACGGTCCAGCGGAACCATCACCTCGTACGGCGGGCCAGAAACACCAGGAGGGGTCGGCAGTGCCCAGATCTGACCACGCCCGTAGTCGCGTTGCGCGGACCAGCCGTGACCTCGCAAGTAGCGAAGAATATCCGCAGGCACCATCGTGGCCGCCTGATCGAACTCCACATCCGAGATGACGATCATCGCGCCTCCAACTTGTCGCGGAATTCCGGGACGAAGAGGTTGTGCAGGGCCGGGATGGTCAGCAGATTCGCTTTCGGAACAACCACCGGGACCTTGCTGTCCTGGTGACGGCCCTCCAGTGGTGCGCAGTCGTGGAAACATGCCCAGTAGGCCGCGTACCTCAGCAAAAGCCCTTCATGGTCTACATCGATCCATTGGTTCATGTCTTCCGGCACGACAACGAGGAAGAGAAACCGAGGGTCGTACCAGTCACGGCCCGACAGAAGGTTGAAGTTGCGCACTCGGAGCGGGTAATGCCAATGGTCTTCGTCAGCCTTGACGTGGCCGGGGCGACTCCAGCACTTCACCTGGGCAACGATCTTCGGTTGTTTCATGTTGCCGCTGCGGCCTGGATACGTCAGCTCCCAGTCGAAGCCCAGTCGATCGCGGGACTTCCCCACGTTCAAGTTCGCTGCGCATGCCAGCGCCTGCACGAACTGCTCGCCGAAGTCCCCCTTGTGTCCGCTGTCACCCAGGGGGAGCGGCTCCAGCCACCGGCCTTCACCGATGTTGCTTACGCCATCCATTCGCGGGGACGGAATTGCGGGAAGGCAACCGTCGGCCGAGCCTCGGGCGCTCTCGTCCCTCTTCGGCTGATCCCCCATAAGCCCCCCACGCCACAGCGCACTCGTACGACTACGGAGTGTATCCACTCTGGCGGTCAGCACGCACCTGCGCACGAAAGACTTGCCCGGTGGCCATTCATGGCAAAAGAGGTGACGTAGGCCCTGTGCCGTATGGCCGTGAGGACGCGACCGTCCTTGGCGCACAGGGCAGCCGACCTCTCAGGCCTGGCCGCCCCTACCCCTCACCCCGCCGCAGCCACCGCCCCCGGCCCCCGCACCGCGTCCCCGCCCGGTACCGGTTCCGAAGCGTCGGAGCTCACGCCCACGATGCGGTTCGCCGCATCGACATGCACCACGCGCGGGCGCAGTGTGCGGGCCTCGGTGTCGTCCACCTGGGCGTAGCTGATGAGGATCACCAGGTCGCCGGGGTGGACGAGGTGGGCGGCGGCGCCGTTGATGCCGATGATCCCGGAGCCGCGTTCGCCCTCGATGATGTACGTCTCCAGGCGGGCGCCGTTGGTGATGTCGACGATGTGGACGAGTTCGCCGGGGAGCAGGTCGGCGGCGTCCAGCAGGTCGGCGTCCACCGTCACCGAACCGACGTAGTGCAGGTCCGCCTGCGTCACGGTGGCGCGGTGGATCTTGGACTTGAACATGGTGCGCAGCATGGCGTCACTCCTGAGGGAAGAAGGTCGCGCCCTCGGGTCGTCGAGGTGCGCGCCGGCCCGCCCATGCTAGGGCCAAAGGTTTACGTACGGGCGTGAGTTGATCAAGAGGTGGCACCGGGGCCCGGTTCGTCGGGCCTCGGTGAACCGGCCCGCGACGGACCGGGCGGCGGCGTCTCGGGACGTAAACCCACCCCAGCACTGGTGCTGGAGAACCCCTCCCACCCACCCCACCGCACAGGTCACCCGCTTGGGTGATACCGCCCCGCAGCGGTGGCGGAGGGCGCGGTCCGGGCGGCAGGCTCGCCCCCGACAACACCAGACATGCGACGGCCCCCGCCGGGACGAGCAATCCCGAACGAGGGCCTGACCGCCAAGGAAGATCAGGACTTCCCTAGATGGCTGAGCCGCAGCTTAGCGGGCCAGAGCCCGCCCTTTCCGGCATTCGCCGGGTGATCCACCAGTCCCTTGACCGAGCCGAAGCGGCCTTGATGCCGCCGTCCGGCCCCATTCCCCTCGCGTCCCTGGTCCGGGCCTCGCTCCGGCCGACAGGCGGCAGCGGCGACCACGTACGCGAAGCCCGTATCCCGCGGCCCGCACCGGCGCGTCCCTCCGCAACCGTCTCCGATCGCCCACGCCGCCCCACCCGAACACCCGGACATGGGCACCGGCCGCCCCGCACGCATGCCCCCGTACGCAGGCCGTCCGCCGGGGGCGTCGAGAAGGTCACCGAGTACCACCACGACCGGTACGAGATCGTCGGCCACCACCTCAGCAGGCACCCGGAACTCGATCTCCTGGCCATCGGGCTGGGGGTGCACATCCAGTCCCTGCCGCCCGGTTCGCCGGTGGACATCAAGACGCTGGCGGCCCGCTTCCCGCAGGGGCGCCGGCTGATCGCGGCGGCGCTGCGGCAGCTTGAGGACTGCGGCTACCTGGAACGCGCCCGGGAACGCACCCCGGACGGCCGCATCGTCACCCGCACCACCTACTACAACCACCCGGAGGCCACCCGCGCCCGGCGCGCCGGGGAGCCGCACGTACCGGAACGGCCGGGGACGGGCGGCAAGCCGGAGCGCCCGGCCCCCGGCCATCTCCCGGCCCCGATGGCGGATACGCCCCACCGGCCCTCTCGGCCCACCAACGCGGCCCCTCCCCCGCCGCCGCCCGCACCGCCCGGGCATTCGCCCAGCTCACAGCCCTCCGTTTCGGAAGCCCCGGAGGCCCCGTCCAGCGCGGCGCCTCGTACGACGCTCACCAACAACGGCGAGTCGCCCCACCCGCAAGCCGATCCCCCGTCCGCGCTCGACGACAGCCGCACGTCACCCGGCCCGGCCCCGTCCGACTTCGCACCCTCCATGCCGTTCGCACCGCCCGAGCCGCCCGACACCCGACCGCCGACACCACCCAGCACCCCCGCCCCCGCTCCCCCTCCCCGCCGGGCTTCGTCACCCCTCCCCCGCCCCAGCACCCCCGACCAGGACCGCGCCGACACCGCCACCGCCCTGCTCATCAACCTCCGCCACGCGGACCGCCGCCTCCTGCTCTCCGAACGGGACGTTCGCCGCCTGGCCCCGGCCGTCGCGGCCTGGCTGGAGCGCGGCGCCGCACCCGACGCCGTACGAGGTGTCCTGATCACGGCACTCCCCGGTGACCTGCGCCAACCGGCCGCCCTACTCGGCCACCGCCTCACCGCCTTGCTGCCACCGGCCCCCACCCCGACCCCGACCCCACCGGCGCCCTCGCAGCCATCCGGCCATCCCTTCGACAACTGCGACATGTGCGACCGGGCCATCCGCGCCAACGGCCCGAAACGCTGCCGCGACTGCCGCGAGGAACACGGCGACGCGCCGCCCGTCGTCGTCCCCCATGACGAACAGAGTCCGTGACCAGTCCGGCAGAGCCCCCAGGCAACGGCGTTCGTTCGTACCGAGACCTCCGAGACGACGTCATACGGATACGGGAGAACGTCCCCGGCAAACTGGAGATCTCCAACGGCGTGATCGTCCACGACCCGGCCGCGCCGAATGGCCTGCATGAGCTGACAGCGGCCCGGATCAGCCGACGCCTGGAAAAGGTCATGCCGGAAGGTCTGCTGGCCCACACCGGCACAGCACCCGATGTCGAGGACGTGCTGCAAGGCGTGCTGCGCCACCCCGACGTCACGGTCATTGCCGAGGCTGACATGGCGGCCGACGGGCCGCTCGATCCCCGCGCCCTCATCGCCGCCATCGAGGTCGTCTCCCGTTCGAACCCCGGCAACGACTGGGTTGGCAAGATCCGGGACTATCCGCTGCTCGGCGTCCCCGTCTACGCGATCTTCGATCTGCGGACCGGCTCGGGTGCGGTGCTGTCCGATATCCGCCCCACCCCGTCCGGCCCTCGCTATGCGATGCGCAAGGACTTCGTCTACGGCGAGGACGTCACGATCGCGGAATGGACGATTCCGACCGGTGGCCTGCCCCGGTACTCGTAGAAAACGGAGTCCTGGAAAACAGGGTCCCGGAAACCGGAATCCTGGAAACCGGAATCCGTCCGCCCGCTCACCCCGCCCCGCTCCCGACCACCCATGAGCGGCATACGCAAACTTTCAGGGCATGAACGGCAAGGCGTCGCTTTCCTCCCGCGTCAAGACCCTTTTCCCGCCGAACCCCGAGACACCGGCCTGCCTCACTGTTACCCTCCCGCCAAGGATTTGCGCTCCACGAATTGAACGCCGGGAAAGGCGGGATGCTCTGATGGTCGCACCAAACGAAGGAACGGGGACGGGCACCACACGGCTGGACGACCCGGAATCGCTGAAACGATCCGGGAACGGCGCCAACGAATTAGCGGGCCTCTTGAAAACCCATTCGGCGGCCGTCGACGACGAAACGAAATCGGCGTCCGGAGCCTTCAAAATGGACTTCTGGTACGGCAGCCTGGGCGTTTCCATCGAATCCGTTCTCTCCACGTGGCAGAGCCAGACAACGGCCCTGGTCAACAAGTGCCGCGATCTGCATGACAAGTGTGTCGCGACATCGGACAACTATCTACAGTCCGAGCACGCCAACGTGGGCGCGATGAAAAACGTACGCCCTGACGACTCACCGTTCGGCTGAGGAACAGGGAGAAGCGGCGCAGTGATCAAATACGAGCAGCTGTACCACGCGAATTTGGATGCGCTCAGCAAGGCCGCGGAAGCATGGGAGACGGCGGTCAGGAAATTGACCGAGTTGGGCACCACCCTCTCCGACACCGTGGACAAGCCGTTCCGGGCCGCCGGCTGGTCCAGCTCCGACTCCTCGTCCGAGACGGCCGGCAAGCTCCTCGCGGACATGTCGCAGGAGTTCCGGGACGCCGCCGCCGAGGCCCGGGGAATCCACTCCGCCCTGTCCCAGGCGCACGACGAACTAAAGAAGTGCAAGGACGAGCTTCTACAGCTCGCCGATTCCGAGGCACAGAGCCAGGGCCTGCTTGTCACCGGCACCGGCGAGGTGAAACCGCGCTTCGACCTCTCCCGGGACCCGGGAACCCTGCACGACCCCGATGGCCCGCGAGCCATCCAGGAGCAGCAACGCAAGTGCGAGGACTTCGCGGCTCGCCTCACGAAGGTGCTGGACCGTGCGAGCCAGGTGGACACCCAGGCGTCCTGGGCCCTCAAGAACAACGCGGGAGGGAACAAGTCCGATTTCAACCCGACCGTCGTCACCCGGATCGACGAAGCCGAGAAGTATATGAAGAGCGAAAAGCGCTTCACCGATGCGGAGACCTACATCTTCAGCGAGATGAAGACCAATATGAAGTCGGACGAGGTGCGTGCCATCCAGGCTCTTCTGCGTCCGCCGAAATGGTACGAGATCGGCAGGAATCCCGGCAGCGAGACCACGGCCGCCCTCACCATGTGGTTCGCGAAAGTCGCGCCGCACCAGGACTGGGACCACAAGCCCAAACTCACCGAACGGTACGACCTGAAGAAGTCCGACGATTTCTACTTCAAGCAGCCGAACTCTCAGAAGGAGGTCTTCTACGACATCTATTCCAACATCCACTACGGGTACGTGGGAAGGGCGGCCGGTTTCGACCAGAAAACCCTGATCGAGGGAGCCTCGGTGGGCGAAAGCATGTTCACCGGTGATGACGACGAAGGCGACCAGATCACCATGCGCGTCGGCATGGAGCTGTACGACAAGTACGGCGAGAACATGACGCAGGAACAACTGCACCAAGGAATACAGGACGCCATGACCCGCATGGAGAAGGCGAAGGCGGAAGGAAAGGACGTCCCGCAGATCCGGGACGTCAAATAGCGGCTACGGCCCGGAGCCCCGTGCCATGCCTTCGCTCCCTCAGTCGTTCGTCACCCTCGTACAGGAACTACAGCAGATACAGGAGCACCGGATGTCAGGAAGCCCGGCGGAGCCCGCGACGGCCCCCCAGTCCCGCACCAGGTTCGGCGGATGCGTGATCGCCCCGCTCGTCGGCGGCCTCGTCGCCCTGGTGGGGACCTTCCTCCTCGGCCGTATCTGGCAGGCCTGTGACATCGGGGTCAACGCCGCGGCGAACGGGTTCGGGCTGCTCCTCGCCTTCGTCCCGGCCTGGGCGCTGGCCACTGCCTGGTGGGGGATGTCCCTGCTGGTGGTGGGCAGGCGCAGCAAGGCCGCGGCGCTGGTCCTGGCGGTGCTCGGGTCGCTGGCGGTCGTCTGGGGGCTGGTGGCCTGGCAGCACGAACCGGGCGGGAGCTATCCCGTCAGCCAGGCATCCTGCGCACCGGACAACGTGCCCCGGTGGTGGCCCGGGTGGCTTCCGGTGTGACGCGACGCGCCGGGCCCGGGCTTCCGCACCGTCCTCGCGTTCCCCAACCCAGCCCGCCCGCGCGGGTGACGGACCGACGGCGCGGACACGGACCGACGGGGCGGAGGGACTGACAGCCCGGACGGACAGACGACGCGGACGGACACACAGCCCGGACGGGCTGACGACGCGGACGGACAGACCACGCGGATGACGGCTCGATGGCGCGGCGGTGACGGAGGGAACGGCACCGGAGACGGCAGCGGAAAGCCGCCATGGCGGCACGGCGACCCGCACGCCGCACCCCGCCTTCAAACCTTCATTCCACCCACCCCCCGCACCACCCCCACTTCACCGCAAATCGGTGTCGAACGACCGGCATTCGTAAAACCAACTGTCAAATCCTTGTTGCAGACCTGTCAAAACCGATCAGGAACTGGCACCCTCTCCTCTCGATTCACTCCTGCTTCACCGGGCGGTCCAGCACCGGTCGCCCGGCCCCCCTCTGGACAGGCCGCCTCACCCGGCGGCCCGCGCAAGGAGATTGAGTTGAGACGACTGTCTGCCACCCCCCGCAAGAACGGCCTGCGTGCCGCCGCGCTCGTCGCCTCCGCCGCAATGGTCGCGGTCGCCTTCCAGAGCGGCTCGGCGACCGCGCAGCCGGACGCGGCGAGCGACGCCTTCGCCCTCCCGCTCTCCGCGTCGCAGCGCGTGACCGCCATCAAGGCCGCGCAGGCCGATGCCGGTGACACCGCCGGCAAGCTCGGCCTGGGCGCCAAGGAGAAGCTGGTCGCCAAGGACGTCATCAAGGACGCCGACGGCACCGTGCACACCCGTTACGAGCGCACCTACGAGGGCCTGCCCGTCCTCGGCGGCGACCTCGTCGTGCACGAGAAGAAGAACGGCTCGCACTCCGTCGACAAGGCGACGAGCGCGAAGATAGCCGTGCCGACCACCGCCGCCGCCCAGCCGACCGCGTCCGCGGAGAAGAGCGCGCTGGCCGCCGCCAAGGCGGAGAAGACCACCAAGGCCGACTCCAAGTCGCCGCGCAAGGTCATCTGGGCCGCCTCCGGCAAGCCCGTCCTCGCGTACGAGACCGTCGTCACCGGCGTCCAGAAGGACGGCACGCCGAGCGAGCTCCAGGTCGTCACCGACGCCAAGACCGGCAAGAAGCTGTTCCAGAACGAGCGGGTGCACACCGGTACCGGCACCAGCACCTACAGCGGCACGGTCCCGCTGACCACCACCAAGAGCGGCACCACCTACAACCTGACCGACGGTGCGCGCGGCGGTCACAAGACGTACGACCTGCGGCAGGGCAGCTCCGGCACCGGCACGCTGTTCACCGACGCGGACGACGTGTGGGGCGGCGGCCGGCAGACCGCGGGCGTGGACGCGCACTACGGCGCGGCCGTGACCTGGGACTACTACAAGAACGTGCTCGGCCGGAACGGCATCCGCAACGACGGACGCGGCGCGTACTCGCGGGTTCACTACGGCAACAGCTACGTCAACGCCTTCTGGCAGGACTCCTGCTTCTGCATGACGTACGGCGACGGCCAGAACAACGCCAACCCGCTGACCGCGCTGGACGTGGCCGCCCACGAGATGAGCCACGGCGTCACCTCGGCCACCGCCAACCTGAACTACAGCGGTGAGTCCGGCGGCCTGAACGAGGCGACGTCCGACATCTTCGGCACGGCGACCGAGTTCTACGCCAACAACAGCGTCGACAAGGGCGACTACCTCATCGGCGAGAAGATCAACATCAACGGTGACGGCACCCCGCTGCGCTACATGGACAAGCCCTCCAAGGACGGCGCGTCCAAGGACTACTGGTCCTCCTCGCTCGGCAACGTGGACGTCCACTACTCCTCGGGCCCGGCCAACCACTTCTTCTACCTGCTCTCCGAGGGCAGCGGCGCCAAGACCATCAACGGCGTGAGCTACAACAGCCCCACCTACGACGGCTCCAAGGTCACCGGCATCGGCCGCGCCAAGGCCGAGAAGATCTGGTACCGCGCCCTGACCACGTACTTCACCTCCACCACGAAGTACGCCGGCGCCCGCACCGGCACCCTGAAGGCGGCTGCCGACCTGTACGGCGCCAACAGCACCGAGTACAAGACGGTCGCGGCGGCCTGGACCGCGATCAACGTGAAGTGATCCATTCGGATCACTGATCGGCCGACCAGCCGATCCACCGTCCCGAGCGCGTCACCTGGTGGTCATGGGCGCGCTCAATGGCGGCAGCATCGCGGCCCCGCCGGCATCGCCCGGCGGGGCCGCGGGCGTGCGGAGGCTGTCAGGGCAGCTCGGCCCACGTCCCCATGGTGGCCTCCAGTGTCCAGATACGAACCCGGGCCCGCGCACGGGAGGCGTAGAGGTCCCGTTCGGCCACGATCGTCAGATCGCCGGTGCCGAGCTGCTGCCGCACGGCGTGCTCGGCCAGATCCATGCCCGTGCTTCCTCCGTCGCACAGGGAGGACAGGAAGGCGCCGCCCCACGTTCGCTCGTGCAGCACCCACGGGGCCTCGCCCCTGGCGGTCTTCCGCAGCATCTTCATGAAGGCGGTGGCGCAGCGGCGGCGGGCCGCGCCGTCCTTGACCTGGAAGACGTGGTTGCCGGTCTCGACAAGGGTGGCGGTCGGCAGGACGAACCGCACACCCGCCGCCAGCCTGGCGTCCATCTCCGCCAGTACGGCAGACCGGTGAGCGTTCATGTGGGGGACGTCGAGGATCTCCACGAAGACGGATGTGTCGAGGAAATCCACGACCGGTAGCGGTAAGCCCGCCTGTCGTTGCCTGCTCACAGCTCCCTCAAGAAGTCCTCAACGCTGACCGGCCCCGCGTCTCTCGGCCGCACGGCCTGAGGCAGCCGCCCCTTGGACACGGCATCTCCCAGATCACCCGCGGCGAGCAGATCCACGTACCCCGGCAGTTCCGTCAGCGGCGTCAGTCTGCTCTCGCCGGTGTCGCCGTCGCGGGTGCATACGACCACTCCCCCGTGGTCCTGGGCGGTGAGCGCGTTGAGCAGGGCCGGGCTGTGGGTGGTGAACAGGACATCCACCCGTCGCCGCCGGGACTCCTCTCGCATCAGTCGAAGGACCCGGGCGGCCTGGGTGGGATAGAGGCCGTTCTCGATCTCCTCGATCACCAGGTGGCGCCGTGCCGCCATGCCGTCCCCGCCGTCTTCCGGGGCCGTGCTGAGCAGGGCCGTACCGAAGGCGAGGAAGCGCAGCATGCCGTCACTGAGCAGGCGGGCGGGAACGTCGTGCTCCCTGCCGTGGAAACCGGCCTCCCGCAGCACGAGCTGCACGTCGCCCAGCGCCGTTCCCACCTTGTCCACCGCGCGGACCGGGTACTCCGGCATGCCCGCGACCAGCTCGGTGAGCCGGGCGAAGGCGTCCGGGTCGGCGTGTTCCAGGCCGGCTACGGCGGCGCTGAGGTTGTCGGCGTTGCGGCGGAGTTCGGAGTCCTGCGCGTTGACGTACTGCCGCATCAGGTGTGGGACGGGGTCCAGCAGGAACACGTCCCGCAGCACACCGAGCACCTCGCCCGCCGCCTGGTGGACCAAGCGGGTCGCCTCACTGGTGAGGGGGATCCGGACCGGCACCTGGCCGAGGAGCAGCCGGTCGGCGGCGAACGGCACGGCCGGCTCCACACCGCGCCTGCCGTTGAAGTGCCGCGCTTCCACCTGGCCCGCTGTTCCCTCGTCCGAGGGTTCGAAGTCCAGCAGCACCACGCCACGCGCGAGCCGTCGCCCCGCGTAGCGGACCCCTTCCACCGCGGTCAGCCGTTCGCTCACTATCCGCAGCTCCGGATGGACGCCGACGCGTACGTCCAGGTCGTATACCGCCTCACCGGAGCGCACCCGGCAGCCGACGGCGAACTCCGTCTCCTCCAACGGCGCACACCCCACGGCCCCGCCCCGGATCTGGTCCGCACCCGAGCGCGTCCCGTCCAGGGCCTCCCGCAGCGGCTCGCCGGACGCCAGCCGGGACAGGACCATCAGCGCGTCGAGGGCGTTGGACTTGCCGCTGCCGTTGCGGCCGATCAGCACGGTGAGGTCCTGAAGAGGGAGGCGCTGCCCGGTGAAGCTCTTGAATGACGTCAGGCGGACTTCCTCCAGTCGGGGCGTCTGCACCGCGTACCTCTCTCCCTCGTACCGCACGCCGGGGCCGCCACGGCGGCGCTCCCTCAGCTAACCCCACCCGCCCGGCCCCGTCCAACGCCGCCCCCCACCCCCGCGCGGACTCCCGATCACCCACCCAGGTTGTACGCCTTCGGACGCATTGACCCGCCCGAAGGTGGTGCGTTTGCATCCTTACGGGCCTCCGGCGCAGGGCCGGGGCACACGGGTCTCCGGGGGGAAACATGACCGCTCCGCGCCGTACGACCGCCAACGACGCCCGCCGCGCCACCGCGACGACCGGCCGCCCGAGCACAACACGAAACACCGTCCGCCCCACCCTCGCCGCCCTGATCGGCGCGCTCGCCCTCGCCCTCCTGCCGGGCACTCCGGCCACCGCGAGCCCGGACAGACCCGAAACGCGGCACGGCACCAGGACGACCAAGCCCCGCACCGAGCGCGTCAGCACCACCCCCACCAACGCCGAAGCCAACGGCGCCTCCCGTGGCGCGGTGATCAGCGCCGACGGCCGGTACGTCGCCTTCACCTCGAACGCGACCAACCTGACGCCGGACCCGCACAACCCGCACCTCCCCGCCACCTACGTCAAGGACCTGCACACCGGCGCCGTCACCTTCGTCCGCGACGGGCTGAGCGGTGTGCGGATCAGCGCGGACGGGCGGTGCGTGGGCACCAACGACTTCGGGGCCCGCGACATCCAGGGCTTCGTGAACGACCTGCAGGCGGGCACCCGGGAAGCGCTCGGCTCCGCCCACGGCGGCAGCCGGATCACCGCGCTCAGCGGCGACTGCCGGTACGCCGTCTACACCGCCTACCCGAACCACCCCGCCGACCCGCAGCGCGTCCACCTGCGCGACCGCACGACCGGCGAGAACACCGTCGTCAGCCACGAGCCGACACCCGAGCAGTACGACATGGCCGACGGCTCGCTCAGCGCCGACGGACGCGTCCTCGCCTACCGCGCCCACCGCCGCCTCGGCGACGGCCCCGACCGCGACGACATCATCGTCGTGGACCTGCGCACCGGGCAGCGCCAGCAGCTTGATGGCTCGCACGACGACGCCACCGCCGGCCTCGTCCAGCTCAGCGCCAACGGACGGGCGGTGGCCTACAACGTCGGCACGGACGCGTACGTGCACGATCTGCGCACCGGGCGCACGAAGCGGCTGGACGATGCCCGGGGCCGGGCCCTGAGCCCGGACGGCGGGCACCTCCTCTACACCGACGGCGCCACCGGGACCGTGCGCCTGCGCGACCTGCGGTCCGGCGCCGACCATTTCGTCGCCCCGCACGGGGGCGCCGAGCCGGGCGCACTGACCGCACACGGCCGGATGGCCGTCTTCGCCTCCGCCGCCGACGATCTGGTGCCCTCGGACACCAACAACGCCGCCGACGTCTTCGTCCGGCGCCGGCGGTGATCCGACCCCGCACGGCGAACCCGAAAACAAAAGGCCCCGAAGAAACCCCGTGAAAACAAAAAGGGACCCCGCTCACCCAAAAGGTGAACGGGGTCCCTCGAAGCAGCTCAGCGAGCTACCAGGTCAAACCGTCAGGTGATTACTTGACGATCTTGGTGACCTGGCCGGCGCCCACGGTCCGGCCACCCTCACGGATGGCGAACTTCAGGCCCTCCTCCATGGCGACCGGCTGGATCAGCTGGACCGACATCTCGGTGTTGTCGCCCGGCATGACCATCTCGGTGCCCTCGGGGAGGGTCACGACGCCGGTCACGTCCGTGGTACGGAAGTAGAACTGCGGGCGGTAGTTGTTGAAGAACGGGGTGTGGCGGCCACCCTCGTCCTTCGACAGGATGTACGCCTGCGCCTCGAACTCCGTGTGCGGGGTGACCGAGCCCGGCTTGATGATGACCTGGCCGCGCTCGACGTCCTCGCGCTTGATGCCGCGGAGCAGCAGACCGACGTTCTCACCGGCCTGGCCCTCGTCGAGCAGCTTGCGGAACATCTCGATGCCGGTGACCGTGGTGGTGGTCTTCTCCTGCTTGATGCCGATGATGTCAACGGTCTCGTTGACCTTCAGGACACCACGCTCGATACGACCGGTGACGACGGTGCCACGACCGGTGATCGTGAAGACGTCCTCGATCGGCATCAGGAACGGCTTGTCGACGTCGCGCTCCGGCTGCGGGATCGACTCGTCGACGGCGGCCATCAGGTTGAGGACCGACTGGCCCCACTCCTTGTCGCCCTCCAGGGCCTTCAGAGCGGAGACCTTGACGACCGGAACGTCGTCGCCGGGGAACTCGTACTCGGAGAGGAGCTCACGGACCTCGAGCTCGACGAGCTCCAGGATCTCCTCGTCGTCCACCATGTCGGCCTTGTTCAGGGCGACAACGATGTAGGGAACGCCGACCTGGCGGGCCAGGAGCACGTGCTCCTTGGTCTGCGGCATCGGGCCGTCGGTCGCGGCGACCACCAGGATCGCGCCGTCCATCTGGGCGGCACCGGTGATCATGTTCTTGATGTAGTCCGCGTGACCGGGGCAGTCGACGTGGGCGTAGTGACGCGACTCGGTCTGGTACTCGACGTGCGCGATGGAGATGGTGATACCGCGCTGGCGCTCCTCAGGAGCCTTGTCGATCTGGTCGAACGCCGAGGCCTCGTTCAGGTCCGGGTACGCGTCGTGCAGCACCTTGGTAATGGCCGCCGTGAGGGTGGTCTTACCGTGGTCGATGTGACCGATGGTGCCGATGTTGACGTGCGGCTTAGTCCGCTCGAACTTCGCCTTCGCCACTGGGGTCCTCCTGTGGAGTGGTTCTGTACGCCTTACTCATCGGCGCCAGGTGATCTTTGCTGGGGTGCCGGCCGCCGGGGCCATCCTCACGGATGGCGGGGTTGGCCCCGGCGGACGGTGTCAAGCCTAAAGCGTGTTCCGACTCGGGGGAGACGGGACTACTCGCCCTTGGCCTTCGCGATGATCTCCTCGGCGACGTTCCGCGGAACCTCGGCGTAGGAGTCGAACTGCATCGAGTAGCTCGCGCGACCCGACGTCTTGCTGCGGAGGTCTCCGACGTAGCCGAACATCTCCGAGAGCGGAACCAGGCCCGTGACGAGCTTGGCGCCGCTGCGGTCCTCCATGGACTGGATCTGACCGCGGCGCGAGTTGATGTCGCCGATGACGTCACCCATGTAGTCCTCGGGCGTCGTCACCTCGACCTTCATCATCGGCTCCAGCAGGGCCGGGCTGGCCTTGCGGGCGGCCTCCTTGAAGGCCATCGAACCGGCGATCTTGAAGGCCATCTCGGACGAGTCGACCTCGTGGTACGCGCCGTCGTGAAGGGTGACCTTCACGCCGGTCAGCGGGTAGCCGGCGAGAACACCGAACTCCATGGCCTCCTGGCAGCCCGCGTCGACCGAGGGGATGTACTCCCGCGGGATGCGGCCACCGGTGACCTTGTTCTCGAACTCGTACCCGTCGCCCTCAAGCGGCTCGATCGAGATCTGCACCTTGGCGAACTGGCCGGAACCACCAGTCTGCTTCTTGTGCGTGTAGTCGACCTTCTCGACGGTCTTGCGCAGCGTCTCGCGGTACGCGACCTGCGGCTTGCCGACGTTGGCCTCGACCTTGAACTCGCGCTTCATACGGTCGACCAGCACGTCGAGGTGCAGCTCGCCCATACCCGCGATGATGGTCTGGCCGGTCTCCTCGTCGGTGTGGACCTGGAAGGACGGGTCCTCCTCGGCGAGGCGCTGGATCGCGATGCCCAGCTTCTCCTGGTCGCCCTTCGACTTGGGCTCGATGGCGACCTGGATGACCGGGGCCGGGAACTCCATCGACTCCAGGATCACCTGGTCGGACGCGTCGCAGAGGGTCTCACCGGTGGTGGTCTGCTTCAGACCCATGACGGCGACGATGTCACCGGCACCCACCGACTCGATCTCCTCACGCTTGTTCGCGTGCATCCGGTAGATCTTGCCGATGCGCTCCTTCTTGCCCTTCACGGAGTTCTGCACCTGGGTGCCGGTCTCCATGCGGCCGGAGTACACGCGGACGAACGTGAGCTTGCCGAGGTGCGGGTCGCTCATGATCTTGAAGGCCAGGCCGGAGAACGGGGCCTCGTCGGAGGGCTCGCGCTTGACGACCTCCTCGGAGTCCTTCACCGAGTGGCCCTCGACGGCGCCGATGTCCAGCGGCGACGGGAGGTAGCGCACGACCGCGTCGAGCAGGGGCTGCACGCCCTTGTTCTTGAACGCGGTACCACAGAACACCGGGGTGACCGTGGTGGTGCCCTTGCCGGTCGAAGCGATGGTGATACGGCGGATCGCCGCGTACAGCTGCTCCTCGGTGGGCTCCTGGCCCTCCAGGTACAGCTCCATCATGTCTTCGTCGTTCTCGGCGACGGCCTCAAGCAGCTTGCCGCGCCACTCGTCGGCGGCCTCGACGTGCGTCTCGGGGATGTCGACGACGTCGTACATCTCGCCCTTGGCGGCCTCGGCGGACCACACCAGGGCCTTCATACGGACCAGGTCGACGACGCCCTTGAAGTCCGCCTCGGTGCCGATCGGCAGCTGCATGACCAGCGGCACCGCGCCCAGGCGGTCCACGATCATGTCGACGCAGCGGTGGAACTCCGCGCCGGTCCGGTCGAGCTTGTTGACGAAGCAGATACGCGGGACGCCGTAGCGGTCCGCCTGACGCCAGACGGTCTCGGACTGCGGCTCAACACCGGCGACGCCGTCGAACACCGTCACGGCACCGTCGAGGACGCGCAGCGAGCGCTCCACCTCGACGGTGAAGTCGACGTGCCCCGGGGTGTCGATGATGTTGATGGTGTGGTCAACGTCGTTCAGCGGCCAGTGGCAGGTCGTCGCGGCAGACGTGATCGTGATGCCGCGCTCCTGCTCCTGCTCCATCCAGTCCATCGTGGCAGCGCCGTCGTGGACTTCACCGATCTTGTAGCTGACGCCGGTGTAGAACAGGATCCGCTCGGTGGTGGTCGTCTTGCCCGCGTCGATGTGGGCCATGATCCCGATGTTGCGGACCTTGGCCAGGTCAAGCGAAGTGGTGGCCATAGTGGCTCAGTCTTCTCTCGGTCTCGATGTGGGTAGCGACTACCAGCGGTAGTGCGCGAAGGCCTTGTTGGACTCGGCCATCTTGTGGGTGTCCTCACGCTTCTTGACGGAAGCGCCGAGGCCGTTGGAGGCGTCCAGCAGCTCGTTCATGAGGCGCTCGGTCATGGTCTTCTCGCGACGGGCGCGGGAGTAACCGACCAGCCAGCGCAGCGCCAGGGTGGACGCACGGCCGGGCTTGACCTCGACCGGCACCTGGTAGGTGGCGCCACCGACACGGCGGGACTTGACCTCAAGGGTCGGCTTGATGTTCTCCAGCGCGCGCTTGAGCGTGATGACCGGGTCGTTGCCGGTCTTCTCGCGCAGACCCTCCATGGCGCCGTAAACGATGCGCTCGGCGGTGGAGCGCTTGCCGTTCAGCAGGACCTTGTTGATGAGGGAGGTCACCAGAGGAGAGCTGTAGACCGGGTCGATGATGACCGGGCGCTTCGGGGCGGGGCCCTTACGAGGCATTCTTACTTCTCCTTCTTGGCGCCGTAGCGGCTGCGAGCCTGCTTGCGGTTCTTGACGCCCTGCGTGTCGAGGGAGCCGCGGATGATCTTGTAACGAACACCCGGCAGGTCCTTCACACGGCCGCCACGCACGAGCACGATCGAGTGCTCCTGCAGGTTGTGGCCCTCACCCGGAATGTAAGCGGTGACCTCGATCCCGCTGGTCAGACGCACACGCGCGACCTTACGCAGGGCCGAGTTCGGCTTCTTCGGGGTGGTCGTGAACACACGCGTGCAGACGCCGCGGCGCTGGGGCGAACCCTCCAGTGCGGGCGTCTTGTTCTTCTCGACCTTGTCCTGCCGGCCCTTGCGGACCAGCTGCTGGATCGTAGGCACCGTTTCTCCGGTTTCTGTGTGCCGTCTCGGTAAAGCTAACCTGGAACTTCGCCGACCCACGCGGTCGGGTGTGTCGAATACCGCAGACCCCTCGCGCCGGCGAGGAAGGCGGCGGATTGCGGTGTCGGAGCCCGCTTTCGTGCGGACGAATGCACGCACGGCAGCATGAGGGGACACCCCAGGCACAAGGTCAGAGCGTACCTACCGCATGGGCTGCGGTCAAAACAAATGCACATGCGAAGGAGACGCCGGACCCCCCGGCGCTGCGGCCACCGTAGTGGGACAAAGGTCCCTTACGGAAGGAGGCGACGACACGGGAAAACCTCCGGCGCACACCGTACGCCCCAGGCCCGCGAGGGCGCGCCGCGGGGAGCCCGAACGCGCCGACGGGGCCGTTGAGCGCCACCACCGGCCGCTCACGGCGACCGGCCCGGGCCTTGGCGCCGCACCCCGGAAGCCGCTCCCCTACCACACATCCGGTTCAGGCGCACTCCGTACACACCCGCTCACCGAACGACGCGTCGGCCCCGTCCAGCCTCACCGCACGCTGAACATCACCGCCACCATCAGCATCACGACGATCAGCGCACCCGCGCCGATGCCGAGCCACCCCATGATCAGCCCGGCCAGCGCGAAGCCGTCCCCGCGCTCACCCGTCCGGCGGATCTCGGCTCGTGCCTTGTGGCCCAGGATGACCGCCGGAATGGCCGAGATCCCGACGATCGGCACCAGGATGCCGCAGACCAGGGCCCCCGTCGCCGTCCCGTTGACGGGCGGGAGCACCGGCGCCACCGGTGCGAACGTCGCCGGTACCGCCGGCTGCTGCGGAGTGAACGGCGCCGACGCCGGCCCCACCGGCAGGTCGCCCACCAGGCTCTGCAGCTCGCCGTGCGTCTGCGCCTCGTAGGCGCGCCCCATCCGCAGTTCGTACTCCTGCTGCGTCAGGCGCCCCTCGGCGAACCCCGCCTTGAGCACGTCCACCGCGCGCTCGCGGTCCGCGTGCGAGGCACGCATCGCCGGCGTCTGTCCCTGTCCCGACGGCTGAACGGGCTTGCCGCCCTGCCACGGCTCGAATGCCACCCCGACCACCTCCCCCAACCTCTAGAGGCCAGTGCACCCATCCATCAGTACGCGCGAGATGACCGATCGGTTCCCCGGGGAACCGATCGTCCGCCCCGAGGGACCGTTCGTCCGACCACAGTAAGTCAGCCCGGGCCCGGAGCGCGCCCCCGTGGACACGCCAGAAACGCCGCGGGGCGGCCACCCCCGAAGGGATGGCCGCCCCGCGTGCGGCACAGGTGCCTACTGGTTGTACGGACCGTAGTCGTAGTCCTCCAGCGGAACCGCCTGGCCGGAGCCGGTGCCGAAGGGCGAGTAGTCGATGTCGTCGTAACCGACGGCCGAGTACATCGCGGCCTTGGCCTCCTCGGTCGGCTCGACCCGGATGTTGCGGTAGCGGGACAGGCCCGTACCGGCCGGGATGAGCTTACCGATGATGACGTTCTCCTTGAGGCCGATCAGGGAGTCCGACTTGGCGTTGATCGCCGCGTCGGTCAGAACCCGGGTCGTCTCCTGGAAGGACGCCGCCGACAGCCAGGACTCGGTGGCCAGCGAAGCCTTGGTGATACCCATCAGCTGCGGACGGCCGGAGGCCGGGTGGCCACCCTCCGCCACGACGCGACGGTTCTCGCTCTCGAACTTCGAGCGCTCCACCAGCTCGCCGGGCAGCAGCTCCGCGTCGCCCGACTCGATGATCGTCACGCGGCGCAGCATCTGCCGGATGATGATCTCGATGTGCTTGTCGTGGATGGCCACACCCTGCGAGTTGTAGACCTTCTGGACCTCGCCCACCAGGTGGACCTGGACGGCCCGCTGGCCGAGGATGCGCAGCACGTCGTGCGGGTTGATGGCACCCACGGTCAGCGGCTGGCCGACCTGGACGTGGTCGCCCTCGCTCACCAGGAGACGGGCGCGCTTGGAGACGCCGTAGGCGGTCTCGTCGCTGCCGTCGTCCGGGGTGACGACGATCTTCTTGGTCTTCTCGGTCTCCTCGATGCGGACGCGGCCGGCCGCCTCCGAGATCGGGGCGACACCCTTGGGCGTACGGGCCTCGAAGAGCTCGACGACACGCGGCAGACCCAGGGTGATGTCGTCACCGGCCACACCACCGGTGTGGAAGGTACGCATCGTCAGCTGGGTACCGGGCTCACCGATGGACTGGGCGGCGATGATGCCGACCGCCTCACCGATGTCGACCAGCTTGCCGGTGGCCAGCGAGCGGCCGTAGCAGTAGGCGCAGGTGCCGACCGCGGACTCACAGGTCAGGACGGAGCGGGTCTTGACCTCCTCCACGCCGTGCGCGATGAGCTGGTCGATCATGACGTCGCCCAGGTCGACGTTGGCGGAGGCGATGACCTTGCCGTCCACCACGACGTCCTCGGCGAGCATCCGCGCGTACACGCTGGACTCGACGTCGTCGGCCTTGCGCAGCACGCCGTCGGCGCCCTTGCTGCCGATCCGCAGCTTCAGACCGCGCTCGGTGCCGCAGTCCTCCTCGCGGATGATGACGTCCTGCGAGACGTCCACCAGACGACGGGTGAGGTAACCCGAGTCGGCGGTACGCAGCGCGGTGTCCGCCAGACCCTTACGGGCACCGTGCGTGGAGATGAAGTACTCCAGCACGGACAGACCCTCGCGGAACGACGCCTTGATCGGACGCGGGATCGTCTCGTTCTTCGCGTTCGACACCAGACCACGCATACCGGCGATCTGCCGCATCTGCATCATGTTTCCTCGGGCACCCGAGTCAACCATCATGAAGATGGGGTTGGTCTTGGGGAAGTTGTCGTTCATCGCCTCGGCGACCTCGTTGGTCGCCTTGGTCCAGATGTTGATCAGTTCCTGAGTGCGCTCGTCCTTGGTGATCAGACCGCGCTCGTACTGCTTCTGGACCTTCTCGTCCTGGGCCTCGTAGCCCGCGACGATGGCCTTCTTGGCCTCCGGCACGACGATGTCGGACACCGCGACGGTGACACCCGAACGGGTCGCCCAGTGGAAACCGGCCGCCTTCAGGTTGTCCAGCGTCGCCGCGACGATGACCTTGGGGTAACGCTCCGCCAGGTCGTTGACGATCGCGGAGAGCTGCTTCTTGCCCACCGAGTAGTCGACGAACGGGTAGTCCTCGGGCAGCAGCTCGTTGAAGAGCGCGCGGCCCAGGGTCGTCCGCAGCCGGAAGCTGTCACCCTGCTGCCACTCCGGCTCGCCCTCCTCGGCGGCCGGCGGGGTCCAGCCGCGCGGCGGGACGGTGCCGACCGGGAAGCGGATGTCGACCTTCGCCTGGAGCGACAGCTCGCGGGCGTCGAACGCCATGATCGCCTCGGCGACGGAACCGAACGCCCGGCCCTCGCCGATGACCTCGCGCTCCTCCTCGTCGGTGGTGAGGAAGAACAGGCCCAGCACCATGTCCTGGGTCGGCATGGTGACCGGACGGCCGTCGGCCGGCTTGAGGATGTTGTTCGAGGACAGCATCAGGATGCGGGCCTCGGCCTGCGCCTCCGCGGAGAGCGGCAGGTGGACGGCCATCTGGTCACCGTCGAAGTCCGCGTTGAACGCGGTGCACACGAGCGGGTGGATCTGGATGGCCTTGCCCTCGACGAGCTGCGGCTCGAACGCCTGGATACCCAGACGGTGCAGCGTGGGCGCACGGTTGAGCAGCACCGGGTGCTCGGCGATGACCTCTTCGAGGACGTCGTACACGACGGTGCGGCCACGCTCGACCATGCGCTTGGCCGACTTGATGTTCTGCGCGTGGTTCAGGTCCACCAGGCGCTTCATCACGAACGGCTTGAAGAGCTCCAGCGCCATGGCCTTGGGCAGACCACACTGGTGCAGCTTGAGCTGCGGGCCCACGACGATGACGGAACGCGCCGAGTAGTCGACACGCTTGCCGAGCAGGTTCTGACGGAAACGACCCTGCTTGCCCTTCAGCATGTCGCTGAGGGACTTCAGCGGCCGGTTGCCCGGGCCGGTGACGGGGCGACCGCGGCGGCCGTTGTCGAACAGCGCGTCGACGGCCTCCTGCAGCATCCGCTTCTCGTTGTTCACGATGATCTCGGGGGCACCGAGGTCAAGGAGACGCTTGAGGCGGTTGTTGCGGTTGATGACGCGGCGGTACAGGTCGTTCAGGTCGGAGGTCGCGAAGCGGCCACCGTCCAGCTGCACCATCGGACGCAGGTCCGGCGGGATGACCGGGATGCAGTCCAGCACCATGCCGTTGGGGCTGTTGCGGGTCTGCAGGAACGCGGAGACGACCTTGAGGCGCTTGAGCGCACGGGTCTTCTTCTGGCCCTTGCCGGTACGGATGATCTCGCGGAGCTTCTCGGCCTCTTCGTCCAGGTCGAAGGACTCCAGGCGCTTCTGGAGCGCAGCCGCGCCCATGCCGCCCATGAAGTAGGTGCCGAAGCGGTCGCGCAGCTCGCGGTAGAGCAGCTCGTCGCCCTCCAGGTCCTGGACCTTGAGGTTCTTGAAGCGGCTCCACACCTCGTCGAGACGGTCGATCTCGCGCTGCGCGCGGTCGCGCAGCTGCTTCATCTCACGCTCGGCGCCCTCGCGCACCTTGCGGCGCACGTCCGCCTTGGCGCCCTCGGCCTCCAGCTCGGCCAGGTCGGTTTCGAGCTTCTTGGCGCGGGCCTCCAGGTCGGCGTCCCGGCGCTGCTCGATCTGCTGCCGCTCGACGGAGACGTGCGCCTCCAGGGAGGGCAGGTCGCGCGTACGGCGCTCCTCGTCCACCCACGTGATCATGTAGGCGGCGAAGTAGATGACCTTTTCCAGGTCCTTGGGGGCCAGGTCCAGCAGGTAGCCCAGCCGGCTCGGCACGCCCTTGAAGTACCAGATGTGCGTGACGGGGGCGGCCAGCTCGATGTGGCCCATCCGCTCGCGGCGCACCTTGGCGCGGGTGACCTCCACGCCACAGCGCTCGCAGATGATGCCCTTGAAGCGGACGCGCTTGTACTTACCGCAGTAGCACTCCCAGTCCCGGGTGGGGCCGAAGATCTTCTCGCAGAAGAGGCCGTCCTTTTCGGGCTTGAGGGTGCGGTAGTTGATGGTCTCCGGCTTCTTGACCTCGCCGTGCGACCACTGACGGATGTCGTCAGCGGTGGCCAGGCCAATCCGCAGCTCGTCGAAGAAGTTGACGTCGAGCACTGTCGTCAATCCCTCTTTCAGGGTTTGTGCCCCTCGCCAGGGCGAGTATCGGGGCGCTTCATCGTGGTCTGGGGGTCCGGATGGGGGTCACTCCCCCTGGGCCGCGCGGGCCCGGGGGGAGGACCGGGGCTCCCGGCTGGGAGCCCCGGTCAGACCCGTCAGACCTCTTCGACGCTGCTCGGCTCGCGCCGGGACAGGTCGATTCCGAGCTCCTCCGCGGCGCGGAAGACGTCCTCGTCGGTGTCGCGCATCTCGATGGACATGCCGTCCGAGGACAGCACCTCCACGTTGAGGCACAGCGACTGCATTTCCTTGATGAGTACCTTGAAGGACTCCGGAATGCCCGGCTCGGGGATGTTCTCGCCCTTGACGATGGCCTCGTAGACCTTCACGCGGCCGGTCACGTCGTCGGACTTGATGGTCAGCAGCTCCTGGAGGGCGTAAGCGGCGCCGTACGCCTCCAGCGCCCACACCTCCATCTCACCGAAGCGCTGGCCACCGAACTGAGCCTTACCACCCAGCGGCTGCTGCGTGATCATCGAGTACGGGCCGGTCGACCGTGCGTGCAGCTTGTCGTCGACCAGGTGGTGGAGCTTGAGGATGTACATGTACCCGACCGAGATCGGGTCCGGGAACGGCTCGCCGGAGCGGCCGTCGAACATCCGGGCCTTGCCCGAGGACTTGACCATCCGCTCGCCGTCGCGGTTGGGGATGGTCGCGTCGAACAGACCGGCCAGCTCGTCCTCGCGCGCGCCGTCGAAGACCGGGGTCGCGACGTTGGTGCGCGGCGCCACGTCGTCGGCGCCGATCGCCTGCAGGCGCTTCTGCCAGTCGGCGTCGCCCTCGACCTTCCAGCCCTGGCTGGCGAGCCAGCCCAGGTGGATCTCCAGGACCTGTCCCGGGTTCATTCGGGACGGGACACCCAGCGGGTTGAGGATGATGTCGACCGGGGTGCCGTCCTCCAGGAACGGCATGTCCTCGACCGGCAGGATCTTGGAGATGACGCCCTTGTTGCCGTGGCGGCCGGCGAGCTTGTCACCGTCGGTGATCTTGCGCTTCTGCGCGACGTAGACGCGGACGAGCTGGTTGACGCCCGGGGGCAGCTCGTCGCCCTCCTCGCGGTCGAAGACGCGCACGCCGATGACCTTGCCGGTCTCACCGTGCGGCACCTTCAGCGAGGTGTCGCGCACCTCGCGCGCCTTCTCACCGAAGATCGCGCGGAGCAGGCGCTCCTCGGGGGTCAGCTCGGTCTCACCCTTGGGCGTGACCTTGCCGACGAGGATGTCGCCGGCGACGACCTCGGCACCGATACGGATGATGCCGCGCTCGTCGAGGTCCGCGAGGACCTCCTCGGAGACGTTCGGGATGTCCCGGGTGATCTCCTCGGGGCCGAGCTTGGTGTCACGGGCGTCGACCTCGTGCTCCTCGATGTGGATCGAGGAGAGGACGTCGTCCTGCACGAGGCGCTGCGACAGGATGATCGCGTCCTCGTAGTTGTGACCCTCCCACGGCATGAACGCCACGAGCAGGTTCTTGCCGAGGGCCATCTCGCCCTCGTCGGTGGACGGGCCGTCGGCGAGGACCTGGCCCTCGATGACCCGCTGGCCCTCGTCCACGACGACCTTCTGGTTGAAGGACGTGCCCTGGTTGGAGCGCGTGAACTTGGCCACCCGGTAGGTGTTGTATGTGCCGTCGTCGTTGGCGACGGTGACGTAGTCCGCGGAGACCTCCTGGACCACACCGTCCTTCTCGGCCTTGATGACGTCGCCGGCGTCGACCGCGCAGCGGTACTCCATGCCGGTGCCGACCAGCGGCGCCTCGGCCTTGATCAGCGGAACGGCCTGCCGCATCATGTTCGAGCCCATGAGCGCGCGGTTGGCGTCGTCGTGCTCAAGGAAGGGGATCATCGCGGTCGCGGCCGACACCATCTGGCGCGGCGAGACGTCCATGAAGTCCACGTCCTCGACCGGCACGAGGTCGACCTCGCCGCCGCGGCGGCGGACCAGCACACGCTGCTCGGCGAACCGCAGGTCCTCGGTCAGCGGCGCGTTCGCCTGCGCGATGAGGAAGCGGTCCTCCTCGTCGGCGGTCAGGTAGACGACCTCTTCGGTGACCTGGCCGTCGACGACCTTGCGGTACGGGGTCTCGATGAAGCCGAAGACGTTGACCCGGCCGTAGGAGGCCAGCGAACCGATCAGACCGATGTTCGGGCCTTCGGGCGTCTCGATCGGGCACATGCGGCCGTAGTGCGAGGGGTGCACGTCACGGACGTCCAGACCGGCCCGCTCACGGCTCAGACCACCGGGACCCAGGGCCGAGAGGCGACGCTTGTGCGTCAGACCCGACAGCGGGTTGGTCTGGTCCATGAACTGGGACAGCTGGCTGGTGCCGAAGAACTCCTTGATGGAGGCGACGACCGGCCGGATGTTGATCAGGGTCTGCGGCGTGATCGCCTCGACGTCCTGCGTGGTCATGCGCTCGCGGACGACCCGCTCCATACGCGCCAGACCGGTGCGGACCTGGTTCTGGATCAGCTCGCCGACGTTGCGCAGGCGGCGGTTGCCGAAGTGGTCGATGTCGTCGGTCTCGACGACGATCGACTGACCGTTCTCACCGATCGTCTCGGTCTCGCCGGCGTGCAGCTTGACCAGGTACTTGATGGTGGCGATCACGTCGTCGACGGTGAGCACGCCGGCGTCCAGCGGCTCGTCCCCGCCGAGCTTCTTGTTGACCTTGTAGCGGCCGACCTTGGCCAGGTCGTAGCGCTTGGGGTTGAAGTACAGGTTCTCCAGCAGCGTCTGCGCGGCCTCGCGCGTCGGCGGCTCACCCGGACGCAGCTTGCGGTAGATGTCCAGCAGCGCGTCGTCCTGGCCCTGGGTGTGGTCCTTCTCCAGGGTGGCGCGCATCGACTCGTAGTCGCCGAACTCCTCCAGGATCTGCTCGGTCGTCCAACCGAGGGCCTTGAGCAGGACGGTGACGGACTGCTTGCGCTTGCGGTCGATGCGGACACCGACCATGTCGCGCTTGTCGATCTCCATCTCCAGCCAGGCACCCCGGGACGGGATGATCTTGGCGGAGAAGATGTCCTTGTCGGACGTCTTGTCGATCGAGGAATCGAAGTAGACGCCCGGCGAGCGGACCAGCTGCGAGACGACGACACGCTCGGTGCCGTTGATGACGAAGGTGCCCTTGTTCGTCATGAGCGGGAAGTCGCCCATGAAGACCGTCTGGGACTTGATCTCGCCGGTCTCGTTGTTGGTGAACTCGGCGGTGACGAAGAGCGGGGCCGCGTACGTGAAGTCGCGCTCCTTGCACTCGTCGATGGAGTTCTTCGGAGGCTCGAATCGGTGGTCGCGGAACGTCAGCGACATCGACCCGGAGAAGTCCTCGATCGGGGAGATCTCTTCGAAGATCTCTTCCAGACCGGACTTGGTGGGGACGTCCTGACCACTTTCCAGCGCAGCCTCGACGCGACCCTTCCATGCGGCATTGCCGAGCAGCCAGTCGAAGCTTTCGGTCTGCAGCGCAAGGAGGTTGGGAACCCCGAGGGGCTCCTTGATCTTCGCAAAGGAGATGCGCAGCGGGGCGGTGCTGTCGCCGTTGTTCGTATTGGCAGTCGAGGCGTTGCGCGAGGCGGCCAAGAGGGGGTCCTTCCGAGGGCTCGGACTCACTACGCGCGTGCCGGTCCTGATCCGAGCGCACCGAGGGAAAGCCCTGGTAGGGCGGTTCTTTCAGCAGTGCTCGGGCTCAGGTATGCCCCTGGTGACGGGCAGGGAGCAGCTAACAGGCAGCGCAAAGGGTCAGTGTAGCCACTTGGCACACTGATGTCCAGAGCGAGTTTCCGGGGACCGGTTCAGCACCGTGATACCGATCTTCTCCCTCCGGGAGGCGGCACCCTCCTCGACGGAGGAACCCCTCGTTCTTCCACTCCACGTCCAGCGCCTGTCGCCGTCCGCGCGCTCAAGGCGCACCTCGATGCTTCCCTCTTCGCAGGCGATCCATGCCTCGGACCTCGGATCGCTTCTGACGTCGCGTCCCTGAGAATTGCGCGCTGCGTGCGGTTCGTCAAGGCCCCCCACCCCAGGGAGATCGTCACGGGGGTGCACGTCCGGGCAACGAAGATCACCATACTCGCACGCCGGCAGGGTGCGGCGCAGCCGCCCCAGGAACGCCCGAGGGCGACCACCCGCTTGGGTGATCGCCCTTGGCGTGATCTTCCGGAACCGGGGTCCCGGCTGCCCCTCACGGGGCGGGGTCAGACGACCCGTGAGGTCACTTGACCTCGACGGAGGCGCCGGCGCCCTTGAGGGCCTCGGCGGCCTTCTCGGCGGCGTCCTTGGCGACCTTCTCCAGGACCGGCTTCGGGGTGCCGTCGACCAGGTCCTTGGCCTCCTTCAGGCCCAGGGAGGTCAGCTCACGCACGACCTTGATGACCTGGATCTTCTTGTCGCCCGCACCGGTGAGGATGACGTCGAACTCGTCCTTCTCCTCCTCGGCGGCGGCGGCCGGGGCACCCGGGACACCGGCGGCGGCGACGGCGACCGGAGCGGCGGCCTCGACGTCGAACTTCTCCTCGAACGCCTTCACGAACTCGGAGAGCTCGATCAGGGTCATCTCCTCGAACTGCGCGAGCAGGTCGTCCAGGCTGAGCTTCGCCATGATGGCGGTCCTTCCACTAAATCGGCTGGTGCCGGATGTACATTGCGGCGGGCGTACCGGCCCGCTGGACTGCGGAGTGGATTACTCCGCGGCCTCGGCGGGAGCCGGCGTACCGGCACCGCCCTGCTCCACCTTGCTGCGAAGCGCCTCCGCGGTGCGGACGAACTTCGTGAGGGGGGCCTGGAAGGTCGCGGCGGCCTTGGCCATCGAGCCCTTCATGGCACCCGCCAGCTTGGCGAGCAGAACCTCGCGGGACTCAAGGTCCGCAAGCTTCTTGATCTCGTCGGCGGTCAGCGCCTTGCCGTCAAGGACACCGCCCTTGATGACGAGATTCGGGTTGTCCTTGGCGAAGTCACGAAGACCCTTCGCCGCCTCGACCGGGTCCCCGGTCACGAAGGCGACAGCGGTCGAGCCCTTGAGGTGCTCGTCCAGCGTGATTCCGGCCTCGTGGGCCGCAATCTTGGTCAGCGTGTTCTTCACCACACGGTACTGAGCGTTGTCACCGAGCGAACGGCGCAGCTCCTTGAGCTGCGCGACGGAAAGTCCGGTGTACGCGGTCACAACAGCGGCGTTGGAGTTACGGAACTTGTCCGTGATCTCCGCAGCGGCTGCGACCTTGTCGGGCCTCGCCATGAGCCTCGGCCTCCTTCCGGGTGATGAGGACCGCGCAGAAGGGGCTGGGCAAAACAAACGCCCCGGCGCAGGCGCACGGGGCAACAACTCGAACCGGTCGCAAAACCGGGAGCTCTTCCTCATTCACCTGCGCAGGCCGTCCGCAGCTAGCGGATCCTTCGGCCACCACACGCCCCAGGGGGCATGCGGAGACAACCAGCGGTCTTTGGCTTCCCGAACACATTAAGGGAACGACCTGCGCAGAGGCAAATCGGGCAGTGCGGACGCCGGGCGGGGCCGGTCCGGCACCGCCCGGCGGGCCGGGCAGGCGCGGACGACCATCCGCCCGCGCCACCCGGCGATCAGGCCTTGGCGTCCGCCTTCGCCAACTGCTTCTCGATCTCCTTCAGGATGTCGAGCGTGTCCGCGGCCGGCGGGGCCTGCACGTTCGCCTTGGTGCCGTAGTCGGAGTAGTTCCCCACCAGGTTCATGGGGCCGGTCTTCGTGTCCATGCCGACCTTCATCTTCACCGGGTAGTCGTCGCTGTTCACCCAGATGTCGATGTCGTACTTCTTGACGCCGAGCTTCTTGATCGACTCCCGCTGCCGCTCGCGGAGCTCCGGCGTGACCAGCTTGCTGGCCTCCTGCTCCTTCAGCGCCTCCTCGACGCTCACGGAGCCCGTGTAGTGCTCCGCGGAGACGCCGTTCACCGTCTCGGTCCCGACGTGCTTGACGTTCGGCGATTCGAGCAGCGGCGCGAGCTGCTGGGCCGGGTCCTGGGTGGTGCCCGCTCCACCGGTGAGCTGCGCGAGCAGCTTCTCGTTGCCGCTCTTCTTCGCGATCGCCGCCATGTCGATCTTGGCCCACTTCTTGGCGGCCATCTCCGGGGGCAGCGCCTCCTTCATGCTGGTCAGCTCCGTGTACATGGCGCCGTCGACCTGGATCATGCGCACCGGAGCGGTGACCTTGCCCTGCGTGGCGGCGGCCGGCATGGTCACGGTCATGTCGATGGCCTGCGGGTCCCACCCCATGACGCCCGACATCTTCATCTCTCCGGACGCGCCCGGCATCGTCATGGTCATATCGACCTTGGCCGCCTTCGCCGACTGCATCTTCTTGAAGGTCGCCGTGATGGCCTGGACCGGCGTGCGGCGCGCCTCGTCGCCCTGGGCCTTGTCCGAACCGCTCTGACAGCTCGACAGGCCCGCCGTGAGTGCCAGCGCGGCCACGGCGACGCCGGTCCGGCGCACGAAGGTGCTCTTCATACCCACCCCTTGATCTTCTGATCGAACGCTTAGCACCGTAACCCACGCCTGTGACAGCCCCCAAAGCACAAGAGCCGGGCCCCGCCCTCCGAAGAGGAGCGGGGCCCGGCCCATGTCGTCAGCGCTACCGCGCCGCGAGGCGTCGATCAGGAGATCAGACGGCCTCCTCCTCGACGAGGAGGTTGCGGGTGCGGTTGGGGTCCAGCGGGATGCCGGGGCCCATCGTGGTGGTGATGGTGGCCTTCTTGATGTAGCGGCCCTTGGCGGCGGACGGCTTCAGACGGTTGATCTCCTCCAGCGCCGCGGCGTAGTTCTCCACCAGCTTGGCCTCGTCGAAGGAGACCTTGCCGATGATGAAGTGGAGGTTCGCGTGCTTGTCGACGCGGAACTCGATCTTGCCGCCCTTGATGTCGGTGACAGCCTTGGCGACATCCGGGGTGACGGTGCCGGTCTTCGGGTTCGGCATCAGGCCACGGGGACCGAGCACGCGGCCGAGGCGGCCGACCTTGCCCATCAGGTCCGGGGTGGCGACGACGGCGTCGAAGTCCAGACGGCCCTTGGAGACCTCGTCGATCAGTTCGTCGGAGCCGACGATGTCGGCGCCCGCGGCTTCCGCGGCCGCAGCACGGTCGCCGGTCGCGAAGACCAGGACCCGGGCGGTCTTACCGGTGCCGTGCGGAAGGTTCACGGTGCCGCGGACCATCTGGTCGGCCTTGCGCGGGTCGACACCCAGACGCATGGCAACCTCGACGGTCGCGTCGAACTTGGCGGACGAGGTGTCCTTGGCGAGACGGACGGCCTCAAGCGGGGCGTACAGACGCTCCCGGTCGATCTTCGCGTCCGCGTTGCGAAGAGTCTTGCTGCGCTTCACTGCTGCTCCTGTGGGGATGGGTGTGGAGTCGTGGTACGGGCCAGCGCCTGGCCCTGCCACGGGCGGTACCGGTGCGCGGCGGATGCCGCACGGCCGTTACGGGGCTGGGATCAGCCCTCGACCGTGACGCCCATGGAACGAGCGGTGCCGGCGATGATCTTCATCGCGGCGTCGATGTCGTTCGCGTTGAGGTCGGGCATCTTGGTGGTGGCGATCTCGCGGACCTGGTCGTTCGTGATCTTCGCGACCTTGGTCTTGTGCGGCTCGCCGGAGCCCTTCTCCACACCCGCGGCCTTGAGGATCAGCTTCGCGGCCGGCGGGGTCTTGGTGACGAAGGTGAAGGAACGGTCCTCGTAGACCGTGATCTCCACCGGCACGACCATGCCACGCTGCGACTCGGTCGCGGCGTTGTAGGCCTTGCAGAACTCCATGATGTTGACGCCGTGCTGACCCAGCGCGGGGCCGACCGGCGGAGCCGGGTTCGCGGCACCGGCCTGGATCTGGAGCTTGATCAGCCCCGTGACCTTCTTCTTCTTGGGAGGCATGCTCTCTCCGGGTCCTAGTGAGAGGTGTTTCGCCAGTCCATCCGGCCATCCGGATGGAGGCATACCGCACAACGATAACGGGTATGGTCGTGCGGCCAAAAACCGAGCAGGTCAGACGTGCTCCGAGGAGCGCGTCTGACCTGTCCGGTGGCTGGTGGTGCGAAGAAGCTAGTTCTTCTGGATCTGGTCGAAGCTCAGCTCGACCGGGGTCTCGCGACCGAAGATCTCGACGAGGCCCTTGACCTTCTTCGAGTCGGCGTTGATCTCGTTGATCGTCGCCTGCAGCGTCGCGAACGGACCGTCGGTGACGGTGACGGAGTCGCCCACCTCGAAGTCCAGGACCTGGACCTCCAGCTTGCGGGCCGGCGCCGGCTTGCCCTCGGCCTCGGCGGCCTCCTTGGCGGCCTTGGCCTCGGCCTCCGGGGCGAGCATCTTGACGATCTCGTCCAGGGTCAGCGGGTACGGGTCGTAGGCGTTGCCCACGAAGCCGGTGACGCCCGGCGTGTTGCGCACCACGCCCCAGGACTCGTTCGTCAGGTCCATGCGGACCAGGACGTAGCCGGGGAGCTTGTTCTGCCGGACGTTCTTGCGCTCGCCGTTCTTGATCTGGACGATCTCTTCTTCAGGCACCTCGGCCTGGTAGATGAACTCCTCCACGTTCAGCGAGACGGCGCGCTGCTCCAGGTTGGCCTTCACGCGCTTCTCGTAGCCCGCGTAGGTGTGGATGACGTACCACTCGCCCGGAAGGGTGCGCAGTTCCTCGCGCAGCGCGGCGACCGGGTCGACGGCCTCCTCGGCCTCGTCCTCGGTGTCCTCGTCCGCGGGCTCCTCGACGGCCTCTTCGGACTCGTCCGCGCCCTCCGACTCCTCGGCGGCCTCGTCGTCCGCCTCGGTCTCGTCCGCGGCCTCGGCGGCAGCAGCGTCCGCGGCGTCGGTCTCGTCGCGCTCCGCGGCCTCGACGGCCTCCGTGGCGGTGTCGTCGCCCTCGACCTCGGCCGGGACGGCCGCGTCAACGTCGGCCTCTGCGGCCCGGGCGGGCTCGGCGGGCTCGTTCAGGTTCGGGTCAGACACTGGGCTGCTTCTTCCTGGCTTCAAGGGGTTGAACATGGCAAAGGGCGCCCCGTGAAGGCGCCCTTCGCGGGATCAGCCGAAGACGTACTTGACGACCTGGTTGAACCCCAAGTCAATCACGGTTACGAGACCGATGATGATGAGTACGAAGACGATCACCACAGTGGTGTACGTCGACAACTGGCCGCGCGTGGGCCAGACGACCTTGCGGAGTTCCGCGATGATCTGACGGTAGAAGAGGGCGATACGCGCGAACAGGCCCTTCTTGCCGCGCTTGCCGCCACGCCGGGGCTTCTTCTTGCTTTCCGCGGTGTCGTCCGCGGACCGACCGCGCTCAGGCATGTCGATGGAGCCCAGGGCGTCCGTCACTCGTCCTCACCTGAATCCGGGTCGTGGCCGTGCCGCGCCCGGTAGAGCCGCACGGCGGTGCATTTCAGTACGTACGCGTGCACGCACCTGGTGAGAAGTGCGTGTAGCAGGGCCGGAGGGACTTGAACCCCCAACCGCTGGTTTTGGAGACCAGTGCTCTACCAATTGAGCTACGACCCTTTGTGGTTCCCCAACCTACCGCATCCGCCCGGCCGCACTAAGGGAGCGGACGATGATCGCCTGTTGGGGCCAACGGTCAGCGAGTGTACGTGGTCCTGGGCCCGGCGTCGAACAGGAAGCTCTTCGAGACCTCCGCAAACCCGTGTGCCGGGCCCTCGCGCGGTCTGGGACGATGCCCCCATGAGCGCTGCTACTCCTCCCGCACAGTCCCCCGCCGACCGGCGGGTGTCCGTCCGCGTCGGGTCGATCTCCGAGTCCGCGACCCTCGCCGTCGACGCCAAGGCCAAGGCCCTCAAGGCCGCCGGGCGCCCGGTGATCGGCTTCGGGGCGGGCGAGCCCGACTTCCCGACGCCGGACTACATCGTCGAGGCGGCCGTCCAGGCGTGCCGCGACCCGAAGAACCACCGCTACACCCCGGCCGGCGGCCTCCCCGAGCTGAAGGCCGCGATCGCCGCGAAGACGCTGCGCGACTCCGGCTACGAGGTCGAGGCCGCGAACGTCCTGGTGACCAACGGCGGCAAGCAGGCCATCTACGAGGCGTTCGCGGCGATCCTCGACCCGGGTGACGAGGTCATCGTCCCGGCCCCCTACTGGACGACCTACCCGGAGTCGATCCGCCTGGCGGGCGGCGTGCCGGTGGAGGTCGTCGCGGACGAGACGACCGGCTACCGCGTCTCGGTGGAGCAGCTGGAGGCGGCCCGCACGGACCGCACCAAGGTCCTGCTGTTCGTCTCCCCCTCGAACCCGACCGGCGCGGTCTACACCCGCGCGCAGGTCGAGGCGGTCGGTCGCTGGGCCGCCGAGCACGGCCTGTGGGTCCTGACGGACGAGATCTACGAGCACCTGGTCTACGGCGACGCGGAGTTCTCCTCGCTGCCGGTCGTGGTGCCCGAGCTGCGCGACAAGTGCATCGTCGTCAACGGCGTGGCCAAGACGTACGCGATGACCGGCTGGCGGGTGGGCTGGGCGATCGGGCCCAAGGACGTCATCAAGGCCGCGGCGAACCTCCAGTCGCACGCCACCTCCAACGTCTCCAACGTGGCCCAGGCGGCGGCCATCGCCGCGGTCTCCGGCGACCTGACGGCCGTCGAGGAGATGAAGGTCGCCTTCGACCGGCGCCGCAAGACGATCGTGCGGATGCTGAACGAGATCGACGGCGTCCTGTGCCCCGAGCCCGAGGGCGCGTTCTACGCGTACCCGTCGGTCAAGGGCGTGCTGGGCAAGGAGATCCGCGGTCGTCGCCCGCGCACCAGCGTGGAGCTGGCCGAGCTGATCCTGGAGGAGGCCGAGGTCGCGGTCGTCCCGGGTGAGGCGTTCGGCACGCCGGGCTACCTGCGGCTTTCGTACGCGCTGGGTGACGAGGACCTCGTCGAGGGCGTGTCCCGCATCCAGAAGCTGCTGGCGGAGGCCGTGGCGTAGGTCCGCGACGGACCGGCCACACGCCGTCTGCGGCCCGCCCGAGGGTCCCCGGAGCCCGGGGACCCTCGGGCGTTTTCGCGCCCTCTCCCGGCCGCCGAACGCCCTGCTCGGCGGCTTTCGACCACACCTTCGTACGGGCCCCCGTTCGGGAAACGCCCTACCGAGGGGCCCGGCGGGTACGGCAAGATCCTGGGATGGAGCGTGTTCCTGATCGCGGCGAGGCCGCCGAACGAGACCTGCGTCGCCTGCCCAAAGCCCACCTGCACCTGCACTTCACCGGGTCGATGCGGCCCGCGACCCTCCTGGAACTGGCCGACAAGTACGGCGTCCACCTCCCGGACGCCCTCAGCGGCGGCGAGCCGCCGAAGCTGCGCGCCACGGACGAACGCGGCTGGTTCCGCTTCCAGCGGCTCTACGACATCGCGCGCTCGTGCCTGCGCACCCCCGACGACATCCGGCGGCTGGTCCGCGAGGCCGCCGAGGAGGACGTGCGCGACGGCTCCGGCTGGCTGGAGATCCAGGTCGACCCGACCTCGTACGCGCCCCGGCTGGGCGGGCTGATCCCGGCGCTGGAGATCATCCTGGACGCGGTGCGGAGCGCGTCCCGCGACACCGGCCTGGGCATCCGGGTCCTGGTCGCCGCCAACCGGATGAAGCACCCCCTGGACGCCCGCACGCTGGCCCGGCTGGCGGTCCGCTACGCCGACCAGGGCGTGGTCGGCTTCGGGCTCTCCAACGACGAGCGCCGGGGCCTGGCCCGCGACTTCGACCGCGCGTTCGCCATCGCTCGCCGGGGCGGCCTGCTGGCGGCCCCGCACGGCGGCGAGCTGGCCGGCCCGGCGAGCGTCCGGGACTGCCTGGACGACCTGCACGCCGGCCGCGTCGGGCACGGCGTGCGGGCCGCCGAGGACCCCGTACTGCTGCGCCGCCTCGCCGATCGCGGCGTGACCTGCGAGGTCTGCCCGACGTCCAACGTGGCGCTGGGCGTCTACGAGAAGCCCGAGGACGTCCCCCTGCGCACCCTGTACGAGGCGGGCGTCCCGATGGCGCTGGGCGCGGACGACCCGCTGCTGTTCGGCTCGCGGCTGGCGGCCCAGTACGAGCTCGCGCGCGCCGCGCACGGCTTCACGGACGCGGAGCTGGCCGAACTGGCCCGCCAGTCCGTCCGCGCCTCACGGGCGCCCCAGGACGTCCGCGCGCGGCTCCTGACGGGCATCGACGCCTGGCTGGCGGAGCCGCCGGGCGCCGGCTGACCGACCGGGACGCCTGGGGGTGACGTCGGCGGACGGGCCACCTGGCAGCGACTCCGGCGGATGGGCGACCGTCCGGGCCGCCCACGGGACGGCGTCGGCAGACAGACGCCCGCCCGAGCAACCCACAGGACGGCATCGGCAGACAGACGCCCCCTACAGCCCGACCCCGACCATCACCGGCTCGTTCACGAGCGTGACACCGAACGCCGCGTGCACCCCGTCGCGCACCTCGCGCGCCAGGGCGAGCAGGTCCTCGGTGGTGGCCGCGCCCCGGTTGGTGAGGGCGAGCGTGTGCTTGGTGGAGATGCGGGCCGGGCCGGTGCCGTAGCCCTTGACGAACCCGGCCTTGTCGATGAGCCAGGCGGCGGAGGTCTTCACCAGGCCCTCCCCCGCCGGGTAGGCGGGCGGCGTGACGTCCGGGCCGAGCCGGTCGTGGACCCGGCGGACGAAGGCGGCGTGCTCCTCGCCGGTGAGGATCGGGTTGGTGAAGAACGAGCCGGCCGACCAGGTGTCGTGGTCCTCCGGGTCCAGCACCATGCCCTTGCCCGCCCGCAGCGCCAGAACGGTCTCGCGGGCGGCGGCGACGGGCACCCGGTCGCCGGCCTCCACGCCCAGGGCGCGGGCGGTCTCGGCGTACTTCAGGGGCGCGGACAGCCCGTCCGCGTCCTCCAGCTCGAAGCGCACCCGCAGGACGACGTACCGGTCCGGCTCCGCCTTGAAGCGGCTGTGGCGGTACGCGAAGCCGCACTCCGCGTTCGGAATGGTGACGGTCTCGCCCGCCCGCCGGTCGTACGCGATCACTTCACTGATGGTCGAGGACACTTCCTGCCCGTACGCGCCCACGTTCTGGATCGGCGTGGCACCGGCGGACCCGGGGATACCGGCCAGGCACTCGATGCCCGCCAGCCCGGCCGCGACCGTGCGGGCCACCGCGTCCGACCAGTTCTCGCCCGCGGCCAGCGTCAGAGTGGTGCCGTCGAGCTCGAAGCCGCGGGTGGCGATGCGCAGGGCGGTGCCCTCGAAGCCCTTGTCCCCGATGACGAGGTTGGAGCCGCCGCCGATCAGCAGCAGCGGCGTCCCGGCGTCGTCCGCCGCGCGGACGGCCGCGGTCACCTCGTCGTCCGTGGTGGCGGTGACCAGGCGGGTCGCCGGTCCGCCGAGGCGGAAGGTGGTCAGCGGGGCCAGGGGCGCGTCGTGGAGTTCCTGCACGCGCACAAGGGTACGGGGGCGGTTCCGCCGCTCCGGCGGGACCGCCCCCGTGCACCCGGGCCCGTGGATCAGGCGAGCCGGACCACGGCGCGGGACATGCCCAGCACCTTCTGGCCCGCGCTCATGGCGACCAGGTCGACCCGGACCGTGCGGGCCTCGTCGTCCAGCTTGGCCGCGACCTTGCCGCTGACCTCGATGACCGCGCCCTCGTCGTCGTTGGGCACGACCACCGGCTTGGTGAAGCGCACGCCGTAGTCGACCAGGGCACCCGGGTCACCCGTCCAGTCGGTGACCACCCGGGCGGCCTCGGCCATGGTGAACATGCCGTGCGCGATCACGTCCGGGAGGCCGACCTCCTTGGCAAAACGTTCGTTCCAGTGGATCGGGTTGAAGTCGCCGGAGGCGCCCGCGTACCGGACCAGCGTGGCGCGCGTCACGGGGAACGTCATGGCGGGCAGCTCGGTGCCGACCTCGACGGCGTCATAGGAGATCTTCGCGGCCATCTCAGGCACCTCCGGTGTTCGCGGCCGGCTCGTCCGCCTTGGCCTCGTCCGCCTTGGGCTCGGCGGCCCGGGCCACCAGCTTGGTGACGGCGGTCACGACGTGCTCGCCCGCCTCGTCGTGCACCTCGCCCCGGATGTCGAGGATGTCGTTGCCCGCCATGGACTTGATGGCCTCGATGGTCGTGGTGACCCGCAGCCGGTCACCGGCGCGCACCGGCCGGGTGTAGGAGAACTTCTGGTCGCCGTGCACCACCCGGTCGTAATCCAGACCCAATTGCGGATCTTCCACGACCTGCCCCGCGGCCTTGAAAGTGATCGCGAACACAAAAGTCGGCGGCGCGATCACATCCGGGTGCCCGAGCGCCCTGGCCACCTCGGGATCGGTGTACGCCGCGTTCGTGTCGCCGATCGCCTCGGCGAATTCGCGGATCTTCTCCCGGCCGACCTCATAAGGGGCTGTGGGCGGGTAGGACCGCCCGACAAAGGACTGGTCGAGCGCCATGTGCTCGCAACCTCCCTGAAACTGGTGCAGTGATAACGCTACGAGGCCGCCCCCAGAAGTGGGGGCGGCCTCGTGAACGAGCCTGACTTATCGCGTCTCGCGATGCGCGGTGTGCGCGTTGCAGCGGGGGCAGTGCTTCTTCATCTCAAGACGGTCCGGGTCGTTGCGCCGGTTCTTCTTGGTGATGTAGTTCCGCTCCTTGCACTCCACGCAGGCCAGCGTGATCTTCGGGCGGACGTCGGTGGCAGCCACGTGAGTGCTCCTTGACGGTACGGACGGATGAACGCATAAAAGAGTAGCCGATCGAAGGACCGACCCAACAATCGGCTACTGTGAGTAGCGGTGACCGGACTTGAACCGGTGACACAGCGATTATGAGCCGCTTGCTCTACCGACTGAGCTACACCGCTGTGATGCGAGGAGCATCTCGTCCGCGAGGACGAGATACCTCACACATCAGAGCCCCAATACGGAATCGAACCGTAGACCTTCTCCTTACCATGGAGACGCTCTGCCGACTGAGCTATTGGGGCGAGCGATGAAGACATTACACGGCCTGCCGCCAAAGGTGAAATCCGTACCCGGAAGCCCGCCGCAACAGCCCCTTCCGCCCCAGCCGCACCACGTCCGTATGACTTTTGCGCACCTGCCCGGCGGACCGCCGGACGCGTCCTAGGCTCGGATCGCCCCGCGTGATCGCGTACGCGCCCGGCCCACGAGGAGCGCGATGTCCGCCAGCAGCCCGCAGCCGCCCCGGCCCCGGAAACCCTGGCCGCCGGCACCACGGCACGGCGGACCCCTACCCACGGGAGCCCCCCAGGGCGCGACGCCACTGCCTGCCCCTCTGCTCCTGAGCGGCGCCCGGCTCGCCGACGGCCGCACCGTGGACGTCCGGCTCGCCGACGGCCGGATCGCGGCGGTCACCACGGCGGACGGCCCGCGCCCCGGCACTTCCCGCCCCGACACCCTCGACCTGTCCGGCTACCTGCTGCTCCCCGCCCCCGCCGAACCCCACGCCCACACCACCGACGCCCTGACGGCGAACGGCCCGCGCCCCGTCCACGAGGTGCGGCGGCGGACCACCGAGGCGGCGCTGCTGCACCTGGCCCACGGCGCGACGGCGCTGCGCAGCCACGTCCCCGTAGGCGGCGCGCACGGGCTGCGCTCCCTGGAGGCGGTGCTCCTCGCGGGGCGGGCGCTGCGCGGGCTGACCGAGGTGTCCGCCGTCGCGGTGCCCCCTCTGCTGACGGGCCGGGCCGGCGCGAACGGCCGGGCGGCGCTGCGCGACGCGGTGGCCATGGGCGCCACGACCCTCGGCGGCCACCCGGCCCGGGACCCGGATCCGACGGGCCACGCCCGGCTGGTCCTGGATCTCGCCACCGCCCACGGTCTCCCCGTCGACCTGCACACGGACGGCGACGACCCCGCGTGGCTGGCCCGCGTCGCGGACCTGGCGACCGGCGCGCCCTTCCCCGTGACCCTCGGCCCCTGCGCCGGCCTCGCCCACCTCCCCGCGGCCACGGCCGCCCGAGCGGCCGAACGCCTCGCCGCGGCCAATGTCACCGTCGTCTGCCTCCCCCAGGGCAACTGCGGCACCTTGGGGCGGACCGAAACACCACCGACCCTCATGGCACCCGTCCGCCTCCTACAGGCGGCAGGCGTACGCGTCGCGGCGGGCAGCGGCTCCCTCCGCGACACGACGAACCCCGTGGGCCGCGCCGACCCCCTGGAGGCCGCCTACCGCCTCGTCTGCCACGGAGAGTCCCCACCGTCGGCCTACGAGGCCATCAGCGCGACGCCCCGCGCGGCCCTGGGCCTCCCACCCGTACGCATCGAGCCCGGCTCCCCGGCGGACCTGCTGGCGGTGCGGGGCGAACGGCTGACCGACATCCTCTCCTCGGCGGCCAGCCGCATCGTGGTGCACGCCGGACGGGTGGTGGCCCGCACCCGCACGGTCCGCGAGTACGGCGCACTGGCAGCGCGCACGGTCCGGGGGGTGCCGCACCAGGGGCAGGGGTGAGGGCGGCCGTCGCGCGGCACAACCGACACGAGGCCGAGGAGACGGGCGGAGCCCGCACAGTGGCCGTCCGCGGCACGCGGCACGAGCTGACGGCCGACGCGCGAGGCGAGTGGAGCCCGTCCGCGGCACGCCGGCACGAGCGACGCGCGGGGCGGGTGGGGCCCGTCCCCGGTACACCGGCACGAGCTGACGAGTGAGGCGGCCCCGCACAGTGATCGTCCGCGGCATGAGCTGACGGCCGACGCACGAGGCGAGTGGAGCCCGTCCGCGGCATGGCAGGCGATGCGGGCGCCCGTCCGGCGGAACGGGTCCGGCTCCTGGCCGCTGGACGTCCACGCAACGGGACGGGTCCGGCTCCTGACCGCTGGGCATCCGCCCAATGGGACAGGCCGTCCCCGGCCGGCCCAGTCGCCCCAACGGACCTGAACCAGCCTCTGCGTGGACGGGCTCCCGCACCGCTCCCCCGTCCGGGCGGTGCGCCGGGCCGCGGAGGCGTACGGTCGGGATCATGCGCATTGTCATCGCAGGAGGACATGGTCAGATCGCGCTGCGGCTGGAGCGGCTGCTCGCCGGGCGCGGGGACGAGGTCGCCGGCATCGTCCGGCGGCCCGAACAGGCCGGCGACCTGCTGGCCGCGGGTGCCGAACCGGTCGTCTGCGACCTGGAGGCGGCGTCCCTGGCAGACGTCGTACGGCATCTGGAGGCCGCGGACGCGGCCGTCTTCGCGGCGGGCGCGGGCCCCGGCAGCGGCGCCGCCCGCAAGGAGACCGTGGACCGTGCCGCCGCCGCCCTCTTCGCGGACGCCGCGGAGGCCGCGGGCGTCCGGCGCTTCCTGATGGTCTCGGCCATGGGCGCGGACAGCGAGCCCCCCGAAGGCAGCGACCCGGTCTTCGCCGCCTACTTGCGCGCCAAAGGCGCCGCCGACGCACACGTACGGGCCAGAAGCGGTCTCGAATGGACGATCCTGCGCCCCGGCCGCCTCACGGACGCCCCCGGCACCGGACGCGTCTCCCTCGCCGAGTCGACCGGCCGCGGCGAAGTCACCCGGGACGACGTGGCCGCCACACTGGCCGCGCTCCTCCGCGCCCCCGACACGGCGGGCCGCACGCTGGAGCTGATCGGCGGCGAGACGGAGATCGAGGAGGCGGTCCGCAAGGCGGCGACGCCGTCCTGACGGGTGTTTGTCCGGCCCCTGTGAGGCCGACCGGCACAACGAGATCGGCCCCCGTTCCGCTGAACGCGGAACGGGGGCCGATCCATGACTGTGGCGGCGCCAGGATTCGAACCTGGGAAGGCTGAGCCGGCAGATTTACAGTCCACCCAAGATTTTCCATGCGGGTTGGCCCGGAGCTGCTGCTTTGCCGCCGGCCCGGGCAGGCTCCCTGTATCTCGTCCACACCTCGTCCTGATCTTGTGTCGTCCGCGCACGAAATGAGGCTGGAGGCACAGTGGAACCGGCCCGTTACGCTGATAGGCACTACGGCAGAACGGAGAGTGCTCCGCGGATGGGACCGAAGACGACCAGGGTCTACGAGACGCTTCGCGCACGGCTGGCCTCCGGGGAGTACGCGCCCGGCACCAAGTTCCCATCGGAACGCGCGCTCGCCGAGGAACTGGGCATCGGCCGGACCGCGCTCCGCCAGGTGCTTGCTCGTCTCGTCTCTGAAGGCGCGTTGGAAGTCCGTGGCCGCAGCTCCTACCAGGTGCCGGGCGCCGTGAGCGTAACGACCCCGGAGGGACTGAAGCCGTGGCGCATCCGCGGCCAACGCGATGTTTACGACAACCCTTGGGTCAAGCTCCAGCTCTGGGATGTGGAACCGCCCGGTGTGAAGCGGTTCGAACATCACGTAGTGATGCTTCATCATGTCGCGATCACGGCCGTCCTGGACGAACAGGATCGTGTGCTCATGATGTGGCGGTACCGGTTCGTTCCTCAGCAGTTCGGATGGGAACTGCCCGGCGGCATCGTGGACGAAGGGGAGGACCCGGCGGACACGGCGCTCCGGGAAGTCGTGGAGGAAACCGGGTGGCGGCCGAAATCGCTTGAGCACGTCATGACCTACCAACCGATGATCGGCATGGTGGACTCACCCCACGAGATCTTCATAGCCCGCGGAGCCGAGCAGGTGGGCTCACCCACGGATGCCGAAGAGGCGGGGCACATTGAATGGGTCCCGCTGTCCGATATCCCGGGGCTGATGGCCCGTGGCCAGCTGATGGGGTCGGGCACCCTCGTTGCCTTGCTGCACATCCTGGCAAGCCGCGGGAAGCCAGGCGTCACGCCCGCTCGCTGAGGAGATCGATACGGCGCCGCTGCCGCACCGACCCGGTGCGGCCGGCCAGCCGCCGGGCCTGCCTCAGGTGGGTGGTCGCTTCGTCGTACTCAGCTCGTGCCAGGTGCGCTTGGGCCAGGTCGATGTAGAGCCCTGCCCGCGCCCGTACGAACGTCGGGTCCATGTCTTCCAGCGCGCCGTAGAGGTCCGACACGGCCTCGTCGTCCCCCAGCAGGGCAAGAACGTTGCCGCGCCACCGGAGGAGGTGTGCGCCGTTTAGGAAGATGCTCAGCATGTCCGGGTCGCGGTCCTCCTGGCCTGGCGGTACGACCGCCGCGGCGGCATCGAGCGCCCGCTTGCAGTCGTCCGGCATGCCGGCATGGGCGCACATCTCCGCTTCCGCGGCGAACAGCCACGCGCGCAGTCGCGGGGAGCCCGCTTGCCCGAGCGTCCGTTGCGCACTGCGGACCAGCTCGGCACCGAGCGCCGGACGGCCGGCTTCACACAGCACGTAAGCCTGTTCCCCCATGGCATGGGCCAGGTACATGGGCGCCTCAGCGTCATGAGCCGCGCGTTTCGCCATCTCATAATGACGCCAAGCCCGTTCGACGGCGCCGGAGTCGATCGCTTGCCACGCGGCAAGCGTCGATGCGCCGGCAAGAGCGAGCGCTACGGGGCGCCGCGCGTCGGGCAGAACAGCGAAGCTCAGCGCCTCCTCCAAGGCGGCAAGATGGCCGGTCATCTGGTCGATGAGGCTCGCGGCGCCTCGCTGGCGATCCATGGTGCGCAGTAGCTCGGTTTGATCGTTGAATGCCTGCACCATGGACGCGCTGACGCTACCGGCCGAGTCGATTCGTCCGAGCAGCTCGTCATAGCCATCCGCCGCCGGAACGGAGACGGCCGCCCCGGCGCCCCTCAGTTCCGCGTCTGTGACGCCGAGCAGTTTCCGAAGGATGCCCGCGTACCGGTCCGGGATCTTTCGCTTGCTGTTCTCCCAGTCGGACACGTACACCCGCAGGCTCGCAGTAGAGGCGACATCCACGAGGTTCCGCCGGGCGTATTGCTCGATCTCTCGGATCAGCCGTTCCTGAGACCAACCACGCGCCGTTCGCGCGTTCCGAAGTCCTGTACTCACGGGCACCGCCAGGCGATAGAGCCGGGAACCAGCCCACTCAGGATGCCCCACGTTGCCGCAGGTCAACAGCCCCTTAACCGAGAAAAGTTAAGGATCGCTGGCTACCGGCACCCCCGTCTCGAACGGTCTCCTGGTGACGCATCGAGTTGCGGTGAACGTAACTCGAAGGGGCGAGACCCCTTGACTCTGGTGCGCTCCAGATGCACGCTACTGGTGCGCACCAAAAAGTCGCTGACTTCGGTGCTCACCACCGCCCGGAGGGCCCGTGACACGGCCCAAGGGAAGCGGCCGTGCCTTGAGAACTCAACAGAGTGTCGAACTGGCAGGGGTTTGAGTCCCCGCCCCCGCATCGGCCCGGGTGACGGCCGCCGGCGGCCACTTCGTGGCAGGCGAACCCGACCTGTCCGCGCGTCAGCTCTGGAGAACACCCAATCAGGGAGCACCTTTCGTTTCTGAAGGCCAACCCCTGGGTGCCAACTGGTGCGCCGCCGCCCTGCTGGCGTCAGAGCAGCAACGATGACGCACCGACCCCAGGCTCGGGACCGAACGCCGTGGCAACGGCGCTCCTGCAAAGCCTGCGCTCACCTTCCGCTCCTGTCGGAGGTTTCGATGCAACGACATTCTTGGGCGCCGCCCGTGCCGGACCAGCGTGGGTCGGCCGCGCCCTTCCGCGTCACCACCACCGCGCGCCCGCTCCTTTCGCGCGGTTGAGCACGAGTGCTCACGGTCCCGGCACACCGCCGCATTCGCGGGCGGCGTGCCGGGAGTCGTGGACACCCGTCCTTCAAGGAGATCCACCATGTGGAGCACCCTGATCGCGGTTGTGGGCACGCTGGCCGGAGCACTGGTCAGCGGACTTCTCCAGCACCGCGTTGCCCGCGCCGACCGGATCGAGGCGCGTCGTGAGCAGGTACGCCGTGACCGCATGCACGCGGTTACGAGCCTGGCCACCGCCCTCAGTGATCACCGTCGGGCCATGTGGGAGCTGTACGACGCGACCCTGACCGACCAGCCGGCCCAGCGCGTGCAAGAGCTGCGCGACGAGTCGCACCGCACCCGCAGCGCCATTACGGAGCCGGCGGTGCGGGTACGGCTGCTCATCGCGGACGAAGCGGTTCGCGCCGCCGCCGCACAGGCCACCACCGCCACCTACGTCATCCGCGACGCGACCGGCCTGGACGACCTACAGGCCCGGCGCCATGCGGCGCTGTGCGCTCATGACGCCTTCGTTGACGCGGCCGGCACCTTCCTGAGCTGACCACCTCATCGACGCGCGGCCGTCTGGCCACGCGCTTTCTGAACGGCGCGCGGTCCCGGGCTGCCACCCGGGACCGCTGGTTTGGGCCGTTCCCACGTGAAGGAGGACTAACGACCCATGGCCATCATCATGGCACTTCACGGCGGCATCACCGCCCCGTCCGACGAACAGGAACCGACGCGGGCGGAGCTGGACGCCATCGAGCAGGAGCAGCCGGTCATCCACGCGGCCGTGGCGCTCCTGGACGCGCAGATCTCCACTTTGGACGGCCCCCTGTCGGAGCTGGACCGCCACCGTCTGCGCCGGGCGAAGAACCGGCTGCTGACCGCGCGGCGGGAGCTGGCCAGCCGGACCACGAGCCGCCCGCCGGAGGTAGGGGCATGAACACGTGCCTTCACCGCCGACCGCGGCCCGCGCTGCGCCACCGCCTCTACCGGCGGCTGCACCCGCGCGCCTACCGCGCCGGGCAGGTTGCCGAGCAACGGCACCTCCTGGATGACGCCCTGGACTACACCCGTGTCCTCCCGTTCGGGGGTGCGTGATGGCCCAGATCACCTATCTCGCGCAACTGACCAGTGCTGACGGCCACAGGTGGCGGCTGTTCGTCGCGCACCTGAGCAATCCGGCCGAAGCCTGGCCCGAGCATGCCTGGGGCCACGACACCGCGGTACCCACCCCGCCCGAACGCGAACAGGCCCTGGCCCGTCTCGGCTACGAGGTGGCGCCCGACGACGAGTGGACCTGGGTCGAGTACAGCCAGGTGCCGGGTAATCCGCACAGTCCGGTGCGGCTGGTCGCCGGGATCGCCGTGCGGCCCCTGGCCGCCGCCCGGACGGCGGTGGCCGCGTGATCCGCATCGTCACCACCGCCCGCCTGGCCGCCCTACAGGAAGAGGCGGAGGCCGTCCGCAGTGAGCGGGACAGCGCTCTGGAGGCGCTGGACACCCACTGGATCGGTTACCTCTGCTCGATCGAGCGGCTGACCGAGGAACGCGATGGGGCGGAGCGCTTCGCCCGCGCCGTCTTGAGGAATGGCACGGAACTACTCGACCGCGTGGAAGAGGCCACCGCCACCCGTGCCGCGGCACTGTTGCTGGCGAGCCTGTGGGCGGCGCGGGTGGCTTCCTTGGAACGAGAGCTGGAGACCGCACGGGCGGCGCTCCGCTCCGCATCGGGGGAACTATGAGGCCATCCCTGATGACATCCTCAGCCGATGTGGCGGCGGCGGACCGCACGCTCACCATCGGGTCGTGGACGATCACGATCGGCGCGGTGGTCTACTCCGTTCTGACGGTCACGCCGTTGATGGCCGCGCACACCCCGCGCGGCTGGGTGTGGACCGCGCCGATCCTGCCGATCGTGGTCGATTCGGCCGTGGTCATCGTCGTGCGGCTGGACGCGGTACTGGCCCGGCTGCACGCGCAGGCGGCCCGTGACGGGGCAATGCCCCGCCGGGCCGCCTGGCCCTTCATCCTTCGCTGGATCACGGGGCTGATGACCCTCGTGCTGAACGTCGGGGACTCCGCGCTGCGCGGCGACCTGGTGGGGGTCGGCGTGCACATGCCCGCGCTCCTGCTGCTCATCGTGAACGCAGAAGCGTCCCTGGCCTACCGGCGCGCCATTGCCGCGGCGCTGGCCCGCATCGAGCGGGAGCGGCGCACGGAGGAGGACGAGGAACGCGACCGTGAACGGCAGCGTGAACGCCTGGCGCGGGAGGAGCGTGAACGCGAGGCGGCCCGTCGTGAACAGCGTGAACGCGAGGCGCGTGAACACGCCGACCGCCTGGCGCGGGAGGAGCGGGAGCACGCTGAGCGGCTGGCCCGTGAACAGCGCGAGCAGGCCGCGCAGGAAGCCCGTGAACGCCGTGAACACGAGCAGGCCATGGAACGTGAACGGCTGGCCAGCCAAGAACGTCGGGAAGCCGCGGCCCGCGAGGAACGCGAGCAGGCACGGCGGGCGGAAGCCGATGTCACGGCCCGTCGTGAACGCGATGCCCAAGAGCGCCAAAGCCGTGAACGGGCGGCCGTACAGCGTGAACACCCTGCCGCCACACCGCTTGTGAAGGTGCGCGGGGAGCACGCGGACGGCCCTGTCGTGAACGGTCGTCCCGCGCCCGTGAACACCCCGGCGGCCGTGTTCACGGACACCACCGGCAAGGCGGTAACGGCGGACCGGAGCCCTGCTCCGGCCGCTGTTCATGCAGCCGTCGGTCCTGTGACCCGGCGGCCGGTGAACACCGTGAACACTCCCGTGAACGGCAAGCTCACCGAGCCGGATGCTCGTGCCACCGTCCACGAAAGCTGGGCGGCCGGCCTGAGCGTGCGGGAGGCGGCCGACATCACTGGCTGGTCAGTCGGCTGGGTCTCTGCCCGCTACCAGGAGCTCAAGGCGCACGCCTCCAAGGAGGTGGCCGCATGAGCGAACCGATCGCCTACGCCGAACAGTGGCGGGCCGTGATGGAGGCGGCCGGCTACCGGTGCGAATGCGTCGGCCAGTGCGGCAGCCAGCACGTCAAGGGCCGCGGGCGCTGCCAACGCGAGCACGACCAGCTCGCCGGCAAGCAGCGCGGACCCGTGCGCTTGATGGCCGCGCCGCTGGACTTGAACCTGCCCCCGACGCGGGCGGCGGCCCTTCCCCCGTCGGAGCTGCGGGCATGGTGCGTGGACTGCCACACCGACGCCCGCCGGGCCGCGACGCGCGCCGCGCCCGCCCCCGTGGTGGACGGGCTGTTCGACCTGTAACCCACCCTCCGCTCGGCACTTCCCGGTCCGGCCGCACGCCTTCCGCGGTGTGCGGCCGGACCGCTGTCTCTCTGAACACAACAAACCCTGACTGAGGTGATCTCGTGCAACGCCATCGTGTGACCGTTCCGCTCGCGCTGGGTGCGGGTGCGTGGGCGGCCATGACCTTGTGGACGCGGCTGGACGATTACCGCGTCCCCGGTTCCCTGCTGTTCACCTGCACCGCGCTGGCCGCCACCGCGGCCATCTCTGCCGTGCTGAGCCTCGCTGAGGCGCTGGGCACCACCACGCACCGCTGCTCGGAGCCCGGTTGCCGCTTCGAAGTTCGCCTTCGCCGCACCGACACCGCGGAGGCCCGGCGCTGGCAGGAGACGGCCGCCGCCCACCCCGACCACCGCTATCGGCCCTGACCGGCCACTTCGAGGGGGAATCCATGATCGGTCGTTCCCGAACGGTGCGGGTGCCGCGCGACGGCACCACCGTCCACATTCCGCACCAGGGCCGTGGCGGACGGCAACAGCAACCCATGGTGGTGTTGTTGCCCGACCGTCCCTCCCTGACCCGCGAGGCGCTGGGCTGGCTGGGCCGTCTGCTGTGGCGGCGCCGCGGCGCGCTCGCGCCCACCGCGCTCGCGGTGGCGGCCCTGCCGCTGACCGCGCTCCTCCACGCGGTGGCGTGGTGGTCGGGTCTGCTGCTCGCGCCTGCCGCGGTTCTGCCGCTGGGCTGGCTGACCCTCACCCAGCGCCGCCGGCCCGTCCGTGGCCCGGCGCTGGCCTGGCGTGCCGGGCTGGCCGTGCTAGGCGCCGCCGCCTTCGCGTGGGTGGCGCTGGCCACCGGGTTCGGGCCGCTCGCGGGTCCAATGGAGGTGGTCTGGCTGCTGACCTGGCTCGCTGCTCAGACCGCCTGGCTGCTCGTCCGCCGTTCGCTCTGATTCAGGAGGAACCGCCTGATGGCTTACACCGCGGCACCCGGCGCCGGAGCCAACGGCTCTCACGTCAAGGGCAGCCACAAGGTCAAGAACAAGGCGTTCGGGGCAACGTTCTCCCCGGGCCTGACCGTCAACGTCAACGCGGGCAATAAGACGACCCACGGGGGCGGTGGCGGGAATCACGGCGGCCGTGGCCCGGATCTGCTGTTGCCCGCACCGGAATTCAACTCCCCGGCGCAGGTGCGGCGCTACTGCAACACGCTGCGGGCGGTGGCCGTAACGCTATCCATCGAAGTTGCCATGGGTGCGGAGATCCTTAAGAGCGTGTTGGTCCCGGTCCCGGACCCGGAGGGCCGGGCGTTCGGCTCCCGCATCCGCGCGCACAAGGTGGCCCGCAAGATGCAGCGCTCCGCTGACGCCTTGCGGGATGCCGCGACGAACGCCGCCGCCTGCTACTCCACCTTCCAGCAAGAGTTCGAGGAAGAGATCAACCGTGTCCGGCACCGTGCCCGGCGTCCGCAAGTGCCGGTCATGAACTGGGCTCAGCAGTAAGGGAAGGAGGCGCGCACGATGGCTGAGCGCACCCCGCAAGAACAACTCGCTGGGATGCTGGAGACGCAGCTTCGTGGCGGCTCGGACGCCGGCGGCGTCGGCGCCTACCTGCTGCACCGCGTCAAGCCGCACGTCCCGCCGTGGCTGGGCTGGGCCGGTACCGGCCTGGTCGGCTGCCTGGGGCACGCCCGGTGGGCCGACAGCGCCGCCGCCGGTGTCGGGCTGACCCTGGCCTCTGTGGCGCTGACCGGGGCCACCTGGTGGGCAGGGAAGGCTGCCAGCAAGCAGCGGCGGCTGCACTCAGCCATCACCGTGGCCGCAAGTTCGGCCTGGGTGACCACTGCCTGCCTGGCCGGACCCACCGCCGGGCCCGTCGATGACCTGTACCTCCTCTTCGGGCCCGCCATGGCCCTCTCCTGGAACGCACGGATCGTGCTGCGGCACAGCCCGGAGGCGTCCGGCGAAGGAGCTGATGGGGGATTGATGGAAAAGATTGGTCTGGCCCGTGCCCGGATCGGCGCGGCCAAGGTGGAACCCAACCGGGTTACCGCCAAGGTCGGGCTGGAACCGGGTACGCAGACCAACGAGGACATGACCAAGGCACTGGGCAACATTGCCTCTGCGCTGGACCTGCCAACCTCCGCGGTCCGTTACCACTCCGACCCCGCCTCCGCACGGCGCGGGGAACTGGTCATCGTGCCGGAAGACATGCTGGCCCAGCCGGCGGAATGGGAAGGGCCCTCCAATCTCGGTGGCTCGATCTCGGAGCCGCTGGTCATCGGACGCTACGACGATGGCGCACCGCTGGTCGTCTGGCTGCCCGGCGACCCGGAAACAAAGCGCAACTCCACCCATGTGCTCATCGCGGGCGGGACTGGTTCGGGCAAGGGAGACGCCGGGCTGAACCTGCTGACGGAGGTTCTGTCCCGCCGGGACGTGATCGTGTGGTTCTCCGACCCGAAGATGTTCCAGGACTTCGCGCCCCTGCGGCCGGGCCTGGACTGGGGTGCGGAGGGCGGCATGCAGACCGAAGTCATGGTGGAGGCGGTCAAGGCCGCCATCCCTGCCCGCACCCGCTGGCTTGGCGCGCACAGCTACCGACAGTGGGTACCTCAAGCTGCCGAGACGCAGACCGACCCCGCACATTCCTGCCGCACGGACGGCACGGCGTGTGGCTGCCCCGGCATGCCGTTCCTGATCGCCTGGTTCGAAGAGGCCGCCAATTCCCTCCGAGCATTGGGTGATGACGCGTTCACCGGCATCGCGCAGGAGGCCCGCTCCGCTGGCATCGCGCTGATCATCTCGCTCCAGCGCCCCTCCTACGACCAGATGTCCACCAGCACCCGGGCCTCGCTGCCATCCGTGATCGCGCTGGGCTGCGACCCACGGGACGAAGGTTTCTCGCTGCCAGACGAGGTGCTGGCCGCGGGTGCCCACCCGGGCGCTTGGGGAAACCGCCGGCCCGGGTACTGCTACGTCGTCTCGCCCGGTATCCCAGAGGACCGTTACCCGTCCCCGGGACGGACCTGGCAGTTCACCAGCCGTGCCGTGTCGGTCATGGAGCAGCTTGCCGCGTGGGCACAGCGTCACGGCGCCGCCGCCGATCCGATTACCGCCGGGGCGGCAACCAGCGTCGCCGGACAGCTCTACACCGGCCGCCCGGCCCCCGGCAGTCAGCAAATGGCGCCGCTCCGCGCCGTCACTGAGGAGGACGACATGGAGTACGCCGGGCCGCTGGTCGATCCCGAGGATCAGAACATCGACCCTGAAGCCGATCTGCCCGGCACCGAGCCGGGCGACGATGCTCCGATCTTCGGGCAAGAGACCGGCCGCAAACCCGGTTCGAAGGAGGCCCGGCGCCTGCTCGCCGACGCTCTTGCGGAGTTCGAGAGCAACGGCCAGATGATCGTGGGGCCGGTGGATTTCAAGGACTGGTGCGACCGCAACAATCTCTCCCGTCCGTGGGTGTCCGCGGCCCTCAAGGAGGCCGCGCAAGAAGGCCGGCTGGAGCCGACGAACACCACTGGTCGGTGGCGCATCGTCCCCGCCCTGACGGCCGCCTGACACCTGACACCGTCACGGCCCTCTGACACCCAAACCCCTAGGCAAACGCGGTGTCAGAAACGCGTGACACCCCGGCCTGACACCCCCTGACGCTGACGCTCTCTGACACCCGCTCCCGCAGTGCCTGCGCCACCACCGTGGCGCAGGCACTGCCTCGTTCCGGAGGGACACCAATGAACGAACCGGCACCCCGAGCCGCGCCCCCGGCTCTCCCCGAACCGCTCGTTCCCGACACCGCGCCGCGGCATCCACCGATGCTCCCCCACGAGCTACCGCCCGGTGTGCAGCTGGTCATCCTGCCCGGCGGCGCCCGCACCCTGGCCTACGTCCCCACCCCCGCCGCGCCGCCGCCCGCGCGGTCCGCGGCGCCCATCCCCGCATGGGCCCGGACCACCGCCCTGCTCGCCCCGACGGTGGGCGCCGGCATCGGTGGCGCCGCCGTCGGCTTGTCCGCCGCCGCCCCCGGCCTACTTGCCCTGAGCGACGCCTTGTGGTCCCTCGTGGCGCTCATCGCGGCCGGGACTATCGGCGGCGCCGCCCTCTTGGGCCGGGGCCGCCGCGCGGCGCCAACTCAGATCACCCAGCACATCACCGCCCGGGGCTTCATCGCGCGAGCGACCGGCACCGTCAAGGACGGACACCCTTGACGTTGGTGCGCACCAGATGCACGCTTTTGGTGCGCACCAAAACCCGGGACGCGAACCCGAAAGCGGCTTACCACTCGGGCGGTCAGCAGAGCGCAAGTCGGTAGGCCGATAGTCCCGGCAACCCGAAACTTCCGCGAGGAGGACAAAGGTCATGACGTGCCGAGAATGCGCCGGCGGCACCAACCCCGTCCGTGTGGCCGCCTTCGCCTACGGCGACACGCGCGCCTCAATCCGGGCCGATCGCGCTGCCGACGCCGAACGCTCGCGCAACGCGGGGCCCGTCCACGTCCACTTCGACTTGGCCGAAGACGCCCTCGTCGTCGTCCGCACCGACCCGAACCACGAGGCGGTGGCCGCGTGACCACCGACCACACCGCACCCGCCGTCTGGCCGACCGCGGAGCAGGCGTACGCGCTTGCCCCCAGCATCATCAGCGAAATCGGTTGGACCGTCCGCCAGGCCATCCGCAAACAACTCGGGCAGGCAATGCCGCGGGAATTCTGGCTCCGCAAAGCCGCGCTGCTCGACAGGGTGGCGCTGGCCGACTCGGACAGCCCGGACACCACCGACCTGGCCACCGCCGCCGGCACGGAGCTGATGATGCTCGACGGCCGCCCGCCTGGCCCGGACCCGCGCGCCTACGTCCGCCAGCAGTACGCCCGCTGGGCTCACGCCCACGCCGGTACCACCAACCCGGAAGGGCGCGCGGCATGACTCAGCCCGTATCCGCCTGGACGCACGTCGGCAACGTCGTGGCCTGGCTCGATGCCCACAACGGCACCAACGACCCCGAAGCGGTCTTCACCGCGGTCATCCGACGCCGGGCCGCACGCCTGGAAGGGCTCCTCACCGCCACATCCGCTGTGGAGGGATGAGCACCGTGTCGTTCGAGATCCGCATCATCTGCGACCGGCACGAGGTGGACCGCATCGTTGCGGCCCTGGCCGACGCGTTCGTGACCGGACCGCCCCGCCAGTACCAGGCTCGGGATGGCATCCGCGCCCGCCTCTACGTCACCGCCGAACCGAAACCAACCGCCGAAACCACTGACTGAGGACACGCCATGACCTTCGGAGAAACCCCGATCACCATCATTGGCAATCTCACCGATGACCCCGAACTCCGATACACCCCCAACGGCCAGCCCATGGCCCGGTTCACCATCGCGTCCACTCCCCGTGCCTACGACCGGCAAGCCAACGAGTGGCGGGACGGTACCGCGACGTTCTTCCGCTGCACCGCATGGCGCACGCTGGCCGAACACGCCGCGGGCAGCTTGACCAAGGGCACCCGCGTGGTCGCGTACGGCCGCATCCGCCAGCACAACTGGCAGACCCCCGACGGCGACAACCGCTCCATGCTCGCCGTGGAGATCGATGAGATCGGCCCCTCCCTCCGCTTCGCGGAGGCCACCGTCAAGCGCACCGCCTCAAGTGGCGTGCCCGCCGCCACCTCGTGGGACACCGGAACGAACGGTCAGAGCCGCATCGGCGCGAAGGACCAGACCGCCGCCGCAAGCGGCGCGTCCCAGGAAGAACCGCCGTTCTAACTGCGCCCGGGGCGACCACCCATCCGACCAAAGATTCGCGGTCGCCCCGGCACTCCAGCCCACTCAAGAGAACTGGAGAGTCCAGCATGGCCCATCCTGCCCACTTCGGGCGAGCGGCTTCCCGGCCCCGTGTGCTGGCGCTGTGCGCCGGCTACGGCGGTCTGGAAATCGCGCTCCGCGCAGGGCTTGATGCCCGCGTGGTCGCGTTCGCGGAGAACGACCCGCACGCCGCCGCCGTTTTCACCTACCGCTATGCCGGTGTGCCCAACCTCGGGGACATCACCGCCGTGGACAACGCCGACTGGCGCCGCGTCCGCGACCACCACCGGGTCGACGTGATCAGCGCCGGTTTCCCCTGCCGCAACATCTCCAACGCCGGACGAAGGGATGGAATCCATGGCCAGTGGTCGCGCGTCTGGAAAAACGTCGCTGAAGCTGTTCGCCACGTTCGACCGCGCCTCGTCTTCCTGGAAAACGTGGCGGCGCTCCGCTCGCGGGGGTTGGACGTCGTCGCCGCGGACTTGGCCACGCTCGGGTATGACGCGCGCTGGACATGCCTACGAGCTAGTGACCCCGAAACCGGTGCGCCCCACACTCGGGACCGCTGGTTCACAGTTGCCTATCCCGCTACTGAAAACCCCGACCGCGCAGCTTGGCATCAATGGCGGTCCTCAGCCTCCGGCCAAGCGGAAGGCGGGCGGGCACGGCCCGACGCTGGAGGACGAGGTCGTGTTCCTGCTCTCTCTCCCGCCGGAGGCGGGGGCCTGCTGCCCACACCCACAGCGGCCGACTCAAGGGGAACCGCGAATTTCCGGGCCGACGGAACCCCGTACGGGCACGGGTACGGCAGCACCCTGACGGACGCCGTCCGCAGCCTGCTGCCCACCCCGGCCGCCCGGGACTGGAAGTCCGGCGCCTCCAACCTGCTCGGCCGCAACGCGCGCCCGCTCAACGAAGTGGTCGTCAACCTGCTGCCCACACCGAAGGCGTTGGACGGACCGCACGGCGGCCCCAACCAACGCGACACCCAGGGACGGTACTACCTGCCCGGCCAAGCCGTCCGGCTCGACAGTCGCTGGGTGGCCGCCGACGGCACCGACTACGGCCCCGCCATCCGCCGTTGGGAACAGGCGACCGGGCGGCCCGCGCCCTGCCCCACCGAGCCGGGCGTTCGCGGCAACCGTCGGCTGAACCCGATGTTCGCGGAATGGATGATGGGCCTCCCCACCGGCTGGGTGACCGCCGTTCCCGGCATCCCCCGCAGGGAACAACTCAAAATCATCGGCAACGGGGTCGTCCCCCAACAAGCACACCACGCCTATGGGTGGTTGTTTGGGGCCCACCCCGCCGCAGTCCGGCGCGCCGGGGACGGGAGGGCTGCGGCATGACCTCTACTTTGATCACGAGCGCACTCCGGCCGCGACTACTCGCCGCAGCCTTGGCCGCCGCCGACCGCGGCTGGCACGTCCACCCGCTCCGGCCCGGCGACAAACGTCCGGCCCTGCATGGGGAGGCTCATTGCCCCGGTACTGGCGAGTGCGCTGACGGACACCGCCGATGGGAACAACGCGCGACCACCACCCCGGACCGCATCCACCGATGCTGGGCACACGCCCCGTACAACGTCGGCATCGCCACCGGCCCCTCTCACCTGGTCGTGATCGATCTGGACGTGCCGAAGGGGAAAAGCGAGAAGGACGCGCCTGACGGCGCGACTACCTTCTCTGCGCTCTGCGAGCGCGCCGGACAGCCTGTCCCCGCCACCTACACGGTGCGGACCGCCGGCGGCGGCCGTCACCTGTACTTCACCGCCCCGTCGGACCTACGGCTGCACAACACCGCGGGCACGCTCGGGACGCACATCGACACCCGCGCAAATGGCGGGTACGTCGTCGGCACGGGCAGCATCGTCCACGGCGCCACGTACGAGGTGGTACACGACGCCCCGGTTGTCCCGTTGCCCGGGTGGCTGCTCGCTGCCCTGACGCCCGCCCCACGCCCCGTCCGTCCGCTTCCGCGGCCCGTCGACAACGGCAGGGCCACCGCCTACGCCGCGGCGGCCCTGCGCAACGAAACCGCCGCCGTGGCCAGCGCCCCCGAAGGGGTGCGCAACTCGACCTTGACCCGGGCCGCGCGTGCTCTGGGGCGTCTAGTGGCCAGCGGCGACCTTCCGCGCGTGGTGGTTGAGGAGGCTCTTAAGCAGGCAGGGGAGGCGGCCGGCCTTCGGGAGCGCGAGTGCGTGCCGACCATTACCAGCGCGTTGAACTGGTCCATCACCCACAACCCGCAAGGGGCGCCGGTATGAGCGCCCCCACCATCCCCCGCCTTAAGAGCACACCCCTCACCTCCTCCTACCGCACTCCGCCGATCCGTCCCGGCGTGCGTCGGCGGCCGTGCGGCCAAAAGGGCGCCGCCCGAAGGGCGCCCTCCTCCTCCTTCCCGTCCGTCGCCGAAGGGAGGGACGCCACGTGACCGGGACCGCCCCCGACACACCGCCCGGGGCCGCGCTGCTGGACGAGGTGGAAGCCTTTCACCGCCGCTTCAACGTCTTCCCGCTGGAAGCCGCGTACGTCGCGGTGGCCCTATGGGACGCTCACGTTCATCTGCTCGACTGCTTCGACTCCACGCCCCGTCTGGCCTTCCTGTCCCCCGAACCGGGGTCCGGGAAGACCCGGGCACTGGAGATCATCGAAACGCTCGTGCCGTACCCGATGGTGGCCGTCAACGCCAGCGTGGCGGCCCTGTTCCGGGCCGTGACCGGCCTGTTCGGAGACGGCCGTCCCACCATCCTCTTCGACGAGATCGACACCGTGTTCGGGCCCAAAGCCGGCGGGGAAACCGAGGAGCTACGCGGCTTCCTCAACGCCGGCCACCGCCGGAGCGGCGTCGCCTACCGGTGCGTGAGGGATGGCGACGCTCAGAGCGTGGTGGCCTTCCCCTCCTACTGCGCCGTGGCGGTCGCCGGATTGGGCTCCTTGCCCGACACCATCCTGACCCGCTCCGTCATCATCCGCATGCGTCGCCGGGCCCGTAACGAACGAGTCGAACCCTTCCGGCAACGCCTCCACACCGCGGAGGGCAACGCCCTGCGCGAGCGGCTGGCAGCCTGGGCTGAGACTGTCCGCGGCGACGTGGACGGCGCCTTCCCCACCCTGCCCGACGGGATCACCGACCGCCCGGCGGACGTGTGGGAACCCCTGCTCGCGGTCGCCGAAGCGGCCGGCGGAGCCTGGCCCGAGCGCGCCCGTGCGGCATGCGTCGAGCTGGTGGCCGCCGCCAACGAGGGCGACGAGGCGTCCCTTGGCATCCGGCTGCTGACCGACTTGCGGGACACCGTGTTCTGCGGCAGCGACCGCATGCCCACCGCCGCCATCCTGGAATGTCTGACCTCCATGGATGACGCCCCGTGGGCCGACATGGGCGGCAAGGCTCTCAACCCCCGCGGCCTGGCCCGGCTTCTCGGTCAGTACGTCACCGCTGCCAACAAACCGATCAAGCCCCGGCCTATCCGCACGGCCGGCGGCACGGTTCCCCGCGGGTACTACGCCGAGGATCTTGCCGACGCGTGGGCCCGTTACTGCCCCCCACCCCCCGAAAAGTCCGCTACATCCGCTACAACCGCTACACCGCAGGTCAGCGGGGGTGAATCTGTAGCGGAAGGGCTTCCCGACATCCGCTACACGGCCCCTGAAACCGCTACATCCGCTGATGTCGATCGGCCGGTGTAGCGGCACCAATCCGCTACACGTCACGCGTCCGCTACAGAAAACAGGCCCCTGACCTGCGCTGTAGCGGACGTAGCGGATGTAGCGGACTACTGGAGGGGGCCGCGGCCCCCTCCTCCCTCTCCCTGCCCGAAGGAGGACTGGCATGGTCATGCCCGCACGCCGCCGCCGTACCCCGAAAGACGAGCTGCTCCCCTTGAGTGCTGCACTGGACGAGATCGGCATCAGCCGGGCTACCTGGTACCGGTGGCGCAACCACGGTTACGGGCCGGAGGCGCTGCGCACCCCGACCGGCCGCATCTGCGTCCGCCGGAGTGCCCTGGACGCCTTCCTCGAAGAGCTGGATGCCGCGTGACCGAATGGAGCTACGCGGTCAAGGTCTGGGCCATCCGCAAGCGCGACTCGCGGTCCCCGTACCAAGTCCGCTGGAAGGTGGGTCCCCAGCCGCATGCGGAGTCGTTCCGGACACTGGGCCTGGCGGAGAGCCGCCGGGCCCAGCTCATCACGGCGGCCCGCGCGGGAGAGCCGTTCGACGTGAACACGGGCCTGCCGAAGTCCCTGCTTGCCAAGCAGCGCGACATCTCGTGGTACGAGCACGCTCGCCGGTACATCGACATGAAGTGGGACGCCTCCCCCGCGTCCACGCGGCGGACGCTGGCGGAGGCCCTGGCGACGGTCACACCCGCCCTGGTCAAGGACACCAAGGGCATGCCGGACCCCCGGACCGTTCGCACAGCGCTGTATAGCTGGGCCTTCAACAAGAACCGCTGGGAGCAGTACCCGCCGGCCGAGGTGGTGAAGGCGCTGTCCTGGTTCGAGCGGCACACCGTGCCCGTCTCCGGCTTATCCGACCGGATGCGGGTACGGGCCGCGCTGAACGCCCTGACCAAGAAGCTGGACGGGACGACGGCGGCGGCAAGCACGATTCGCAGGAAGCGAGCGATCTTCCACAACGCGCTGGGGTACGCGGTGGACGCCGGCCTCCTCGCGGACAACCCGCTCCCCCGCGTCCAGTGGAAGGCGCCCGAACAGGTGGAAGAGGAGGTGGACCCGGCCTGTGTGCCCGACCCGGGACAAGCGGCGAAGCTCTTGGCGGCCGTACGGGAGCAGAGCCCGCGGGGGCGGCGCCTGGTGGCGTTCTTCGGCTGCATCTACTACGCCGCGGCACGGCCGGCGGAGGTCATCGGCCTCCGGCTTTCCGCCTGCGACCTTCCGCGCCGGGGCTGGGGGAAGCTGCGCCTCAAGGAGACGCGCCCACGATCGGGTGCGGCCTGGACGGACAGTGGTGAATCTCACGACACGCGATGGCTGAAGCACCGGTCACGCAAAGCGGTCCGGGAGGTGCCCATCCCTCCAGAGCTGGTCGCGCTGCTGCGGTGGCACGTCACGGCGTACGGCACCGCCCCGGATGGCCGAGTCTTCCGCACGCTGCGCGGAGGGCTGATCCAGGACACCGGGTACGGCGAAGTCTGGGCCGAAGCGCGATCGCGCGCGCTGACCCCGGCACAGCAGGCATCGACGCTGGCCAAGCGGCCGTACGACCTGCGTCACGCCGCGGTCTCCACGTGGCTCAGCTCGGGCGTGGAACCTCAGCTCGTGGCGAAACGCGCCGGTCACAGCGTGGCCGTCCTGTTCCGCGTCTACGCCAAGTTTCTGAGCGGCGGAGACGAAGCGGCCAATGCAAAGATCTCCGCCCGTCTCGGTCGGCGCGACGCCTGAGCGGCCAGGAATCTCGTCCACGCGTCGTCCACACGCTTCGAGACAGAGCGACTGAACGCGCGACAGAGCGAGACAGGGCATTGGTCGGCGGCGCGCACGGAAAACGCCCCGTGACCTGCTGTTTCCAGAGGTCACGGGGCGTTTCACCTCGTGTGGCGGCGCCAGGATTCGAACCTGGGAAGGCTGAGCCGGCAGATTTACAGTCTGCTCCCTTTGGCCGCTCGGGCACACCGCCAGAAGTTGCTGCCCGGATCCGCTGTTCTGCGGTTTTCCGCGGCAACGGTGTAAACCATACCCGATGGCTGGGGGTGGTCCGCCACCCGGTTCTTCCGGGGTCGCCCCGCCCCGCTGTGACTAGGCTTGCGGTGGCGACCCGGCAGACGGTCGCACACCTGACGAATCTACGTACGAGGAGCCAACTCAACATGGCCGACTCCAGTTTCGACATCGTCTCGAAGGTCGAGCGGCAGGAGGTCGACAACGCCCTCAACCAGGCCGCCAAGGAGATCTCCCAGCGTTACGACTTCAAGGGCGTGGGCGCGTCGATCGCGTGGTCGGGCGAGAAGATCGAGATGCGGGCCAACGCCGAGGAGCGCGTGAAGGCTGTCCTCGACATCTTCCAGTCCAAGCTGGTCAAGCGCGGTATCTCCCTGAAGGCGCTGGACGCGGGCGACCCGCAGGCGTCCGGCAAGGAGTACAAGATCTTCGCCTCCATCGAGGAGGGCATCTCTCAGGAGAACGCCAAGAAGGTGGCGAAGATCATCCGCGACGAGGGCCCGAAGGGCGTCAAGGCGCAGGTCCAGGGTGACGAGCTGCGCGTCAGCTCCAAGAGCCGCGACGACCTCCAGGCCGTCCAGCAGCTCCTGAAGGGCAAGGACCTGGACTTCGCGATCCAGTTCGTGAACTACCGGTGACATCGCCGGCGTAAGCCCTTCCGGCCGTACGGGCCCGAGCCCGGCCGGGTGGACACATGTGTGAGCGTGACGGGGCCGCCCCGGGACTTCCCGGCGGCGGCCCCGTCACGTTACGGGCCCCGCCCCGCAGGGCGGCCTCGCGCGGCTTCGTCGCGTCACGGGCCGGCCCGCGCAACGGCCTCGCACGACCTCGTCACGTCACGGATCCCATCCCGCGGCACGATCTCCGCACCGGCTCCGTCACGTCACGGACCCCGTCCCGCGGCACGACCTCCGCACGGCCTCGTCGCCTCACTGGGGACCAGCCCCCGTCACCGCAGAACGACCTCCCGCGGCCCCGTGAAGGCGCCCACCGACAGGATCATCTTCGGGGTGCGCAGCCCCTCGTGGCGCAGGAAGAGGTCGCGGGCGGCGGCGAACGGGACGTCGCCGGTCGTCAGCCGGGCCGCCTCGTCGTACAGCGCGCGGAAGTCGTCCGTTATGGCGTCGTCGTTGTCCACGTCCGCGCCCCAGACGTCCCACAGCAGCGTTTCGGTCTTGTTGAGTGCCGCGAGGTCCAGCCGGACGTTGCCGGCGACGAACCACTCCCCCACCAGCGTCCCCGAGGGCGGCTGGAGGCCGAAGGTCTTCGGGTCGGCCTCGCCCGCGCGTACGGCCTGCCAGGCGGCACCCGCGACCAGGTAGCGGTCGCGCGGGACGTCCATGAAGTCGAAGTCGCCTTCGTGCGTGACCTGCGGGTCGGCGAGTTCGGCGTCGGCCAGCAGCCAGCCGCGTGCGTCGTCCCAGTATTCGGTGACGACGTGGTCGGCGTGGAAGCCGTCCGTGCCGAAGTAGTCGGCGAAACCGCAGCGCAGCCGGGCGGGGACGCCGGCGTGGCGCAGGAGCGAGCAGTACAGCAGGGAGGTGTCGCGGCAGATGCCGACGAAGCGGTCGGCGGGGTCGCGGCGCCGGGTCAGGGGGGCGGGGTTCCGGGCGGTGATGACGCGCAGGATGTCGTCGAGGTAGCGGGTTTCGGCGTCGTCGTGGAGGCGGTCCTCGGGGATGACGTAGCCGAAGTCCTCGCCCTCGACCCGGTTGAGCATCAGCCCTCGGGCGATGACGGCCAGTTCTCGTGGGTCGGTGGGCAGGTCGTCGTAGAGGTGGGTCAGGTCGCCGGGTGTGGAGAACGTGCTCTGGGTGGCGTAGAAGGCGGCGGTTTCGGGTGCGAGGCGCGAGGAGGGCACGGTGGAACTCCCGGGAAATTTCGGCCACTTGTTTTATTTTTGGGCCGGCGGCGCTTACCGTGCCAAATTTCGCCGGGAAATGTCCAGGTAGCGGGAATCCGAGCTGCCGCGCGCGGGCGGGATGGTTCCGGCGCGAGAACGGGCTTGACGGCTTGACGGCTTGACCTCAAGTTTGGTTGAGGGATGACGATCGCTTCATGACGACGAGCAGCGAGCGTTACGAGACGGATGTGCGGAGCAAGCGGGACGAGGGGTTCGTCATCGACGGGCTGCCGGAGGTGCGGCGGCCGGGGGTCGGCCGCGTCCTGATCAGCGAGTGGGACGTGGGGAGCCCCGAGCGGCAGCGCGAGGTGCTGGCGGAGGGGACGCGGGCGTGGGTGCGGACGCCGTTGCCGGAGGGGTTCGTCTCGCGGGTCTTCTACGCGGGGACGGATGGCCGGACGGTGCTCAATTACGGGCAGTGGACGAGTGACGCGGCGCACGAGGAGTTCGTGCGGGGCGAGGGTTCGGGGCTGCGGGCGCGGATGGCGGCCGTTGTGGGGAAGGAGGTTTCGGGGCCGCGGGTTTTCCGGTACTACCGGAGTCTGCTGCCTCAGGGGGAGCGTCCGCAGCCCGGGTGCATCGTGACCGTCCGGTTCGAGACGACGGGGCACGAGGCCGCCCGGCGGCTCGTCGATGGCCTGCTGGAAATGATGGGCGGGGTGCAGCCCGGGCAGGGGTCGATCGCCTCGCACTTCCACATCAGCGAGGACGGCACCCGGGTCTTCAACTACAGCGAGTGGGGGGACGTGGCCTCGCACGAGCGGATGGTCGAGTCCTCGCTGCGGAGTGACGGAGCGGTGATGACGTTCATCCAGGGGCTTCCCGGGGTGACGCCGCTGGGGTTCAAGCGGTATGTGGGGCACCAGGGGCTCGTGCGGGCCTGACGCCCCGGGCCCGACACCCGGGTCTGAGACCCCGGGGCGACCTCAGCGGGACAGCCATCAGCGGGTCGCGAAGGGCTGGTCCGTGCGGACGATCTCGCGGCCCAGGGGGACGAGGGACACCGGGATCAGCTTGAAGTTGGCGATGCCGAACGGGATGCCGATGATCGTCACGCACAGGGCGATGCCCGTCACGATGTGCCCGATCGCCAGCCACCACCCCGCCAGCAGGAACCAGATCACGTTCCCCAGGAAGGACGCGGCGCCCGCGTCGCGCCGCTGGACCGTCGTGTACCCGAAGGGCCACAGGGCGTAGACGCCGATGCGGAACGCGGCTATGCCCCAGGGGATCGTGATGATCAGGACGCACATCAGCACGCCCGCGAGCAGGTAGCCGAGGAAGAGCCAGAAGCCGGAGAGGACGAGCCAGATGAGGTTCAGAAGCGTTTTCACGGTCGGTGACCTGCCATTTGCTCCAGGCGAGTGATGCGCTCGCGCATGGGCGGGTGGGTGGAGAACAGCTTGGACAGTCCCTCGCCCGCCCGGAACGGGTTGGCGATCATCATGTGGCTGGCGGTCTCGATGCGGGGCTCGGGCGGCAGCGGGAGCTGCTTCGTGCCGGCCTCCAGTTTGCGCAGCGCCGAGGCGAGGGCGAGCGGATCGCCGGTGAGCTGGGCGCCGGACGCGTCGGCCTGGTACTCGCGGGAGCGGCTGACGGCGAGCTGGATCAGCGAGGCCGCCACCGGGCCGAGGATCGCTATCAGCAGCATGCCGACGATGCCGGGCCCCTCGTCGTCGTCCGAGCGCCCTACGGGGACCAGCCAGGCGAAGTTCGCCAGGAACATCACCACTGAGGCGAGCGCTCCGGCGACCGAGGAGATGAGGATGTCGCGGTTGTAGACGTGGCTCAGTTCGTGGCCGATCACGCCGCGCAGCTCGCGCTCGTCCAGGAGCTGGAGGATGCCGTCCGTACAGCAGACGGCGGCGTTGCGCGGATTGCGGCCGGTGGCGAAGGCGTTCGGGGCCTGGGTGGGCGAGATGTACAGGCGGGGCATGGGCTGGCGGGCGGCCGTGGAGAGCTCTCTGACCATGCGGTACAGGCCGGGTGCCTGGAACTCGCTGACCGGCCGGGCGCGCATCGCCCGCAGCGCCAGCTTGTCGCTGTTCCAGTAGGCGTAGGCGTTGGTGCCCAGGGCGACCAGGACCGCGACGATCAGGCCCGTACGGCCGAAGAGACTGCCGATGACGATGATGAGTGCGGACAGTCCCCCGAGGAGTACGGCGGTCCTGAGCCCGTTGTGCCGGCGGTGCACGGTACGCCCTCCAGGTGTGCGGCAGGGGAACCCTTTGCGTGGTGCTCCAGTGGTGTGCTCCACCTTCCAGTGGACCCTTCCTTACTGGTCAACGCCAGATGAGAGGGCACGGTTCCCCGTCGGGCGGGGGCGGGACGGGGGGCGTCGGGAGGGGTGGTGTGCGCCGGGGAGGGCGTGGGGTGCGCGAGGTGTGGTGGGGGCGCCTCTGGCTGGTGGGTCGTGCGGCCTGTGGGGGCGCGTGAGGAGTGTGCCCCCACAGGCCACACGGAAGGGTTCCCGTTCCTGTAGGAAGCGCCTTCGTTCCTGTAGGGAAGCGCCTTCGCTCCTACGGGAGCGCGCCCGAGTTCCTGATAGGAGCGCGCCGGTGTTCCTACAGGAGCACGCCCGAGTTCCTGATAGGAGCGCGCCGATGTTCCTACAGGAGCGCGCCCGAGGCGAAGCGCAGTACCAGTTGGGGGGCGCCGGACAGGGCGAGTCCCAGGACGGCGGCGAGGGCGATGGCGGTGGCCAGGGGGGCGGGGATGGCCGTGCGCCGGGCGGGGGTGGTCGCGGGGGCGGCTGCGGTGTCGGCCGGCTGCTCGGCGGGGCGGAAGAGGAGCGCCGTCCACTGGAGGTAGTAGTACAGCGCGATGACGACGTTGACGGCCATGACGACGGCGAGCCAGCCCAGGCCCGCGTCGACCGCCGCCGAGAAGACCGTCACCTTGGCGAACAGGCCGATGATCCCGGGCGGCAGGCCCGCCAGGCACAGCAGGAAGAACCCGAGGGCGAGCGCGGACAGCGGCCGGACGGCGTACAGGCCGCGGTAGTCCGCGACGCGGTTGCGCGGGTGCGTACGGGCCACGAGGGCCGCCACCGCGAAGGCGCCCAGGTTGACCGCCGCGTACATCAGGGCGTAGGCGACGGTGGAGCCGACGGCGTGCGCCGGGTCGTCCGCGTAACCGGCGGCGGCGATCGGGACCAGCAGGTACCCGGCCTGGCCGACCGAGGACCAGGCCAGCAGGCGGACGGCGCTGTGCGCGCGGCCGGGGCGCTGTCGCAGCGCGGCGACGTTGCCCGCCGTCATGGTGAGCGCCGCCAGCACCGCCAGCGCCGGTCCCCAGACGTGCGCGTACGAGGGGAAACCCCGCACCGTGACCAGGATCAGCCCGGTGAATCCGACCGCCTTGCCGATGACGGACAGGTAGGCGGCGATCGGCAGCGGCGCGCCCACATACGTGTCGGGTACCCAGAAGTGGAACGGGACGGCCGCGGTCTTGAAGGCGAAGCCGACCAGGGTGAGCGCGACGCCGGTCGCGGCGAGGGTCGCAAGCCGGGGGTCCGGCAGGTCGGTGAGGGCGCGCGCCACCTGGGACAGGTGCAGGCTCCCGGTGGCGGCGTAGACGAAGCTGACGCCGAGGAGCATGACGGCCGTCGCGGTCACCGAGGACAGGAAGAACTTCAGCGCCGCCTCTGAGGAGCGGCGGTCCCCGCGCCGCAGCCCCACCAGGGCGAAGACCGGCAGCGAGGCCACTTCGAGGGCGATGACGAGCGTCGCCAGGTCGCGGGAGGCGGGCAGCAGCGCGGCGCCGGCGGCCGAGGACAGCAGCAGGAACCAGAACTCGCCGGCCGGCAGCCGGTGGTCCTTGACGGTGTCCACGGACAGCAGTGCGGTCAGCAGCGCCCCGGCCAGCACCAGGAACTGGAGGATCACGGTGAAGTGGTCGGCGGTGTAGCTGCACACGTCCGGCTTGGTGACGAGGCAGAAGGTGCGGCGGTCGCCGTCCAGGAGGGGCAGCAGGCTGAGCGCGGCGATCGCCAGGCCGGCCGTGGCGATCCAGCCGAGGACGGGCTTCCTCGCCTCGGGGACGAACAGGTCGGCGACCAGCACCACCAGGGCGACGACCGCCGTGATGGTGGGCGGCGCGATGGCGAGCCAGTCGACGGACTGGATCAGGGACTGCATCACTTACCGCCTCCGAGGAGTTGCTGGACGGCCGGGTCGGTGAGGCCGAGGAGGGCCGCGGGCCACAGTCCGGCGACGACGGTGAGGACGGCGAGGGGGGACCAGGCGGCGTACTCGTGGCGGGCGATGTCGGGGATGGTGGGGCCGCCCTGGTTTTCCGGGGCCAGGGTGGTGGTTGTGGCGGGTGCGGTGGCGGTGGCTGTGCTCCCGGTCGTGGCGGGGGCCGCGGGGGCGGGGGCGGTCGGGCCTCCGTCCGGTTCGGTGCCGGTGCCGGTGCCGACGCCGGTTCCGCTTCCGTACGGCTGGCGTGCCGACTCCTCCGTCCGGCCGCCCATGCACACCCTGCGGACGACGATCAGCAGGTAGGCGGCGGTGAGCAGGGTGCCCAGGCCCGCCAGCGCCATGAAGGTGAGGAAGGCGGGGCGGCTGAGGCCCGCGGCGGGCTGGAAGGCACCAAACATGGCGAGCATCTCGCCCCAGAAGCCGGCAAGTCCGGGCAGGCCCAGGGAGGCGATGGCGCCGAAGGCGAACAGGCCGCCCAGGCGCGGGGCCCGGCCGTAGAGGGCGGCGCCGGTGTGGCCCGCGAGCTGGTCCAGGTCGCTGGTGCCGTACCGGTCCTTGAGGGCGCCGACCAGGAAGAAGAGCAGGCCGGTGATCAGTCCGTGCGCGATGTTGGCGAACAGCGCGCCGTTGACGCCGGTGGGGGTCATGGTCGCGATGCCGAGCAGGACGAAGCCCATGTGCCCGACCGAGCTGTACGCGATGAGGCGCTTGAGGTCGCCCTTCGCGCCCCGGCGTGCCAGCGCCAGGCAGGCCAGCGACCCGTAGATGATGCCCGCCACGGCGAAGGCCGCGAGGTACGGCGCGAAGGTGTGCATGCCGTCCGGCGCGATGGGCAGCGCGATCCGGACGAATCCGTACGTACCCATCTTCAGCAGCACGCCCGCCAGAAGCACGGAGCCGACGGTGGGCGCGGCGGTGTGCGCGTCGGGCAGCCAGCTGTGCAGCGGCCACATCGGCGATTTGACGGCCAGTCCGATGCCGACGGCGAGCACCGCCAGGATCTGAATCGTGTGGCTGAGCTGGGCTTTCGGCCCGTTGTCAGTGGCGAGTGCCACCATGTCGAACGTGCCGGATTTCAGGCCGATGAGGAGGAGGCCGAGCAGCATCACGACGGAGCCGAGCAGCGTGTAGAGGATGAACTTCCAGGCCGCGGCGACACGGTGCTCACCGCCCCAGCGGGCGATGAGGAAGTACATCGGGATCAGCACCATCTCGAAGGCGAGGAAGAACAGCACCAGGTCGAGGACGGCGAAGGTCGCCAGAGTGCCGGACTCCAGGACGAGCAGCAGCGCCACGAACGCCTTGGGTGACGGGCCCTTCGGCAGGTGGCTGTAGGAGTACAGCGCGCACAGGAAGGTCAGCAGCGCGGTCAGGACGAGAAGGGGGAGGGAAATGCCGTCGATGCCGAGGTGGATACGGATGTCGAGGGCCGGGATCCAGCTGATGTCGGTGGTGGCCTGCATCCGCGCCGGGTGGTCGTGGTCGAAGCCGACCGCGAGCGCGATGGCCGCGGCCAGCACGACACCGGTGACGGTGACGCCGTGGCGCAGCACGGCCTGCTCGGGGCTGCGGCCCTTGAGGCCGGGCGGCGCCGGGAGCAGGGCCGCGACTGCACCCACGAGGGGGAGAACGACGACGACCGCGAGGAGGAGTTGCATAACGGTGTGATTCACGGGGTCAGGCCCTCCTCGGAGTGGCATCGGCCCCGGCGGGCCGGGCCGGGAAGGAGGTGATCGGCTGGGCGTACGGGGCCCGGGGCCGGGGGACGTGCGGGGACCGGAGGACGTGCAGGGCTCGCGCCACGGGGGTGTGCGAGGCCGGGGCGTTGGGGGTGCGCGAGGACCGGGCCGGGGGCTCGGGGGTTGCCAGGGCTGCGGGATTGGCCGGGCTGGCCGGGCTGGCCGGGCTGGCCGGGCTGGCCGGAGCATTGGGGGTTGCCGGGGCGGCCAGCACCTCGCGGGCTGCCGGATCGGTCGGCACCTCGGGGGCTGCCGGGGTCCGGAGTGCCGTCGAATGCTTCGGAGCCGCCGGGGCCTTGTCGGTCGGTGCTTCCGGCGCCTGGGGGCGCGCGGCGGGTTCTGTGACGGGGACCCGTCGTGCGGGGGTGGCGGCCGGTCCGGGGCTCGGAGCTGGGCCGGCCGCCCGGCTCGGGGTGGCCGGGGGCACGCCTGGTGCAGCCGGGGCCGAGGCCAGGCCCGGGACAGCCCAGGCCAGGTTTGAGGCAGGCGTGGCCGAGGCCGGGCCCGGGATCCGTACCGAGCCCCGGTCGGGCGTCGGGCTCGGGGTAACCGAGGTCAGGCCCGGGGCCCGTTCCGATCCCCGATCGGGCTTCGGGCTCGGGCCGGACGCCGGGGCGAGGCCGGACGCCGGGTTGAGCCCGGGTGCCGGGCTGAGGCCAGGTGCCGGGTTGAGGCCGGGTGCCGGGTTCGGGCCGTCCGTGGCGGGTGCCTGACGCGGCTTCGGCGGGAGGGTCGCGGTTCGCATCGTCAGGCTCCCGTGCCCGTGGCGACGAGGACGGCGGCGACGGCCAGCACCAGCGAGCCGGCCAGCAGCGCGCCGAGGTAGGTCTGCACGTTGCCGGTCTGGGCGCGCCGGACGGCCGCGCCCAGCCAGCGGGGCGCGGTGGCCGCGCCGCGCACGTACGTGTCGACGACCTCCCGGTCCAGGAAGCGGACGAGCCGGGCGGCGGCCCGTACGGGCCGGACGAACAGCGCGTCGTACACCGCGTCGAGCCGGAAGCCGGTGGCCGCGTACCGGTGCAGCCGTCCCAGGAGCAGTCGGCCGGGGTCGGCGGGGTCGGGGGCGCTCGCGTTGTCCCCGTAGGCGACGGGGTGGGTGGCGATGGCGCCTTCCTCGGAGGCGGCGGGGGTGACGTCCGGGTTCGCGGTCACGGCGCCGATCGGCGTACGGGCGGCGAGAGCGGTGGTGTGGCGCCAGGCGGCGTATGTGATGAGGACGCCGACGAGCGCCACGCCGGTGCCGAGGACGGAGGTGGTGGCGGTCGGGGCGAGCGACCGCCCGTCGAACCAGTCGGGAAGGAAGGGGGTGACCAGGCCGAACGCGACGGTGGGGACGAACAGCACCCACAGCACGGCGTTCATGACGACCGGCTGGCGGCCGTGGTCGGGGGCCTCGACGGCGCGCGGGTCGGCGGTGGCTCCGGCCGGGACGGTCGCGACCGCCCCGGTGCCCGTCGGGGCGGCCCCGGCCGGGGCGCCGGCACCGGGGGACGCCGCTCCGGCCGCCGCGTCCGCGTACGGCACGGCGCGGCTCGCGGCCGTCCCCGGGCTGACGCCCCCACCCGCCGTGTCGGCCCACGGGCGGCGGGCAGCAGGGGAACGGAAGGCGAGCAGCCACAGCCGGGTCGCGTAACCGGCCGTGAGGAGGGCGGTGAGCAGACCGGCGAGCAGGACGGTCCATCCGGCCGCGCCCGGGACGCCGTGCGCCTCGCCGATGGCGGCGTGTTCGGCGGCGCCCAGGACGGCTTCCTTGGAGAAGAAGCCGGCGAACGGGGGGATGGCGGCGAGGGCGAGGAGCGCGACCGTCATCGTCCAGAAGGCGTCCGGGATCCGCCGGGAGAGGCCGGACATGCGGGACATGGCGGCGAGGGAGTTCGTGCCGGCGGCATGGATGATCACGCCCGCCCCGAGGAAGAGGAGCGCCTTGAAGGCGCCGTGGGACAGGAGGTGGAAAACGGCGGCACCGCGGTCGCCGACGGCCAGCGCGCCCGTCATGTAGCCGAGCTGGCCGACGGTCGAGTAGGCCAGCACCCGCTTGATGTCGTCCTGGGCCAAGGCGGCCAGGGCGGATCCGATCATGGTGATCGCGGCCATGACGGCGAGGACGACCAGCGCCGCCGCGGAGGCGGTGAAGACGGGAAGGAGCCGGGCGACGAAGTAGACACCGGCCGCCACCATCGTGGCGGCGTGGATGAGGGCCGAGACCGGGGTCGGGCCCGCCATCGCGTCGGGGAGCCAGGTGTGCAGCGGGAACTGCGCGGACTTGCCCGCGACGCCGGCCAGCAGCAGGAGCGCGATCAGCGTGGGGTGGTCCAGTCCGCCGTGCGCGACGGTGTGCAGGATGCCGGTGATCCGGAACGTCCCCGCGTCCGCCGCCAGCGCGAAGAGGCCGAACAGGAAGGGGACGTCACCGAGCTTGGTGACCAGGAAGGCCTTCAGGGAGGCGGCACGGGCGGCCTCGGTCTCCCAGTAGTGGCCGACCAGGAAGTACGAGCAGATGCCCATGATCTCCCAGCCGACCAGCAGCACGATCAGGTCGCCGGAGTAGACGACGAGCAGCATCGCGGAGGTGAACAGCGAGACCAGGGCGGCGTACGAGGGGTAGCGCGGATCGTCCCGCAGGTAGCCCGTCGAGTAGAGCTGCACGCAGGAGGCCACGACGCCGACGAGGACGGCGACCAGCGCGGCGAAGCCGTCCAGGTGCAGGGCGAGGTCGATGGGCACCGACCCGGTGGGGGTGAGCTGCGTCGCCGCGTCGACGGCCGCGCCGCCGCCCTGTCGGACCGCGACCACGATCGCCAGCGCGGTGGCGGCGAGGGTCGGCAGTACGGCCAGCGGCCGGACGAAGCCGGGCGCCCGGCGGCCCAGGAACAGGCCCGCGACCGCCCCGAGGAAGGGCAGCAGGGGCACGAGCACGGCAGTGGTCGTGATGGTCACGCGGCGGCCTCCGCCTCACGGTCCGGGCGAGGGTGGTGGTCGGGGTCCGTGCCGGCCCCCTCGTCGTCGGCGTCGTCGGCGCCGTCCGGCTGCTCGGCGAGGTCGCGCAGCCGGTCGACGTCGGAGCTGCCGCGGTTGCGGTAGACGAGCAGGACGATCGCCAGGCCGATGCCGATCTCGGCGGCGGCGACGGCGATCACGAACAGGGTGAGCGCCTGGCCCGCGTGCAGCGTGTCGCGGAGCCAGACGTCGAAGGCGACGAGGTTGAGGTTGACGGCGTTGAGCATCAGCTCGACGGACATCAGGACCAGGATCGCGTTGCGCCGGGCGAGCACGCCGTACAGGCCGACGCAGAAGAGGAGGACGGCGAGGACGGCCGGATAGGCGAGGTGCATCAGCGCGCTTCCTCTCCGGTGCGGCCGGGTCCGGGGGTGGCGGGCCCGGGACCGCCGGTTCCGGAGCGGCCGGGTTCCGGGCTGCCGGTCCGGGGGCTGCCGGGCTCGCGCGCGGTGCGGACGGAAGCTCCGGTGCGGCGGGCGCCACGGGCCGGGTCGCCGGACGCGCCGCCGTGCTTGCGGGAGAGGACGATCGCGCCGACGAGGGCGGCCAGGAGCAGGACGGACAGCGCCTCGAAGGGCAGCACCCAGTGCTGGAAGAGGCTGCGGCCCGACACGTCGGTGGAGCCCTGCACGGCCCCGGGTCCGTCCAGATCGATCCACGTCGTACGGAACGCGTCCACGACGACCCAGACCAGCGCGGCGGCGGAGGCGAGCGCCACGGCGAGGGCGGCCCAGCGGTTGCCCGAGTCCGCGTCCGGGGACCGGCCGATGGGCGCCTTCGTCAGCATCAGCCCGAACAGCAGCAGGACGACGACCGAACCGACGTAGATCAGCACCTGCACCCAGGCGATGAACTCGGCGGTCAGCAGCAGGTACGCGACGGCGACGCCCCCGAGCGTCACGACCAGCCACAGGGCGGCGTGCACGAGCTGCTTGGTGGTGACGGTGACGACGGCCGCGCCCAGGGTGACGATGCCGACGAGGAGGAAGGCGATCTCCACACCGGTGGGCGAGAGGAAGCCGTGGCCGGCTGCGGCGGCGAGCGTCACGCTTCTCCCTCCTCCTTCTGCTCTGGGGGGCGGTGGTGGTGGTCGGGGGGCGCGATGGGCGGGGTGGCCTGGTCTGCTTGAGGCGCGTCGGTGGTGGCCTGCTCCTCCTCGGCTGCCCGGGCTTCCTTGGCTTCCTGTTCCGCCTGGGCCGCTTCGACTGCCCGGGCCGCCTGCTCGGCCTCGGCACGTTCCCGTTCGCGTTCCCGCTCCCGCTCCCGTTCCTGGACGGCTTCCGCCTCGGCACGTTCTTGAGCTGCGAGCTTGTCCGCGGCCTTGCGGGCGGCGGCGATCTCCTTGGGGTCCTCGGCGGCGGGATCGAGCGCGGGCGGTTCCGGGACCGTCCACATCCACTCGCGCAGCTTGTCGCGTTCGTGGGTCAGCTCGTGGATGTCCGTTTCCGCGTACTCGAACTCGGGCGACCAGAAAAGTGCGTCGAACGGACACACCTCGACGCAGATCCCGCAGTACATGCACAGCGAGAAGTCGATGGCGAAACGGTCCAGCACATTGCGGCTGCGCTCGCGCCCACCGGGAGCGGCGGGCGGCACCGTCTCCTTGTGGGAGTCGATGTAGATGCACCAGTCCGGGCATTCGCGGGCGCACAGCATGCACACCGTGCAGTTCTCCTCGAACAGCCCGATCACCCCGCGCGTGCGCGGCGCCAGGTCGGGCTGGACGTCGGGGTACTGCTCGGTGACCGAGCGCTTCGTCATCGTCCGCAGCGTGACGGCCAGCCCCTTGGCCAGTCCGGAACCGAGGCGGCCCGGTGTCTTCCCCGCGGCCATCAGGAGATCACCACCTTGACGACGCCGGTGAGGGCGATCTGGGCGAGGGCGAGCGGGATCAGCACCGTCCACGCGAGCTTCTGGAGCTGGTCCTCACGGAGGCGCGGGTAACTGACCCGCAACCAGATGACGCCGAAGGCGAGCACCGCCGTCTTCAGCAGCGTCCACAGCCAGCCCAGCCCATCCGCGCCGAACGGCCCGTGCCAGCCCCCGAGGAACAGCACGGAGGTCAGGGCGCACAGCACGACGATCCCGGCGTACTCGGCGAGCAGGAACAGCGCGAACCGCAGACCGGTGTACTCGGTGTACGCACCGAAGATGATCTCGGAGTCGGCGACCGGCATGTCGAACGGCGGCCGTTGCAGCTCGGCCAGCCCCGCCGTGAAGAAGACCAGCCCGCCGACGATCTGCCAGGGCACCCACCACCAGTGGAAGGCGTCCAGGATGCCGGGCAGCGAGAGCGTTCCGGCGGCCATCGCCACGGAGGCCGCGGCGAGCAGCATCGGCAGCTCGTACGCCATGAGCTGGGCGGCCGTACGGAGCCCGCCCAGCAACGAGAACTTGTTCGCCGACGCCCAGCCCGCCATCAGCGACCCGAGCACGCCCACGCCCATGACGGCGAGGACGAAGAAGATCCCCGCGTCCACGACCTGGCCCACGGCGTTGTCCGGCCCGATCGGGATCGCCACCAGCACCAGCAGGTACGGCAGCAGCGCCACGGCGGGCGCGAGCTGGAAGATCCGCCGGTCCGCCCCGGCCGGTACGACGTCCTCCTTCTGCGCGAACTTCACCCCGTCCGCGACGAGCTGCGCCCACCCATGGAAGCCACCCGCGTACATGGGCCCGAGCCGCCCCTGCATGTGGGCCATGACCTTGTGCTCGGTCTGCCCGATGACGAGCGGGAACACCAGGAAGACGACGAACACGGCGATCAGCCGCAACGCGATGTCGAGCGCGTCGCTCACGGGGTGTCGCCTCCTGTCGGCGGGGTGGGGGGCTTGGGAGCGTCTTGTTGCTGGGGGGTGGGGGGTTTGGGGTCGTCTTTTTGGGAGGTGGGGGTGGAGGCCGGCTCTTGGGCGTTGGCCTCCTGCGATGCGGGGGCGTCGGTGTCGTTCGGAGCGGGCGCGTTGGTCTCGTCCGAAGCGGATGCCTTGGCCTCGTCCGGAGCAAGCGCCTTGGTCTCGCCCAAAGCTGGCGCCTTGGCGTCATCCGAAGCGGGCGCGTTGGCCTCGCCCGGAGCGGATGCCTTGGCCTCGTCCGGAGCTGGCACGTTGGCGTCATCCGAAGCGGGCGCGTCGGTCTCGCCCGGAGCAGGCGCCTTGGTGACGTCCTGCGCGTCCGCTTCGTCCGTGCTCGGACGGGCGTGGTGCCACGGCGCGTCCGAAGAACGCCGCGCGGGACGCTGGCTCGCCGGCCTCTCGGGTGCAGGCCGGCCGGCCGCCCCTTCAGAAGCGCGCTGACTGGCCGATCCCTCGGAAGCACTACGCGAACGCCGAGGCGACGCGGGAGCGGCACCGGTACCGCCACCGGCCGCGGATGCATCCCCCGCTCCGGCCTGCCTCTGGCTGGCCGATCCGCCGGACGCACTACGCGAACGACGAGGCCCACCGGCACCCGGCGCAGCACCGGCACCAGATGTCTCAGCGCCACCGGCTTCCGGCGCCTCCCCCGAACCCGACACCCCGGCCGTCGCTCGCTGACTCGCCGAGCCACCAGACGCACTACGCGAACGACGAGGCCCGGCACCGGCAGCAGCCGTACCGGCCCCGGAACCAGCCTCACCGGCCCCAGCAGCCTCAGCCCCAGTCACCGGCGTCTCGCTCACCGGCGTCTCGCCCGCCGGCTCCGCCGCCCGCTGGCTCGTCGAGCCCGCGCTCGCCGAACGCGTCCGGCGCACAGGACGCTCGCCCGCCGGCGCACGCCCGGCCGAACCCGCCGTCGCGCGCCCCGGCGCACCGCCTGCCGCGCCCGCCGCCCGGGCGCCGCGCGCGGGGCGCGCCGGAGCAGCCGGGAGCTGGCCCTTGAGGGGGCCCCACTCGTTCGGGTCCGGGACGCCGGGCGGGAGCATCTGGCGGCGCTTGGGCCCGCCGTGCTCCGACTCGCCGGGTTCCTTCGCGCCGGGCCACGCCTTGGCGACCCGGGCCGCCAGGACGAAGTCCTTGCGCAGCGGGTGGCCCTCGAAGCCCTCCGGGAGCAGCAGCGGGACGAGGTGCGGGTGGCCGGTGAAGTCCACGCCGAACATCTCGTGCGTCTCGCGCTCGTGCCAGCCCGCGCCCGCGTACACGTCGACGGCGGTGGGCAGCACCGCCGCGCCATGCGGGACGGTGGTCCGTACGAGCAACCGGCGCACGGAACCGGGCGCGCCCGGCACCCCGGCGCTCCACGACTCCCCCGCGCTCCCCGACGCTCCCGCGCCCCCGGCGCCCGGCAGCGCGGCCACGTGCGCGCACACCCGGAAGCCGGTGCCCGGCTCGTCCACCGCGCTCAGCCAGTCGAAGTAGGCGCAGCCCAGATCGTCGCGGGCGGCCGTCAGCGCGGTGATCCAGGCGTCCGCCGGTACATCGACGGTGAGCAGGTCGTACGCCTCCTCGGCCGTGGCGCCGGGGCCGAAGATCTCGTCCACCGGACGCGGCAGCCACCCGACGAGCGGCGCCGCGTCGGCGGCCGTGCCCTGGCCTGACGGCGTGCCGGCGCCCCCACCAGAGGACGCGTCGACAGCCGCCGCACTCTCAGCAGAAGCACCGGAAGCCGCAGAAGCTCCGGGAGCTGCAGAAGCCCCGGAAGCACCAGGCATCCCGGAGCCCCCGGAAGACGCATCGGGGCTCGGCCCGTCCGCAGGCGGGACGGCCGGCCCCTGGGGCTTGGGCTCGGGCTGCTCGCTCACTGCTCCCCCGCTCCCTTCTCCGGCGCGCCGCCACGCGTCTCCGCTCCGTCACCCACGGGCGGCGGCGGGGGCGCGATCAGCCCACTGTTCAACGCGGCGGCCGACGGCCGCCCCGCACCCCCGTTGACCCCATTGGACCTGTTGGACCCATTGGCCCCATTGCCCTCGGCAACACCATCCGCGCGGCCGTCCCCGTTCCCGTACCGCTCCCCCAGCGACTCCCGAGCGATCTTCTCCTGGAGCTTCAGAATGCCCTGGAGGAGCGCTTCGGGCCGGGGCGGACAGCCCGGAACATAGACATCAACCGGAATGATCTGATCGACACCCTTGGTGACGCAGTACGAGTCCCAGTACGGGCCGCCGCAGTTCGAGCAGGCGCCGAAGGAGATCACGTACTTCGGCTCGGGCATCTGCTCGTACAGACGTTTGACGGCGGGCGCCATCTTGTCCGTCACCGTGCCGGAGACGATCATCAGGTCGGCCTGGCGCGGGCCGGGCGCGAACGGGATGACGCCGAGCCGGATGAAGTCGTGCCGGGCCATGGACGCGGCGATGAACTCGATGGCGCAGCAGGCCAGCCCGAAGTTGAAGACCCAGAGGCTGTAGCGGCGGCCCCAGTTCAGGATGACCTTCATGGGCTCGGGCGCCAGCCGCGCCAGCGGGCCGAGCCGCCGGGGCTCCGGCAACAGTTCGGGGCCGCGCGCGCCATTGGGGGCCGCGGGCTGCGCGCCGTTGGTCTCGGGGGCGGGGGTCACGTCCATTCCAGGACGCCCTTCTTCCATGCGTAGAGCAGGCCGATGGCGAGGAAGCCGAGGAAGATGAACATCTCCACCAGCGTGACGCCGCCGAAGCCGGGCGCGGAGAAGACCGTCGCCCAGGGGAACAGGAAGATCGAGTCGACGGCGAAGATGACGTACAGGAACGCGTAGACGTAATACCGGATCTGGGTGTGCGCCCAGCCCTCGCCGACCGGGTCCACGCCGCATTCGTACGTCAGCAGCTTCTCCGGCGTCGGCACCACCGGCCGCAGCAGCCGACCGGCCCCGAAGGCCACGGCGACGAAGAGCACGCCGATCACGGCGATCAGCCCGACGACCGAATAGCCCTGGAAATAGTCCGCGGCGACGTTGGTGCGTACGGTCGCGTCCGGCACGTCCGCCCCTCGCTCCCTGACTGCTCTTGTCCGACGGCATCGACCGTCACCGGCCTGCGCGCCGGCGACCCGTATCGACGATCTGTACGGACGGGAGTCTAGGCCCTGGGGCCAAGACATCGGGCAGTCGCGTCATGTGATGGGTGGGGTTGTCCTGACTTGACCCCACTCTCCGCGCCCAGATGGTCACGCTTCATGATCACCGGCCGTCCACTCTGAGGGCCGGCGAGGCGCGTCCGTCACCCCTCCCGCGTAGGCGCGCCGGCCCGTTCCCAAACCTCGGGGCGGGGGCGCTCCCGTCCCGAGGTGGGGCGTCGGCCCGAACCTGGGCCCGGGCGTCACCCCGCACCCCGGGCCCGGGCGTCACCCCGTACCCCGCGGGCCGGGCGTCACCCCATCCCCCAGGCCCGGGCGTCGATCCGCCCCGGCCCGTACGTCGCCTTCACGCACTCGGATCAGGCATGACCGCGTCCGGCCCGGGCATCACCGCGCGCGTTGCGGCGGCGGTCCATCGGGGCGGGCGGCGCCCGCGCTCCGCGGCCCGTGCCGCCCGGAGGACGGACGGAGATGCCCGACGAGTTCCTGCAGCGCGTCCCAGCCACCGTCACCCAGCGGGTAGTAGAACCCCGCCGCCGCGGCCGGACCCAACTGGACCGGCCGGTCGGGCAGCGGTGGGCGGCGTGCGCGGGTAAGGCCGATCGTGCTCACGTCCGCACGGCCCAGCGCGAAGGCCACCGGCAGGGCGGGCCCCTCGAACCGGGGTGGCACGGTCAGGTCCGTACGCCCCGGGCGCCGCTGGACCAGGAGGGAGACCAGCTCGTGCCGGGCCACCAGGCGCTCCGCCAACGCGGGCAGCGTGTCCAGAGGGAGGGCACCGCCCGGCGGGTGGCCGAAGGCCACGGTGATGTCCTCCTCGACGCCTCCGGTCGTCCGGCTGACCCGCAGCGTGGCGATACCCGGCCGGTCCGGCTCGCCGACCACGACCACCCAGGTGGGTTCCGGCGCGCGCCCGCGGACGAACTCGGTCAGCTCCTGCCGGGACCACCGGGAGCCCGCCGGCTCGGCGGTGCCCCACCCGGCCGGCGGGCTTCCTGCCAGGTGCTGCCAGACGTCCTCCAGCGCGCCTCCGAGGACGAGGTCGCCGTCGGCGTCGTGCCGGGTCCGCAGGGAAAGGACGAGCTGCTGCCCGGCGTCCTCACCGGATGTGCCGGTGCCACCGGCCCCCGCCCCGTTCCCGGCCGTGTCCGGGCCCCTCTCCGCGGGTGTCCCCCGGAAGTACGCGGGGGCCGGCGTCCCGGTTGCCGCGAACTGTCCGTCAGGGCCCCCGTCCCACCGCAGTACGGCCCCGGAGAGCCCGTCGTAGTAACCACCGGCACCGTCCTGGACGACCCAGCGGTGGGGCAGTCCGGACAGCGTCGCGCGGACGGGCAGCGTGAGCCGCGCGCCGGGTGGCGTGACGATCTGCACCGCTCTGTCCCCTTCCGCCGCCATCCTGACGGCATCCGCGAGCCAGGTCGTCATGGCGACGACCGGGCGGTCCTGGATGATCACCGCGGCCTTGCCCGTGAGCACGTCGATCGCGGGACTCCCCGTGCCGGGACCGGCCGCCGCGACCACGTCCGCCGCCGTTTCGCCATACGCGTCGACGGCGGCCCGGCTCGGCCACACCACGCCGCCGAGCCGGGCGACCAGACGGGTGGCTATCGTGCCGGCGAGCCGCTCCCCACCGTGCGTCCCGGTGGCCGCGCGCACCTCGGTCCACCACAAGGGCCCCGTGCCCGCCACCGCGCCTTCCGGGCCGAGCAGCCGGGCCGCCTCGCCCGGTGTGCGCACCAGGACGGGCGCCTCGATGGACGCCAGCGGCCTGCCCTGGGCATCGGACAAACAGATCACCGCGCCGTCGGCGCCGTCGGACACCCGGGTGTCCGGGCCGCCCGCCATCAGCCCGGCCGCCAGGCTCCACACGTCGGGCATGCGCGTGGTCAGCGCGATCACGTCCGTGGTCATCGTTCGGTTCTCCCCCGTTCACCGGAAGCCGCCGTCGTCGCGGCCACCGTCCTCGTCCTGTCCGCGTCCCCCATCTCCTCCGCGCCCGCCGTCTCCGGCGCCAGGGCCGTCTGCACGAGCCGGCCTCCCTCTCCACGTCGTACGAACACGCCTCGTCCCCGCGGTTGGGCGGCCGGGTACACGCCGGGGAAGAGCTGGCCCTCGCCCCGGTCGCCCGCCATCACCAGAGCCGCCGTGCCGCTCTCCCGCAGTGCCGTGAGGAACGGTTCGTACAGGGCGCGCGACGCTCCGGCCGTCCGGCGGGCGACGACGACGTGCAGCCCGATGTCCGGGGCGGAGGGCAGGTACGGGAGCAGCGCGTCCAGCGGTTGCCGTCCCCCACCGGCGAGGACGTCGTAGTCGTCGACGAGGACGACGATCCGGGGCCCGTCGAAGGACTTCCCGGTCACCGGTGCGCCGGACGGCGGGGAATCGTCCGGCAGTCGCTTCTCCAGCTCCCGGGTGACGACCTCGGACAGTCCCGCCGCGAGCCGCGCGTTGTGCGCGTACCCGCCGAGGTGGTCTTCCGGCACCGCGCCGGACAGCCCGCGCCGCGGATCCATCACCGCGAAGACCAGGTCCTCGTCCCCGTACCGCTCCACCAGCCCGCGTGCCACCAGGCGCAGCAGGTTGGTCTTCCCGCACTCGCCGTCGCCGAGGACGATCAGGTGCTGGTCCCGGCCGAACAGATCGAGGACGACCGGATTCAGCCCGGCCTGGTCGAGGCCGATCGGCACCCGGTGCGGCTCGTCCCCGGCCGCCGGGAGCCGCGCCGCGGGGAGCCGCGCGGGCAGGACGCGTACCGGTGCCGCCTCCTCGCCGCTCCACGCGCCGCGCACCGCGCGCACGGCGGCCTCGGCCGCCCCGCCCAAGTCGTCGGCCGTCGCCCGGGCGTCGATGCGGGGCAGCGCCACCTGGGCGAAGAGCTTGCCCTCCGGCAGCTCGGTCAGCGCTCGGCCCGGGCCCTCGGACGCCAGGGTCTCGGCGAGCGCGCGGCTGACCGTCGACTCGCCGGGGTCGTTCAGCCGCAGTTCGATCTTGGTGCCGAAGGCCGACTGGGCGGCGATCCGGACGTCATTCCAGCGCAGCATCCCGGCCACGACGTGGATGCCGTAGCCACTGCCCCGCTTGAGGAGGTCGGCCACGGCGTCGTCCAGCTCGGCGAACTCTTCCCGCAGTTCTCCGAACCCGTCCACCACCAGGACGATGTCGGTGGAGCCGACGCCCGCCACGCCCCGCAACTCCCCCCGTGCACGCCGTCGGCGCAGCTCCTCGACGGAGTCGATGCCCGCCTCCCGGAACAGCGCCTCGCGAGCGGTGAGCATGGCCCGCACCTCTTCGACCGTCCGCGCCGCCCGTTCCCGGTCCGACCGGCCCGCCACGCCACCGACGTGCGGCAGCCCCGCCATGGCCATGAGCCCACCGCCGACCAGGTCGAGGCCGTAGACACCGACTTCCCGCGGGGTGTGGGTGAGGGCCAGCGAGAGCATCAGGGTTCGCAGCAGCGTCGTCTTGCCGCTCTGCGGGCCGCCGATGACCGCGACGTGCCCGCCGGCCGCCGTGAGGTCCAGCGACCACCGGTCCTGGCGCTGCCGCGCCGGGTCGTCCAGCAGACCGAGGGGCACCCGCAGCGTCTGCCCGGAGTGCCGGGACAGCCGCAGCCCGTGCGTCCCGTCCATCTCCACGGGGCCGGCCGCGGCGTCCAGCGGCAGCGCCGCCGGCAACGGAGGGAGCCAGATCCGGCGCACCGGGGGCGCGGCGTCGGCGAGCCGGTCGACGAGGCCGGAGAGCAGGGTGGGGCCGGTGGTGCGGCGCGCGGGAGCGGGGGCCGTGCCACCGGGTTCTTCCGGACCGGCGAGTTCGTTGTACGCGGGGTAGGGCAGGACCGCGGTCCCGCCGTCACCGCTGTCCTCCTGGAGCGGTGGTCCCTCATAAGGGCCGGAGACATACCCCGCCTTGAAGCGCTCGTAGTGGCTGGTGTCGACCTTGAGGTAGCCGAACCCGGGCAGCGGCGGCAGGTGGAAGGCGTCGGGCGCATCCAGCACGGTGCGCGACTCCTCCGGCGAGAACGTGCGCAGCCCCAGCCGGTACGAGAGGTAGGTGTCCAGTCCGCGCAGCTTGCCGCCCTCGATCCGCTGGCTGGACAGCAGGAGGTGCACGCCGATGGACCGGCCGATGCGGCCGATGGACAGGAACAGGTCGATGAAGTCCGGTTTCGCGGTGAGCAGCTCGCCGAACTCGTCGATCACGACGAGCAGGTGCGGCAGCGGCTCCAGCTCCGGCCGGTGCTCCCGCGCGGCCCGGTAGGCGGATATGTCCGGGAGGTCACCGGCCTCCTTGAGCACCTGCTGACGGCGGCGGACCTCTCCGGCGAGGCTGGTGTGCACCCGTTCGACCAGTCCCGCGTGGTTCTCCAGGTTCGTGATGACACCCGCGACGTGCGGCAGGCCGCCGAACGGCGCGAAGGTCGCACCACCTTTGTAGTCGACGAGCACCATCGCCAGGTCCTCGGGCGGATGGCCCGTCACCAGGGCCAGCACCAGGGTCCGCAACAGTTCGCTCTTGCCGGATCCGGTCGCGCCCACGCACAGCCCGTGTGGGCCCATGCCCAGTTCGGCGGATTCCTTGAGGTCCAGCAGCACCGGCTCGTGGGCGTCGTTCAGCCCGATCGGCACTCTCAGGAACGCCTGGGTGCCGCGTGGCTGCCACAGACGGCGCACGTCCGCGTCGCGCGGGTCGGCCACGCCGAGGAGTTCCGCGAAGTCCACCGGTCCCGACAGCGGGGTTCCGGCGGTCGCCGACTCCGGGGAGAGGCGCAGCGGCGCGAGCATACGGGCGATCCCGTCGGCCCCGGCGGCGGTCACGGCGTCGAGGGTGCCGTGCAGAGGCTCGGCGGGAATGCCCGAGGGCGTCGGCCGGACGTCCTCCACGACGACCTCCCGGCCGTCGTCACCATCCATGGAGAGGCGCAGCGCGATCTCTCCCGGCTCGTCGGTCCGTTCCGCCAGCAGGTGCAGCACCGTGACGCCCATGTCCCTCAGGGACACGGCGTCGTCCGGGCGCGGCAGTTCCCGCGCGGTGGCGCCGTATCCGTCACTGATCACCAGCAGCCGCTTGGTCAGGCGCAGCGCGTCCTGTCCGGCCAGTCCGCGCCGGACCTCGGTCGCGTAGACGGCGCGCTCCCGCAGTTCGGCGGCGAGCGCGGCCCCCAGCGGCTCCATGCCGGGGGCGATGCGGCGGGCGCTGACCGGGCCGTCCCGCTCCTCCGGATCGAGGACGTGCGGCAGCCATTTCGCCCACTCCCAGTCCGCCAGCCGGTCCGGAGGGCAGGCGAGAGCGATCGCCACGTCGTCCGGCGCGTGGCAGACGGCCGTCTGGACCACCAGCGTGCGTGCCGCGCGGAGTACCGCCTCGCGCTCCCCCACCAGCGAGACGTTGCCCGCCCGGTCCAGGGGGACCGTCAGCGGCATGTCGGGGGCCGTGGTGAAACGCTCCTGCAGACCGGCCGCCTCGTTCAGCATGAACGCGTCCGGAGGCGTCAGCACGTTGCCGCCCTGCCGTTCCAACGTGAGCGTCCGCACGGGAACGGCCCCGGTGCCGACTCGCACGTCCAGGAAGTCCGCGTCCGTGCGCCGCCGTTCCCATCGCCGCGCCGGATCGCGCACCAGGTCGTACAGCGCCTCGGGCGGCGGCGCCAGCACCCGCGCGGCATCCCGGCGGCTCCGGTCCTCCGCGCTGAGCTCCTCCCTCAGCTCCTCCAGGTACTCCAGGTAGCGCTCACGCTGCGCCCGCCGCTGCCGCTGGGCCCGGCCACGCTGCGAGAAGAACAGCAGCACGCCACCGAGCACCGCGACGACCAGCACGATCGCACCCAGCACGGCGAACCGGCTGTTCCGGATGACGGTCATCATCACGACCGAACTGACCACGCCCGCCATGGGCAGCAGCGCGGTGGCCACCGAACCCGTGCGGCCCTCGGGCAGGTTGGGCGGCGGCTCGATCCGCCGCTCCGCGGGTCCGGGGAGCGGGCGGGTGGTACGGGCCGGGCGATGGATGGTACGTGTGCTCATCGAGGCGACCGTGCCCCGTTCCCCTCGGCCCCGCCGTGCCCGGAGACCGGCGGTCCCGAGTCCGCTGGGCCGGTGCCCGTACGCCGCCTCGCCTGGGCGCGTGGCATCGCCCGGTCCATCACCTCGGCCGCGAGCCGGGTCACCGCCTCCCGCGTGGACGCGCCCAGCAACTCGGGGCGGACGGCGCCGCCACCCGCCAGGTGCCGGTCGTACGGCAGCGGCAGCACCGCGGGGCCCTCGACGCCCAAGGCCCCCATGGCTTTGCGCATGTCAACGCCGGTGTCGGGGGACGTCTGGTTCAGCACCACGACCGCCGTCCGCGGCAGCCCGCGATGCACCCCGCCCATCCACTCCAGGACGGACCGGGTGGCCAGCACGCCCTCCACGGTCGCCGGAGACACCAGCACCCGCGCCTGGGTGGTCACCAGGGCCGTACGCGCCACCTCGGCCGGAAGCGTCTCGGTGTCCACGACGGTGGTCGCGAAGTAGCGGCGCAGCGAGGTCATCACGACGCGGTAGCTCTCGATGTCCAGCCGGGCGCCGATGGCTCCCTGGCTGCCGGGCAGCAGCCAGCCACCACCCGCGAACGGCAGCAGATACCCGGTCAGGTCGGTGATCTGCATGGACGGGTCCACGATCCGCGCCAGGTCGGTGCCCGACCAGCGCACCTCCCGTGCACCCAGCCGGTGCGGCAGGGTGCCCAGCGCCGGATCGGCCTCCACCGCGAGCACCGGATCGGTGCGGTAGTGCGCGTACGTCAGGGCCAGCAGCGCGGCGACGGTGGACTTGCCCGCCCCGCCACGGATGCTGGACACGGCGATCTGCCGCCCCGTGGTCACCGGCTGCTGGATGGCGCGCGCGGCACGCGTGACGGCCTCCGTCTCGGCCGCGGCGGAGGACGCGAACACCCGCCGCAGCATCCGCCCCGCCCGCCGGGTGACGGACTCGCCGTGCCGCGGCTTGACTCGTACACCCGCCAGATCCGCCGGCAGCAGGGGTACGGAGACGGGGGTCGGGGCGCGAGAGGGCTCGGCCGGAGCCGCGTACGCGGGGTGGGGGGCCGGCGGGGACGCGTACGGCCCGGGGACGGGCGGCAGGGTGGTGCCCGCCGGGGCGTCCGCGCCTACGGCGTTCGCCTGCGGGGCGAGCGGAGGCATGGGGCTGCCCGCAGAGGCGTTCCCGTGGCCGGTTCCGGACGCGGACGAATCCGGCACGGGCTCGGTGGTTCCGGGGATGTCCGGACGAACACCGGGCGCGGACGACGCCGTCGGCGAGGGCACCGAGCCGACCGACGGCAGCCCGGCTCCCGGCGGCACGGCCCCGGACCATGTACCGAGAGCGTTACCGTCCGCAGAACCCTGCTCGGCCGCCGAAGCGCGCCCCGCCACCGGCCCCCATCCATTCCCCGCTTCCCGGCCCGCCGTCGGCACGGACTCCGAAGCCTGTTCCGGCACCGGGGGCACCGGCGGGACGGCGAGCCCGCCCAGGTCCCGCAGCAGGTCCCGCTGCCAGTCACCCGGCTGTCCGGACGGCTCGTCCCGCCCCGGCTCTCCCGCCATGTCGTCTCCGCCTCGTCCTTTCCGTCCGTACGTCCGGCCTGCCCGGTCCGGGCCCGCTCCTCCACCCCGGACCGGTGCCCACCGCGCCGCCTCAGAACGTGTGCAGCAGGCGGCCGTACACCCCGAAGGCGCCCAAGGCGACGGGGATCAGCACCACCACGCCCACCGACTCGACAAGATTCATCAGCCGGCTCAGCCGCACCCGCACATGCTCCGGTGGCCGTACCGCGAGCGCCACCAGCGGCAGCGCGGCCAGCAAGCACAACACGCCCAACGCGCCCGCCCGGTTCCCGGCCCCGGACTCCCACGACAGGACGAGCCGCACGGCCACCGCCGTACCGGCCGCCAGCAGCGCCAGGACCTCCACGGCCAGCGGATAGGCACGCGCCCGCGAGAACAGGACCACGCACAGCAGCACGGCCACTCCCACCGGCCAGCCACCGGCCGCGCCGCCCGGGCCTTCCGCACCACTCAGCGCGAGCACCCCGGCCGCTCCCGCCGACGCCGCCGCCGTGACGGTGGCCAGCGCCAGGCCCCGGTGCGTCGCGCCCAGCGCGGTGGCCACCTTGTGACGGCTGACGGGCGTGCCGCCTGATCGCCGGTCGTCCAAGCGGGTCAGCCCGGCCGACATCATCGCGAGCCGCGGCAGATAGCCCAGCACCAGTACGGAGACGACGCCCACCGCGACACCCGTGCGCGCCGGGCTGGTCAGCGCCAGCCCCAGCTCCCAGACGCCGACCGCGACGACGACGGCCCCGGCACCGATGAGACCGCCCCGCCCCAGCTCCGTGAGGAACCCGAGCAGCGCGAGCACGACGGCCACGGTCAGCCCTACGGCAGCCAGGCGTGCCCGTCCGTCCCCGGTGGCGTCCCAGGACCCGAGTACACCCAGCGCGCCACCCACCAGGAGCAGCGCCGTTCCCAGCCTCTTCCCGCGCCACAGGAAACCGACCACGGCACCGGCCGCGGCGGCGATCAGCGCCGCCACGCCGCACCAGACAGCGGCACGGTCGTGCCCGTACCACCACCCCGCGCACACCCCGGCGACCACCGCCAGCAGTACGCCGCCCGCGACCGCGGACCACGACCGGCTGCGTTCGCCCCACCGCCACCCGCGGACGTCGAGGTCGTCCGCGACCTCGTCGGTGACGTCGTGCACGACGGGCGCGGCCGGCGTCTCCTGTTCCCGCACCAGGCGCAGCACGGCTCCGTCGACGACGTTCGCGGAAGCAAGCGTCTCGTCCTGCGCCAGCACCGTCCCGTCGGACGTCACCAGCCGACGCAACGACGGCTTCTTCTCCACCTCGTCACCGAGCAGCCGCAGGATCTCGGGCAGCAACGCGCCGACGGGCTCATGCGCCGGCAGCACCATGTCGACCCGCCGTCGCCGCCCCACCAGCGTCACCCGGCTCAGCGCCATGCGCCGCCCGGCTTCCGTCCTCACCATGCCGACGTGGCCCCCGCACTCACACCCGGTCGCCCGCCGGGCGCACTTCCGTCATGCGCCAGCTTCTCCGACACGAACGACCACCCCACACACCCGGCGCAGACCACGGCCGCCAGGGCAACACTCCCGAAGATCTTCCCGACGTTCTCGTCCAGACTCCGCCGCGCCCGCTGCTCCCCGAACAGCAACGCGTCCCGCAACCTCCGACGCCGCACGGAAACCGACTCCAGCAACTGACTGTCGTAGTCCCGCGCCATCGGTTGTGTTCCTCCCCGGGTCTTTGTGGGGGTACTTTACGGGGCCTCAATCGTGACGGTGCGACCAGGCAGGATCGAAGGAACCCAGACGGCTCCGGCATGGTCCCTCACCCCAGTGAGGCGTTACTCGGCATTGCGCCGACGCGCAGGCAACATCGGACGATGGCACGCTCCCCCGGTCATCACGTGTTCCCAAACTCCGAGGTTTAGGTGGCAAGGCCCGACGAGCCTCCCTTGAGGACCGCCGGGCCACCTCACTCAGGGGGAAATGGCTGATCTTCCGAACCCAAGAAGAGGTATGCGTACATCCGGTTCAGGTAGTCATACAGGGCATCTTCATCCTCAAATTCGATCATGGTCAGCCCCTCCCAATCATATGGAGACAGGCTGCGCGACCGAAGCAGATCCTTAAATCCACTCCGGACAGCATCAACGAATTCATCGTCGCATGAATGCAGCGTTTCCTTCAGGCGCAGGTCCGGATAGTAAGCCACATCAATGTCTAGATACGTCTTGATGAAGCCTTTAAATGTATCGTTCATTTTGCATCCCTCTCAAGGGTGACGTCCAGGAGCATGGTTAGCGTACATGGTAATGAGCTTGTACTCACCGTCCACCTCCCGATAGATCGCCTTAATACTTCCGCCACGGAAGTCTATCGGCAGGAATTCATCAGGATGCAAAGGATCTCTGTAGAATCCAGTCAGCCGCTCATGGCCACCAGGGCCCAGGATGTCAGAAATCGGGAACGACTCAGTAGGAACCCTTCCGCTCCTGGCGATGTAATCTCTGAAAAAGGCGTCCGCCCTCACCATGTCTTCGGCACTATCGAAACGGGTCGCACATCCGCCCACTCTGTGCACCCTTCCGTTAGCCCCGTCAACCGTCGTCCCCGTCAACGGGTCAATATTGTTTTCTGATTTCACATGTCCGACGTTTTCAGAGGCAGGACTGTAAATCTTCAGGTTGCCGTCCTGGTCGGTCATCGGCGTACCCAGGCGCCGCTTCAGCGCATCATCACTCGGATGGAGATGGCGGCCAGGAGCATGGCCTTCACTCTCCAGCTGTGCAATCCGCTCCTCGACGACCTTCGGGTCCATCGGCGTCCAGTGATCGCCCTGGTCCTCAACAGCGGCACCAGCAGCACCGTTCTCCTCAGGACCGTGCGGCAGATCGTCAGAGAAGCCAGTGTCATCAGGGCTGTGGTCATGAGATGTATCGGCACCACCATGCGGGTTGTGGGCTGTCTGCGTCGACCGCCCATCGCTGTGAGCGTCCGCCGAACCCCCACTCCCATTGTGTGATTGACCCCCGTGTCCACCATGGTGCGTGGGGACGGTGCCCGAAGGTGAATTGCCAACCTGCGGCTGTCCACCCCCGCGGTGTTCCATTCTGGCGGAATCACCATGGCCAGTGGGCACGCTCCCGGAGTCCGGGCGCATTCCGGACGAGCCATGCTGGCTATCTCCGATGACCGACGCTTGATGCCCAACCGATACAGTGGCGTGCTCACGAGTCGCCGGCGAATGGGCATTTCCCAATACAGCCCGGTCGGCTTCGGAGAGCTCAACCATCGCCGCGGACCCCTTGCGCGGAGCCCCGTTCCCATCGACAACCCGGCCGTCCGGCGTCAGGAACTCGTCATCCCCGTACTTGACCGAGTGTGCCGGAACGCCTCCTGTGCTCTGCGACACCTCCACCGCCGTCTTTCCCGGCGGGAGTTCCGGCACGGGCCCGTGCACATTCAGTGCACGGCCGTCCGGAAGGTGGGTGGCGCCGGACGGAGTGGTGGTGGCCGTGACAGTGAAAGCGTTGCGCAGCTTTTCCAGGGCGGTGGACGCCTTGGTGGACTGCAAGGCCGAGCTCACCATTTGGTCGATCTTGCCGGCCTTGACAGCCGCACCGGCCAGTTTGGAGCCCTGCGCCACTGGGTCGATCGCCCGGCCGATCTTGCCGACCGCGTCCGCCAGTTTCGCCGCCTTGGCAGCCGCTCCCGCTCCGGTTCGCGTGGCCGTGGCCGTTCCCCCGGAGAAGAAGGTGGTCACAACGTTGAAGGCGGCGCCGCCCGCCGCTCGGGCGGGGTTCTCTTGCCACTGGTCCCAGGCCACAAAGCCCCTGAGAACCTGGCGGAACGCCGCCTTCTGCTCGTTGTCCCCGTTGGTCCCGCCGACGGTGCGGGAAAGGAGCCATTCGAACGGCCAAATGGTGTACTGAGCGAGGCCGCTGAACACATTGCCCAGTCCGTTCCACGCTGCCTTCGCCCGCTCACCGCCATGGCCACCGAACAGGGTGAGCAGGCCATCGGCGGTGCCGACAATCCCGTCCTGAACTATGCCCTTGCCGATGAAATCGACAATCAGCCCGTTCCACACGGTCTTCTTGACCCAGTGGCCGATCTCATACCAATGGTGCTCTTCTTCGACGGGCTTTCCCCAAGGCGCTGCCCCCGCCCGTTTCATGTCCTCGGCGGAGAACCTGTAAGCGTTGGGCTTGTGCGTGCCGTCGTCCACGACCCAGTGCGTACCGCCGACCAGCGCGGTGATCTTGTTGGCAGCGGCCCGTTCGGCGGCCCAGAACGCGTCGGCCGTCGTGGTGACGTCCTGCCACAGGTCGTTGTTCTTGGCCACCTTGTCGTCGTCGTACTGCCAGTCCTCGTCCGTCTTGACGTCCTCGGCGATGAAGGCGGCTGCCTGCTGCTTCAGATCGTCGAGTTTCTCCACCAGGGGACGGATCTCGGCGGCGAAACCGTCCAGAGCCGAGGCGACCTTCTCCAGATCGCCTGCGAAGGCGTCCGCCTTGTCGGCCACCGGCTTCGTCGTGGCGAAAAGCTGCTCGGCTTCGGGCGCCTGGTAGAAGGCACGCAGACCCTGGAAATCCGAGTGGATATCCGCGCCACCATCGCGAATGGCCTCGGCGTCCTTCTTCAGGTCGGCGGCCTTCTTCTCCAGTTCGTCGATGTTCCCCGTGTAGGTGGGGATGCCGGTAGGGTCTATCAGGTTGGCGTTCATTTACCCCCCTGCTTCCCGCCATCACCGTTCAACCGCTCGGCCTCCGCGGCGAACTTCTTCAGATCGGGCGCTCCCAGAGCAGTGTGCTGCGAATTCGCTGCCATCTCCGTGTCACCCTGGATGTAGGCCAGGGTGGCGTCTGTCGCCCCGGAAACCGATTTCATCGCGCGTGCCACGAGGAAGACGAGATCGTTCTGGGTCTTTTCGGAGAATTCGGCCAGTGCCGCGCCCACCGGCCCGCCCGAAGCGCCCTCGCCCTGCGCGGCAGACTTCGCCTTGCCGCCGAACGACAGCGTGCCGGCAGCACTCGCGGCCGAGGCCAAGTCGCCCGTGTACGTAGAGATCTTGTTCGCGAGATCACCCGCCGTACCGCGGGTCTTGTTCAGCACCCCGTGCACGCCCGATGGCGTGATGTCCCAACTCGTCATCCCCGTATCCCCCAGATCACCGATCAAGCTCCCCCGTTACCTCGCACATGCGCATGCGCCAGCCACGTCCCCGCAGCATTCGTAGCCAGGTGCCGCGCCGGTCAGCCGATGCCGTCGACCGCGGCCTTGGCGCGCTGGAGCGTCGTCTGTGCCGTGCCGTCGTTCTTCTCCAGCGTCGAGCGCAGCAGGTGGATGATCGAGCGCACCTCACTCGCGGAACGGTTCCAGCGCTGTTCCACCGCCTGGTACTGCTCCGAGACACCGTCGGCGGTGAAGTCGGCCATCGCCGCCTTCACCTGGCGGTCCCGTTCGCCGATGAGGGACTCAAGGCGTGCGATCACCGATTGGATGTTGGACTGCGCCTCGGCGGAAGCTCCCGTGTCATAGCTTCGCCGGTCCATGCCAGCCGTCATGTTGTGTGTGTCCTCCCCGTGTGGCCTTCCCGCGGCATTGCGCGCGGGAGGGTATTCGTTCTGTGAGCCGGTACGTCAGCCGCTTCCTCGTATGCCGATCAGCGGCCGGAGAAGCGGGCCGCGTCGAAATTCGCCGACGCCATCGACTGCCGGGCGTTGTCCGCGGCTTCCTGCTCACCGGCGATGAAGGACTGGTCCATGCCCTTCTGACCGCCCAGAATGGATCGGAGCGCGCTGTTCAGGGATGCCGCGATCTCGTCCGAATTTCGCTTGAAATTGTCGAAGGCCGCCTTGCCCTGGCCGTTGAACTTGCCCTCCAGCGGCTGCGCCGCGACGACCAACTGCTTCACCAGGGCGCCCAGGTCCTCCGACGACCCCTGAGTCTGGCCGGAAAGCGTCGACAGCGTCTGGCTGCCCATGTCGAACTTCAGGCCCACCGTTGCTCAACCTCCCCCTTCGCGCATGCCTTCCCCCGGCGTGCGCGTTCGGCATTCATGTACTCGCGTGTGCCCTGTCCACCCAACCGGTGCCACGGCTGTATCGGCAACATCATTGATGACGCCGCGACAGGAACACCACAGGTCTATCAGACACCACTGACAACGCCGTCGGTTCCCGGGCGATCAAGGACACCAAGGGCTTCATCCGTCGGCAATCTGCCCATACGGCTACCGGATGGAAGAACAGACCAGGAGTACCGCTCAGCCGACGCCCCGCCACATATCGCGCTTCACCACCACCGTGCCCGCCACCTTGTCGTGCAGGCACTGCCGGTACGGCTTGTCCCAGCAGCACCAGAGCGCGTTCAGGATTCCCAGGAACGGCACCATTGCCATGGGCCACATGATCGCCCAGCGCCCGAGGGCACGCCAGAACGAAACCGCCGCGCCATCCGAGAGGCGGACCACGCGCAGACCGCAGATCCGCTTGCCGAAGGTGCCGCCGAACAACCCATTCATGACGGGCTCGTAGAGAAGCCACGCCGCCGCGCCGATGAAGCCGAGCACGCCGCTGATGACATTCTGAGCGGCTCCGTCCGCTGTCAGCGCGCCTACCAGGGACACCGCCCCGCCCACAATCCCCATGCCGAGAAACACGAAGACCACGTCCATGAGCCGAGCCCCCAACCGCGCACCCTGGTCGGCGAGCATCCACTCGGGCGGGCCGGCGGGGTGCGGCATCGGATACGGGTAGGAGGGCGGCGGCATGTGGGCCGCATAGTGATGGGGCTGGGCGTAAGGGGATGCGTGGGGAGGTATCTGCTGATCGTTCACTGTGCGAATCGAACACTGCGTCAGCTCATGGCGCAAGCGAAATGAGGGGTCTCCGTGCTACATAGGCATCATTGACGCAACCCGCGTTAACACCGGTTTCCGGAATTTGTTGAAGCAGGGTCACCAGTACGCCGCTCGTGCCGGGGCCACACGGCACAAGGCGGCATCCTTGTCAGCGCACGAAGCGATCTGCCTTCGTGGCGCGGAGGAAAGCAGCGATGGCTGCCGATCCGAGTCGAAGTTGCGCCTCCGGCACATCGCCCTCACGCACGTGGACAGCGCCGTCCACAGCACATATCTCGACGCAGGCAGCCTCTTCGGCATCTGTCGAGTACGAAGACTTCTGCCAGTACATGCTTGATTCACCTCTCACAGGTCACGAACGACCGATCGCACGTAATCTCGGGTGGGTACGGGCTCCAGTGACTGTGCTTCTGTCTTGTCCAAAGCATCTCGGTGTTTGGCGAGCACCGACTCCGCGTCGAGCATGGAGGGCTCCACAAGGCCCAGTTGAACGGTGTCCAGTCGCGGCACCGGCCCCTTGACGTATTGCATGGCAAGGCCGGTAGCCGGAATCCCGCCTGCGGCAAAAGGCACCACCCGCACCACGACGTTCGGCCGCTCCGACTCTTCGAGAAGGTGCTCCAGTTGATCGCGTAGCACTTGCCTGCCGCCGAATTCCATGCGGAGTGCGGCTTCATGGAGGATGAATGTGCACTCGGGCGGGTTTTCGCGATCCAGCACGTCGCGCCGCCTCATCCGATAGGAAAGCCTGCGCCGCAGTTGGGCGGGTTCCAGATCCGGTACGGCGGTCAGCATCACTGCCCTGGCGTACGCCTCGGTTTGCAACAGTCCTGCCACATGCATGATCTGGACCGCCCGAATCCCTACCGCGTGATGTTCCAGCTCCGCCAGGTCCAACGCGCCTGCTCGCAGTTTTCCCCGGTATTCCTCCCACCATCCGGATCCGCGCTCGCCCGCCATGTCCGCGAGGGCGTCGACGTACCGCGTGTCGCGGCACTCGTAGATCTCGGCGAAGGTTCTTACGCGTTCCGGGCTCAGGCCGATGCGGCCGGCTTCCGAGTTGCTGATCAATGTGCGTCCCACGCCCAGGATCTCGGCACCTTGCCCCACCGTCATGCCTGCGCGCTCGCGCATCTTGCGCACCTCGGTACCGAGCCTGCGCTGCCGCGCCGTGGGCATTGCTCTGGCCGGCATCTTTTCCGCCCCCTCGGTTCGGGCCGTCGTTGTCGCACGGTCATACGAAGCACCACACGAAGGGTCACTTTTTCCAGCAGGTGAATCACAAGTGCTTCATCCAGCCTTACGGTAAGTGACCGCAGGGCGACAGTAAGCCATCACCGCGCCGTCGCACGAACGCCCAGCTCCCCACCCCGAAGGAACGCGCCTCACCTCCAAAGGAGCCCAGCCATGCCCAAGTTGCCCCCCGGTACGTCCACCTACCACCTCGACGCCCCAACAACGCCCACGCCGCCAAGGTCGCCCGCGACATGGTGGCCTCCCTGATGCGGGCCACCGGGCACGACGGGCTGGCCGATCCGGCGCGGTTGCTCGTCTCCGAGGTGGTGACGAACGTGCACCTGCATACCGACGTGGCAAAGTTGCAGCTTGTCGCCACCGTGCATCCGGAGTGGGTGCTGATCTCCGTAGAAGACCGGGCGCCACGAGCCCACCCCCGGACACCCCCACCCGGTGGCCCTCGTCATCCGGACCCGCACGCGGAGGGCGGGCGCGGGCTGATGCTCGTCCAAGAGTGCGCGCACGCGTGGGGGATCACCTGGCACGGCGGGTTGGAGCCGACCGGCAAGCGGGTCTGGTTCGAGTTGCGGGACGCTCCGGGCCCGGGAGGCGAAGCGAGCCGCCCGGTAGGGCAAACCCCACCCCAGGTGACCGACCCACCCCATGGCCGACCGGCGGGGCGACCCGGCAAGCTGGGGGTATGACCGCACGTTCCGATTTCGCCGCAGGTGGGGGTGCCCTTCAGGGGGCGCACGCGCCCGCGTACGGCGGCGACGCTGATGACGACCCGCACGGCGAGGAACGGCTGCCGCCACCCCGGCCCGTGTTCGACGGCGTGACGGCCAAAGAGATCACGCACCTGCTGGGCAACTTTCCGGTGAACGTCGTCGCCTTCATGGTGCTGCTGGTCTGGCTGGTCGCGGGCATGGGGATGGCGGTCACCGTCATCGGGCTGCCGTTGCTGGCGAGCGGGCTGATGGCGTGCCGTCAGTACGGGAAGTTCGAACGCGCCCGCGCGCGGAGGCTGCTGGGCGTGCACGTGGACGAGCCGAGCCCGCTGCGGGCAGCGGAGCCCGGGTTCCTGGCGAGGGTGTGGGCCGGCCTGAAGGATCCGGTCGGGTGGCGGCACGCGCTCTACATGTTCATCCGGTTGCCGTGGGCCGTCCTCACCTTCTCCGTCACGCTCGTCTCGCTGGTCGGGCTGTGGCCGCTGGTGCCGTGGATCGCCCGGGGGCTGGCGAACGTGGACCGGATGATGGTGCGCGGGCTGCTGTGCCCGTCGGACGAGCTGGAGCGGCGGATCGCCGAGCTGGAGTCGGACCGGGCGATCGTCACCGACACCGCCGCCGCCGACCTGCGCCGCATCGAGCGCGACCTGCACGACGGCGCGCAGGCGCGGCTGGTCGCACTGGCGATGGGGCTGGGCCTGGCAAAGGAGAAGCTGCTGGAGGACCCCGAGGCGGCGGCCAAGATGGTGGACGAGGCCCACGGGGAAGTGAAGCTGGCGTTGCAGGAGCTGCGGGACCTGGCCCGGGGTATCCACCCGGCGATCCTCACCGACCGGGGGCTCGGGCCCGCGCTGACCTCGTTGGGCGGGCGGTGCACGGTGCCCGTCCGGGTCTCGGTGGACGTGGACGAGCGGCCGGCGGCGGCCATCGAGGGCATCGCGTACTTCACCGTCTCGGAGCTGCTGCAGAACGTCTCCAAGCACAGCGGGGCCCGCTCGGCGTCCGTGGAGGTGTGGCGGGTCGGCAAGCGGCTGCTCGTGCAGGTCGAGGACGACGGGCGGGGCGGCGCGCGGCTGGACGGCGGCAGCGGCCTGGCCGGGCTCGCCGAGCGGCTGAGCGCGGTGGACGGGCTGCTGGCCCTGCACTCCCCCGAGGGCGGGCCGACGCAGATCACGGCCGAACTGCCGTGGCGTGATCGGGAGAGGACCGCCTGAGCCCGCTTTTTTCGTCCTTCTGTCGGCGTGGGGGCCGGGGGGGGTGGGGGCCCCCCCCGCGCCGGTATAACGCGGGGGAGAGGCGGGGGGGGGGGGGTGAGAACCCCCCCCCCCAAAAACGCCCCCCCCCCG
>NZ_JBEXNM010000023.1:0-111558 GCF_040611095.1 Streptomyces sp. NPDC003077 | reverse complement strand
ACCCCCGGGCGCGGGGCCCGCGCCCCCGCCCCGGCCCCGCCCCCCCCCCCGGGCCGGGCCGGGCCCCCCCCGGCCGCACTCTTTCCGACATCCCCCGCCTGCTGTTCGCAGCTCCTTCGGTTCGTTCCGCTGTCCGTGGTCTCACATGGCGCCGACGGGCCTTCCGGCACGTGGTGCGGCAGTCAACCCGCGGCGGGCAGCTGCCGTGCCGAGCGCTGGAGCTCGGTCTCCCGGCGACGGCGGCGGGCCAGCACGACCCGGCGCTCGGCCGCCGTGAGGCCGCCCCACACTCCGTACGGCTCCGGCTGCACCAAGGCGTGCTCCCGGCATTCGATCATCACCGGGCAGCGGGCGCAGACGCGCTTGGCGGCCTCTTCCCTCGCCAGCCGGGCGGCCGTTGGTTCCTTGGACGGTGCGAAGAACAGTCCCGCTTCGTCGCGGCGGCACACGGCCTCGGCGTGCCACGGTCCGGCCTCCTCGCGCGAGTGCGCTCGCTGGGGCGGGACAACTGCGACGTCCTGCAGAGGCTGATGCGGTAGCAGCACGGTCTACTCCTGACGACGGCTTCGGCGAAAGAGTCACCCTTGCCCGTCTCGCTGCGCACGACTTTTCGCACCCCGCAGCCGTACGAGAGACGATGCACCCAGCCCTACCCGCTGTACGCGGTCTTATGCACACCGTTGCCATTGCGGGTGTCGCGGGGCTTGGGCGGTCTGCTTCCGGGGCGGGCGGGCCCAGGAGCCGGGGAACGCCGGCGGCGTTGTCCCCGATCTCCGGACGGGCTTGATTCACCGGCCGACCGACCGTCGCATGAAGCCCGCCCGGCACCCCGCACCAGAAGCCACGTCAGCTACCGACGGGGACTACTCCCCCGTCACGCGCTTGTAGAGGTCGCGCACCCACTTGCCGCGCTTGGGGCGGGCCTCGACGCTGCCGAGCAGGGCGTGGCCGTGGACCTCCACTATGGGCGCCTGGGCGTCGTCCGACTCGTTCGTCCGGACCTCGAAGGAGCCGAGGATGCCCGAACCGCTGCTGCGCAGCGTCACGTTCTCCGGGACCCGGATGTCCACGCTGCCGAAGATGCTGGTGGCCTGGATGCGGACGTGCTGGCGTTCGAAGACCGCTTCGGTGAGGTCGATCTCCACGCTGCCGAAGATGGCGACGGCGTTGATGCGGGAGGGCACCCGCCAGCGGCCCTTGCGGGCGGAGGCGCTGAAGATGGCGACCAGTTGCTCGGCGCCCTCGGTCGCCGCCGGTTCCCAGTGGTACGGGCCCGGGGCCGGGCGGTGGTGGTTCGCCGCCTCCGGGAGGTCGCGGATCAGTGGTTGCAGCTCGCCCATCGTCTTGGCCCGGTAGAGGGCGTCGATGCGTTCGCTGTGCTCCTCCGCGTCCAGCCGGCCCTGGGCCAGCGCCTCGCGCAGGATGTCGGCGATCCGGTCGCGGTCCGCGTCCGAGGCGCGGAGGTCCCCTTCGGCGACCGCCGAGGGCAGCCCCGCGGCCGGCTTGGTCAGCCGGACCGGCTGCGGCTCTCTCTTGTCGAGGTCTGCGAGCTTTTCGAGCGGCGATTCGTCCACGGGCTCAGCGTACCCAAACGCGATAGATCGCGACTAGGGGTGCCGGGCCACTCTGGCACGCCACGACCGGACACGACGGCCCGGCGCGCCGCACTCCTGCCGACTGAGCCTTACCTCACAGACCCGCCCGCACCCCGGGGTTCTACGCTGTTCCCGCGCTGCCGCAGTCGTCAGCCGAAGCCCAGTCGAGTGAGGAATGGCCCAGATGTCCCCCGCATCCCGTCCCAGCCGCCCAGCGTTCGAGTACACCGACCTGCTGCCCGTAGGCGAGGACAACACTCCCTACCGCCTCGTCACTTCCGAGGGCGTCAGCACCTTCGAAGCCGACGGGCGGACGTTCCTCAAGGTCGAGCCCGAGGCGCTGCGCAAGCTGGCCGCCGAGGCGATGCACGACATCGCGCACTACCTGCGCCCCGCGCACCTGGCCCAGTTGCGCAAGATCCTGGACGACCCCGAGGCGTCGCCCAACGACCGCTTCGTGGCCCTGGACCTGCTCAAGAACGCGAACATCGCGGCGGCCGGCGTGCTGCCGATGTGTCAGGACACCGGCACCGCCATCGTCATGGGCAAGCGCGGTCAGAACGTGCTCACCCAGGGCCGTGACGAGGAGGCCCTCTCCCACGGCGTCTACGACGCCTACACCGAGCTGAACCTGCGGTACTCGCAGATGGCGCCGCTGACCATGTGGGAGGAGAAGAACACCGGCAACAACCTCCCGGCGCAGATCGAGCTGTACGCGACCGACGGGGACGCGTACAAGTTCCTGTTCATGGCCAAGGGCGGCGGCAGCGCCAACAAGTCCTTCCTGTTCCAGGAGACCAAGGCCGTCCTGAACGAGGCCTCCATGATGAAGTTCCTGGAGGAGAAGATCCGGTCCCTGGGGACGGCCGCCTGCCCGCCGTACCACCTGGCGATCGTCGTCGGCGGCACCAGCGCCGAGTACGCCCTGAAGACCGCCAAGTACGCCTCCGCGCACTACCTGGACGAGCTGCCCGAGGAGGGTTCGCCCACCGGTCACGGCTTCCGGGACAAGGAGATGGAGGAGAAGGTCTTCGAGCTGACGCAGAAGATCGGGATCGGCGCGCAGTTCGGCGGCAAGTACTTCTGCCACGACGTGCGCGTGGTCCGGCTGCCGCGGCACGGCGCCTCCTGCCCGGTGGCCATCGCCGTCTCCTGCTCGGCGGACCGCCAGGCCGTCGCGAAGATCACCGCCGAGGGCATCTTCCTGGAGCAGCTGGAGACCGACCCGGCGCGCTTCCTGCCGGACACCACCGACGAGGAGCTGACCAAGGGCGCCGGGCCGGACCTGGACGCCGTGAAGATCGACCTCGACCGGCCGATGGACGAGATCCTGGCCGAGCTGACCAAGCACCCGGTCAAGACCCGGCTGTCGCTGACCGGCACGCTCGTGGTCGCCCGCGACATCGCGCACGCGAAGATCAAGGAGCGGCTGGACGCGGGCGAGGAGATGCCGCAGTACCTCAAGGACCACCCCGTCTACTACGCGGGCCCGGCCAAGACCCCCGAGGGGTTCGCGTCCGGGTCCTTCGGGCCGACGACGGCGGGCCGGATGGACGCGTACGTCGAGCAGTTCCAGGCGGCCGGCGGGTCGAAGATCATGCTGGCCAAGGGCAACCGCTCGCAGCAGGTCACCGACGCCTGCGCCGCGCACGGCGGCTTCTACCTCGGCTCCATCGGCGGCCCGGCCGCGCGACTGGCCCAGGACTGCATCAAGAAGGTGGAGGTCCTGGAGTACGAGGAGCTGGGCATGGAGGCGGTCTGGCGGATCGAGGTGGAGGACTTCCCGGCGTTCATCGTCGTCGACGACAAGGGGAACGACTTCTTCCGCGACCCGGCGCCGGCGCCCACGTTCACCAGCATTCCGGTGCGTAAGGGCTGAGTCCCGACCGGGCTCGTACGGCCTGACGGTCTCCTCCCGGGGCCGTGCCCGTCAGGGGCGCGGCCCCGGGTCCGCACGCGGGCGTGGGCGCGGGCTTGTGGTCCGTTCGGGTGACGGGTGTGCGCCCGGCGCGCACCGTGCCCGCACCACCCCGGCGCGCCCCCTGCCGCGCCATCCCGGCGTCCCCGCGCCGGGCCGTGACGCCCCCGTCCCCCTACCGGCGGAACGGCGGCGGAACGGCGGCGTCGCGGCGGCGGAAGACGTGCGCCGCTCCGGCAGGCCCGCACCGCTTCGGAAGACCTGCTCCGTTCCGAAAGACCCGCGCCGCTTCCGGGAACAGAACCGCTGTTCGCGGGCACTGACACAGGTATGACTGAGCACAGTGACGACGGCGGGTTCCGGACCGAGCACGACTCGATGGGCGAGGTGCGCGTACCCGCGCACGCGAAGTGGCGGGCGCAGACGCAGCGCGCGGTGGAGAACTTCCCGATCTCCGGGCAGCACCTGGAGCGGGCGCACGTCGAGGCGCTGGCGCGCATCAAGGCCGCCGCCGCCAAGGTGAACGCCGAGCTGGGGGTGCTCGACCGGAACGTGGCGGAGGCGATCCAGAGCGCCGCGGCCGAGGTCGCCGAGGGGCGGTGGGACGACCACTTCCCCATCGACGTCTTCCAGACCGGCTCCGGCACCTCGTCGAACATGAACACGAACGAGGTCATCGCGACCCTCGCCACCGAGCGGCTGGGCCGCGACGTGCACCCCAACGACCACGTCAACGCGAGCCAGTCCTCCAACGACGTCTTCCCGTCCTCCATCCACATCGCGGCGACGCGGGCGGTGACCGGCGACCTCATCCCCGCACTGGAGCACCTGGCGGCGTCGCTGGAGCGCAAGGCGTCGGAGTTCGCGAAGGTGGTCAAGTCCGGACGGACGCACCTGATGGACGCCACGCCCGTCACGCTGGGCCAGGAGTTCGGCGGGTACGCGGCGCAGGTGCGGTACGGCGTCGAGCGGCTGCGGGCGTCGCTGCCGCGGCTGGCGGAGCTGCCGCTCGGCGGCACGGCGGTGGGCACCGGCATCAACACCCCGCCCGGGTTCGCCGCCGCGGTGATCGCCGAGGTGGCGCGGGCGACAGGGCTGCCGCTGACCGAGGCGCGCGACCACTTCGAGGCGCAGGGCGCCCGGGACGGCATCGTGGAGACCAGCGGCCAGCTCCGCACCATCGCGGTCGGCCTGACGAAGATCTGCAACGACCTGCGCTGGATGTCCTCCGGCCCGCGCACCGGCCTCGCCGAGATCAACCTGCCGGACCTCCAGCCCGGTTCGTCGATCATGCCGGGCAAGGTGAACCCGGTGATCCCCGAGGCCGCCCTGATGGTCGCGGCGCAGGTCACCGGCAACGACGCGACGGTCGCCACGGCGGGCGCGGCGGGCAACTTCGAGCTGAACGTGATGCTGCCGGTGATCGCCAAGAACGTGCTGGAGTCGGTGCGGCTGCTGACCAACGTGGCGCGCCTGCTGGCGGACCGCACGATCGACGGGATCACCGCCAACGCCGACCGGGCCCGCGAGTACGCCGAGTCCTCGCCGTCGGTCGTCACGCCGCTCAACAAGTACATCGGCTACGAGGAGGCGGCGAAGGTCGCCAAGAAGTCGCTGGCCGAGCGGAAGACGATCCGCGAGGTCGTCATCGAGTCCGGGTACGTGGAGCGCGGGCTGCTGACGGAGGAGCAGTTGGACGAGGCGCTGGACGTGCTGCGGATGACGCACCCGTAGGGGCGGGAGGCGGGCGGGACGCCGGTGATCCCGCCCGGCCACCGGCCGGTTCGGCTTCGGTGATGGTGACGGTGTTGGTGTCGGCGTTCGCGTCGGCGTCGGCGTTTGCGTCGGCACGACGGCGACGTGCCGGAAGGGCTCCGGCGGTTCCGACACCGGCGTCCCCCAGGCCACCCATCCCGGACACTTCCCCCACGATTGACACTCCCGTAACAGGAGTTGCGGTTTTCGTCACGGCGATGCCGCCCTTCCGGGCCTAGGATCTGCGCATGACAGCGGACATCGTGGAGACGGCGGAGGGCGGCACGGCCGACGTGCCCGGTGGGACGGCCCCCGGGCGCTGGGCTCCGGGGGACCACATCCTGTGGCGCTACCGCGACAACACCGACGACCGCATCCGCATCTGCCGGCCCATGACCGTCGTCCAGGACACCGACGAGTTGCTCGTGGTGTGGATGGCGCCGGGCACCACCTGCGTCAAGCCGGTGCTCGCCGACGGGACGCCGATCCACCGCGAGCCGCTCGCCACCCGCTACACCAAGCCGCGCCGCACCAAGCTCGACCAGTGGTTCGGCGCGGGGGTGCTGAAGCTGGCGCGGCCGGGCGAGCCGTGGTCGGTGTGGCTGTTCTGGGACAGCGCGTGGGAGTTCAAGAACTGGTACGTCAATCTGGAGGAGCCGCGGCGCCGCTGGGCGGGCGGTATCGACTCCCAGGACCACTTCCTGGACCTCTGCGTCTATCCGGACCGCCGCTGGGAGTGGCGGGACGAGGACGAGTTCGCGCAGGCCCGGCACGACGGGCTGATGACGTCGGCGCAGGCCGCGGCGGTCCGGACGGCCGGGCAGGCGGCGATCGAGCTCGTCGAGGCGTGGGGCGAGCCGTTCTCGGCGGGTTGGGAGAACTGGCGGCCCGACCCCTCCTGGCGGATCCCCCCGCTGCCCGAGCACTGGGACACGGTGCCGGACGCGGGGACGGACGCGGGAGCGGACGACGGTGCCCCGGCGTCCGTCGGCGGCCCGGCGTCCGTCGGCGGCCCGGCGTCCGTCGGCGGCCCGGTGCCCGGCGGTGACGGGGCGTCACTGGTCGGACGTTTGCCCGTTCCCTCGATGCCCGACAGTACATATGACGCCACGTCAGACACCGGCTCGTCCAGCCGCCAGAACGGTGATCGGGACGCGCGGCGGGGGCTTCCCGGCGCCCGTGAGCCCCGGTCCGGGCACCGCACCCGCCCGGAGCCTCCCTCGGGCGGCCTCCCCGGTGACCGGAGCGGTGCCGTGCCGCGCGGCACCTCGTGAGCCCCCTTGCTGCGCCCCTGGTCTTCAAACGTAGGATCGTCCTCCGCAAGACTGCACAGGTGTCACTTTCGCCGACACCGACCAGCTGAATTCCACGGGACCCATCTCCGGAGCTGGGAACAGAAATCGACCGCGGTCACAGGAGAGGCGAGGTCGTGAGCGCTGCGAGCTACGACGCATATGTAGGTCTCCACCGGCTAACGCTGGAACGACAGGGGCAGGCCGAGGCGTTCGACGCGATCGGGGACCGGTACGAGGAAGCCTTCCCCCACAAAGAGGGGCAACTCGCCTCCGGGGCCTGGCTGGCCGGCGCGCTGCCGCCCGGCTCGCGCATCCTGGACGTGGGCTGCGGCACGGGCCTGCCCACCGCGCGTCAGCTCGCCGACGCCGGGCACCGCGTGGTGGGGGTGGACCTCTCGGCCGAGATGGTCAAGCTGGCCACCGAGCAGGTGCCGGGCGCCGAGTTCCACCAGGGCGACCTGGCGGACCTCAGGGACGGGCGGCTGGGCGGGCCGGGTTCCTACGACGGCATCGTCGCGTTCTTCTCCCTGCTGATGCTGCCGCTCGCGGAGATCCCGCACGCGCTGCGCATGCTGCACGGACTGCTGCGGCCCGAGGGGCTGCTGGCCCTGGCCATGGTCGAGGCCGACGTGGACGACTGCCCGATTCCGTTCCTGGGCAACACGATCCGGGTATCGGGTTACCTGCGGGACGACTTGCGCCAGGTAGTGCGCGACGCGGGTTTCGAAGTCACCGGGGAGGACTCCTATGCGTACGCCCCGGCCAGCACGGACGTACCACCCGAGATCCAGCTCTTTCTGCATCTGCGACGCGCTTGACACGCAGCGCGCCAGGCGCGCAGCCCCGGACGGATGGAATCCCACGCGTGACGGAGCACCCCACCTCCCATGAATCGCGGCCGGCCGCCCCGCCCGCCGCGTCCTCGGCGACCTCGCCGCGGAGCCAGTCCAGGACCGCTTCGCACGGGGCGGTCCCCGACCCCCGGGGGACGCTGCGGCGGTCCACCGGGACCGGCGCCGGACTGCCCGGAGCCGGCCGTACGGGCTCCGGCTCCGCCGCCGACGTGCCCGGGGAGACGGCCGGCGTCCCGGGCCCGGCGGCCTGCGGGGGCGGCACGGCCACGAGTCCGGTGACCTTCACCGGCCGTGCCGACGACGAGACCGCTTCGGGGCACACGGAGCGCACCGCGGCGCGCGGAAGCGCGGAGGGGCGTCCGGCACCGGAAGGCTCCGGCGTGCCGCACGACACGCCCGGCCGCACGCCGGAGCCCGACCCGGCGGGCGGCCCGCCGGGCGCCGGGTCACCCGCCCGCGCACGCGAAGGCGGGCGCGCCCGTCCGCGCGGGGAGGAGGGCGCCGGGCTGCCCGCGCCCCGGCGTGCCCGCTCCCCGCAGGGCGCCCGCGGCCGGCAGGCGGGCCGGACGGCGGACGAGCCCGGCACCCCGACCGGCCGCGCATCCGCCGACCGCACCCAGCCGCCTCCGGCGCGCTCCGGGCACCCCGCTCAGCCCGGTGACGGCGCCGAGGCGGCGGCCCGGCAGGCGGGCGGCGACCGGCTGCGCTTCATCGGCGCCGCCACCCGCCGGATCGCCCGCGGCATCGACCTGGACGAGATCGTGCTCGGCCTGTGCCGGGCCACCGTTCCCACGTTCGCCGACGCGATCCTCGTCTACCTGCGCGACCCGCTGCCGGTCGGCGACGAGCGGCCCACCGGCCCGGTGGTCCTGCGGCTGCGCCGCACCGACCGCATCCCCGAGGAGCCCGACACCAACGGCAACCGGCTCCCCGTCCTGCCCCCGCAGCCCGACCTCGGCCCGGCGATGGGCGGCTGCGCCGCGGAGAACGCCGAGGTGCGGCCCGGCGGCCCGCTGGCCGAGGTGCTGCGCGGCGTGCGGCCCCTGTTCGGCGAGGCGCCGTCGGCCCGCGCGGCGCTCCCCGAGCTGCTCGGCCCGGACAGCCGGCTGCCCGGCGGCCACCGGGTGATCCTCGCGCCGCTGCGCGGCCGTCGCCGGGTGATCGGCGCGGCGGTCTTCCTGCGCCGCCCCGACCGTCCCGCGTTCGAGTCCGACGATCTGCTGGTGGCGGCGCAGCTCGCCACGCACACCGCGCTGGGCGTGGACAAGGCGGTGCTCTACGGGCGCGAGGCGTACATCGCCGACGCGCTCCAGCGCACGATGCTGCCGGACTCGCTGCCCCAGCCCACCGGCGTCCGGCTGGCCAGCCGCTACCTTCCGGCGGCCGAGACCGCCCGGGTGGGCGGCGACTGGTACGACGCGATCCCGCTGCCCGGCAGCCGGGTCGCGCTGGTCGTCGGCGATGTCATGGGCCACTCCATGACGTCCGCCGCCATCATGGGGCAGCTGCGCACCACGGCTCAGACGCTCGCGGGCCTGGATCTGCCGCCGCAGGAGGTGCTGCACCACCTGGACGAGCAGGCCCAGCGGCTGGGCTCGGACCGCATGGCGACCTGCCTGTACGCGGTCTACGACCCGGTCGCGCACCGCATCGTCGTCGCCAACGCCGGGCATCCGCCGCCGGTGATGCTCCATCGCGGCGGGCGCGCGGAGGTGCTGCGGGTGCCGCCGGGCGCGCCGATCGGCGTGGGCGGCGTGGACTTCGAGGCCGTCGAGCTGGACGCGCCCGCGGGCGCCACGCTCGTGCTCTACACGGACGGCCTGGTGGAGTCCCGCATGCGGGACGTGTGGACCGGCATCGAGCAGCTCCGCGAACGGCTGACGGAGACCGCCCGCCTGACCGGCCCCAACCCGCCGCCGCTGGAGCCGCTGTGCGACGACGTGCTGGACATGCTCGGGCCCGGCGACCGCGACGACGACATCGCGCTGCTGGCCGCCCGGTTCGACGGCATCGCGCCCAGCGACGTCGCGTACTGGTACCTCGACCCCAAGGCCCAGACGGCCGGACAGGCCCGGCGGCTGGCCCGGCGCGCGCTGGCCCGCTGGGACCTGGAGGACCTCACCGATCAGCTCGAACTGCTCGTCAGCGAGGTCGTCACCAACGCCGTCCGGTACGCCGAGCGGCCGATCACGCTGCGGTTGTTGCGGACGGACGTGCTGCGGTGCGAAGTCGGCGACGACGTTCCGCAGTTGCCGCGGCTGCGGCAGGCGCGGCCCTCCGACGAGGGTGGGCGCGGGTTGTACCTCGTCAATCGCATGGCGCGGCGGTGGGGGGCCACGCGGTTGAGTACGGGGAAGGTGGTGTGGTTCGAGTTGTCGATGCCGGTGGGGGTACGGCGGGGGAACTGACGCCGGGCGCCCGGCCGGGGCCGCACCTTCCCGGCCGGGGCCGCACCTTTCGGGCCAGGGCCCGCACCTTCCGGGCCAGGGCCCGCACCTTCCGGCCGGTCCTCCCGCACCTTCCCGGCCGGCGCCACGCCTTGCAGGCTCGCACCTTTCGGGCCGGGGCCCGCGCCTTCCCGGCCGGGGCCGCACCTTTCGGGCCGGGGCCACGCCTTGCAGGCTCGCACCTTTCGGGCCGGGGCCGCCACTTCCAGCCCGTCCGGCGATTGAGGACACCCCGGCGAGCGCGAGTACGGGCTCACGGGCGGGCGGCGGGCGATCTTTGGGCACCGGTAAACGCCGGAAGCGTTGTCCTCAAACGCCGGACGGGCTGGAATTCGCCGGACCGCCGGACCCGGACGAGCCCAACTCGGCACTCACCGGACCCGCCTCCTACAGGACGAGCTCGCACATTCCAGCCCGTCCGGCGATTGAGGACACCCCGGCGAGCGCGAGTACGGGCTCATGGGGCGGGCGGCGGGTGATCTTTGGGTACCGGTGAACGCCGGGGGCGTTGTCCTCAATCGCCGGACAGGCTTGATTTGGCGGGCCACCGTCCATCGGTGCAGGCCACCCACCGGCGCAGGCCGGACGGCCCGATTGGCTGAACGACCGGCGGAGGGGCGCCCGTTGGGTGGGCTCCGTTTCGTACTGCGTCTGGAACTGGACCGCGTCCAGCTGTTGCCGACGGCCAGTCGGGCGGAGTTGACTGCTGGGTGGGCCGCAGGCCCCCCGCACCCATGCCGATGGGAGGCGCTCCCCATGAGCAGCTCCGCGCAGCAGAACATTCCGATTCCGTACACGACCACCAACGCCGGTATCCCGGTGGAGAGTGACGAGCACTCGCTCACCGTGGGGTCCGACGGGCCGATCCTGCTCCAGGACCACTACCTCATCGAGAAGATGGCCCAGTTCAACCGGGAGCGGGTGCCGGAGCGGGTGGTGCACGCCAAGGGCAGTGGCGCGTACGGGTTCTTCGAGGTCACCAATGACGTGAGTCAGTTCACCAAGGCGGATCTCTTCCAGCCGGGCCGGCGGACGGAGATGCTGGCCCGCTTCTCGACCGTCGCCGGTGAGCAGGGCTCGCCCGACACCTGGCGGGACCCGCGCGGCTTCGCGCTGAAGTTCTACACGGATTACGGCAACTACGACCTGGTGGGCAACAACACGCCGGTCTTCTTCGTCCGCGACCCGATGAAGTTCCAGGACTTCATCCGTTCGCAGAAGCGGCTTCCGGACAGCGGCGTGCGCGACCACGACATGCAGTGGGACTTCTGGACGCTCTCGCCGGAGTCGGCGCACATGGTGACGTGGCTGATGGGCGACCGCGGCATCCCGAGGACGTACCGGAACATGAACGGGTACGGCTCGCACACCTACATGTGGGTCAACGCGGGCGGCGACCGCTTCTGGATCAAGTACCACATCAAGACCGACCAGGGCATCGAGTACCTGACCCAGGAGGAGGCGGACCGGCTCGCCGGGGAGGACGGCGACTTCCACCGCCGCGACCTGTTCGAGGCCATCCGGTCCGGCAACGCGCCGTCGTGGACGATGTACGTCCAGGTCATGCCGTTCGCGGACGCGGCGGACTACCGCTTCAACCCGTTCGACCTGACCAAGGTGTGGCCGCACGGCGACTACCCGCTGATCGAGGTCGGCCGGATGACGCTGGACCGCAACCCGGACGACTTCTTCGTCCACATCGAGCAGGCCGCGTTCGAACCGTCCAACATGGTGCCGGGCATCGGCCCGTCCCCGGACAAGATGCTGCTCGGCCGCCTCTTCTCGTACCCCGACACGCACCGCTACCGCATCGGTCCCAACTACGCGCAGCTCCCGCCCAACCGGCCGCGCGTCCCCGTCCAGTCGTACGCGAAGGACGGCCCGATGCGGTACGAGCCCTCGCGCGCGGCGGCGGTCTACGCGCCCAACTCGCGCGGCGGCCCGGCGGCCGGCACGCAGACGTTCGGGGAGCCGGCGGGCTGGGCGTCGGCGGGCGAGATGGTCCGCGAGGCGTACCGGCCGCGCCGCGAGGACGACGACTTCGGCCAGCCGGGCACGATGGTCCGCCAGGTCCTGGACGACGCCGCCCGCGACCGCCTGGTGAGCAACGTCGCCGGCCACCTCTCCAAGGGCGTCAGCCGCCCGGTCCTGGACCGCGCCCTCCAGTACTGGCGCAACGTCGACAAGGCGGTGGGCGACCGGATCGCCACGAAGGTCAACGAGGGCTGACCCACCCCCGTACACCCGAACGCGGCCCCCGCCACACAGGGCGGGGGCCGCGTTCATCTCTCCGCGAGGGGCCCGGTGGGCGTCCTACCGGGGCGGGTTCGGGGGATCGCCGTCGCCGGGATCGCCGTCGCCGCCTCCGTCACCGCTGCCCGACGGGGTGGTCGTGGGAGTGGTCGGGGTCGTCGGAGTGGTGGGGGTCGTCGGGGGCGTCGTGGTGGGGGTGTGGGTGGGCGTGCGGGTGGGGGTGGGGCTCGTCGTCGGCGTCGTGGGCTTCGTCTCCGTCGGCGTCGGGCTGCTGGAGGCGGATTCCGTCGGCGTCGGGCTGCCGCTGGCCGGCGGGGCGGGCGGGGCGGTGACGCCGGGGCCCATGTCCGATTCGAGGTCGAACTGCGCGTCGGCGTCGCCGCCCAGCGCGCCCGTCGTGTACGCGGACCAGACCTCGGCCGGGAAGCCACCGCCGTTGACGCGCGGGACGCCGGCGGTGCCCGCGAGGGTCACCTGCTTGCCGTTCTTGGACATGTCCTCGCCGAACATGCCGACCGCGGTCACCAGCTTGGGCGTGTAGCCGACGAACCACGCCGACTTGTTGTCGTCGGAGGTGCCGGTCTTGCCCGCCGCCTGGAAGTTCGTGCCCCGCATGGCCTTGGCGGCCGTACCGTCGTGGACCACGCCGCGCAGCACGGCGGTCACGGTGTCCGCCGTGTTGCGGGAGATGATCTGGCCGCCGATCGGGTCGGGGAGCTGGGTCTCCTCGTCGGAGCCGTGCACGGCCTTGACGACCAGCGCGGGCTCGACCTTCTTGCCGTGCGCGTCGAAGGTGGCGTACACCCCGGCCATCTGGAGCGGGCTGGCGGGCATGGAGCCCAGCGTCATGGCGGGCCGGGCCACGATCTTGCTGCCCTCCAGGCCGAGGTCGACCGCGGTCTTCTTCAGCTTCTCCATGCCGACGTCCACGCCCATCTGCGCGAAGACGGTGTTGACGGAGTCGTTGGTGGCCTTCTGGACGGTGATGTCCCCGAAGTTGACGTTGTCCTCGTTCTCCGGGGCGAACGGGACGTCGCTGCCGACGACCGGGCGGCGGTCGTCGCCGTTGTAGATCGTGTTCGGGGTGATCGGGTGGCCGTCCTGGGTGACGGACTTGTTCTCCAGGGCCGAGGCCAAAATGATCGGCTTGAAGGTGGAGGCGGGCTGGTAGTCGACCCGGGTCGCGTTGCTGCGGTAGTGCTGGGTGTAGCCCGCGCCGCCGTACATGGCGACGACGTGGCCGGTCTCCGGGTCCACCGAGGCGGCGCCGAGCTGGGCGTTGCGGTCCGCCTCGCGCTTGGGGTCGAGCTTGCTGGTGAGCTTCTCCTTGACCGCCTGCTCCAGCTCCTTCTGGCGCTTCTTGTCGATGCCCAGGGTGATGGTCCAGCCGCCGGCCTGGAGCGCCTGCTCGTCCACGCCGCGCTTGCTCAGCTCCTGGTTGGCGGCGTCGATGAAGTAGCCGACCTGGCCCTCGCGGCCGGGCAGCGGCTTGGGGGCGATGGGCACGGGGAACTTCAGGCTCGCGCGCGTGCTCGCGTCCAGCCACTTCATCTCGACCATGTTGTCGAGGGTGTAGTTCCAGCGCTCCTGGACGCGCTTCTTGCCCGCGTCGGAGGCCACCGCCCAGTCGTACTGGCTGGGGGCCTGCATCAGGGAGGCCAGGTAGGCGCCCTCCGCGACGTTCAGCTTGTCGACGTCCTTGCCGTAGTACGCCTGGGCCGCCGCCTGGATGCCGAACGCGTTGCGGCCGTAGAAGCTGGTGTTGACGTAGCCCTCAAGGATCTGGTCCTTGGTGAGCTTGTTGTCCACCTTGAGGGAGATCACGATCTCCTGAAGCTTGCGGCTGACCGTCTGCTCCTGGGTGAGGTAGTAGTTCTTGACGTACTGCTGGGTGATGGTGGAACCACCCTGCTTGCCCCGGCCCAGGACCGTGTTGAGGATGCCGCGCGCGGTGCCCTTCAGGTCCACGCCCGAGTCGTCGTAGAACGTCTTGTTCTCGGCGGCGACGAAGGCGTGCTGCACTTCCTTGGGGATCTTGTTGATCGAGACCTTCTCGCGGTTCACCTTGCCGGTGCGCGCCATGATCGAGCCGTCCGCGTACTTGTAGACGTTGCTCTGCAGGTTCACGTCGGCGTTGGCCTCGGGGATGTCCACGGACATGTACAGGCCGATGAAACCGAGGATGCCGAGCAGGCAGATCCCGAAGGCGGTCCCCAGGAGCTTCTTCCAGGTGAAGAAGCGGCGTATGCCGCTCTTCTTCCGTTTCGCCCGGCGGTTACGTCCTTGTTGTGCCCGTCTCGCGTCCGCTCGCCCCATCGCCTCAGCAACTCCAGTCGTTCCGCCCCCATTACTCGGCTCACGAAGCTAACACCGCATCTGTCACCAATTACTCATCGATCAAGGCTTTTCCCGACGTGACAAAGAGCACGCGACCTGGGGGAACCGTTCCGGCACCCTCGCCCATCGTTGTGAGAGAACGCTTAAAGTGATATCACTTTGCTAGACCAACGACATCAGCAAAGCCACGAGAAACGGGGAGGCAGCATGTCCGACCGGACACCCGCCGACGGGACCACGCAGGAGACGGCCCACCAGGACGCGACGAGGGCCCTGGCGAAGGGCGAGGCCGCAGGCCTGGCCACCGCCGACGCGGACCTGCCCGACATGCCGGAGCCGCAGGTCCGCGAGGTCGCCGCGCACAGCATCCCCGGCGGGCTCGGGCTCCTGCTGAGCCTCCTCGGCATCGTCCTGGCGATCGGCGTGGTCGTCGGCGGGGGCCTCATCGCCAACGGCGGCAACAACGCGGTCGGCGTCCCGATGGTCGTCGCCGGCGTCCTGCTCCTGCTGACCTGTCTCATCTGCCTGGGCGGCGTGAAGATGGTCGCGCCGGGCGAGGCCCGCGTCATCCAGCTCTTCGGCCGCTACGTGGGCACCGTCCGCACCGACGGCCTGCGCTGGGTCAACCCGCTCACCAGCGCCCGTTCGATCTCCACCCGGCTGCGCAACCACGAGACCGCCGTCCTGAAGGTCAACGACGCGTACGGCAACCCGATCGAACTGGCCGCCATCGTCGTCTGGAAGGTCGAGGACACCGCGCAGGCGCTCTTCGAGGTGGACGACTTCCAGGAGTTCGTCGCCACCCAGACCGAGGCGGCCGTCCGGCACATCGCCATCGAGTACCCCTACGACGCCCACGACGAGGACGCGCTGTCCCTGCGCGGCAACGCGGAGGAGATCACCGAGAAGCTGGCCGTCGAGCTGACGGCCCGGGTGCGGTCCGCCGGCGTGCGGATCATCGAGTCGCGGTTCAGCCACCTCGCGTACGCTCCCGAGATCGCCTCCGCGATGCTCCAGCGGCAGCAGGCGGGCGCGGTCGTCGCGGCCCGGCAGCAGATCGTCGAGGGCGCGGTCGGCATGGTCGAGCAGGCGCTCGACCGCATCAGCCGGCAGGGCATCGTGGAACTGGACGAGGAACGGAAGGCGGCCATGGTCAGCAATCTGATGGTGGTGCTGTGCGGCGACCGCGCCGCCCAGCCCGTTTTGAACACCGGCTCCCTCTACCAGTGAGTCCGCATACACCCGAGGATCGCGCCGGGGGGAGCCCTGGGGCGGCTGCCGGGGCGTCCGGTGCGGCGGACGGGGACGGCGGGGTGGCTCGCGGCGGCGCCCCCGCGGGCAAGCCCGCCGCGCGGCGGGCGCAGCGGCGCAAGCAGGTGCTGCTCCGGCTCGACCCGTCGGTGTACGACGCGCTCGCCCGCTGGGCGGACGACGAGCTGCGCAGCGCCAACGCGCAGATCGAGTTCCTGCTGCGGCGGGCGCTGTCGGACGCGGGGCGGCTGCCGAAGGACGCGGGGGCCATTCCGCGCCGGGGGCGACCGCCGAAGGCGGCGGGTGCGGGGGCGGGGCCGGACAGTGCCCCGGGCGGGGCCGCCGGGGAGCCCGCCGATGCCGTACGTCTCCCGGCCGATGAGCCTCCGGGCCGCGCCGATGGGGCGGCCCGGGACCCGTACGACGACGTGTAGCGCGCCCGCGCCCCGGTCATCCGGCCGGTGGCGTGCGGGTGCGTCGCCGTTTCCGTCGGCGGGGGGGCGGCCCTTACGCGGCCGTTCCGTGTCTGCCGGGGTGCGGTGGCGGTGGCGGGTGATTTTTGGGTGCCGGTGAACGCCGGGGGCGTTGTCCTCAAACGCCGGACGGGCTTGATCTAGCTGGACCGCCGCCCAGCAGCGAACCGGGTGGACTTGATTTGGCCGGGCCGCCGTCTGTCCGAGAACACTTCGGTGAGCGCGTGGACAGGCCCGTGGGCGAGTGGCGGGTGCGCTTGGGGACCGGTGAACGCCGGAGGCGTTGTCCTCAAACGCCGGACGGGCTTGATTTTGCCGGACCGGCGCCTATCAGCCGACGCCCAAGGCATGCACGGATAACGCCAAGGTACGCGCGGATAACGCTGAGGTGTGCGCGGATAATGCCGAGACCCGCGCGGACCATGTAAGCGCTCGGCCACTGCCGAGTAAGCATCCGGTCGGCGATGAGAGCCAGTCCACAAACGCCCCGACCAGAGGCTATACATCGCATGTATACACCTCGTGTACAGTCACCGGGTGTCCCATGGACGCCGTTCCCGTACACCGGACGACGCGTCCCCGCTCATCTATCCGGAGGCGCGCATGACCCCGGCCGGTTCCCTGCTGGAAGCTCGTTCCTTGCGAAAGGCGTACGGTCCGACGCCGGCGTTGGACGGGGCGGACTTCTCCATCCACCCCGGCGAGGTCGTCGCCGTCATGGGCCCCTCCGGCTCCGGCAAATCCACCCTCCTGCACTGCCTCGCCGGCATCATCCAACCCGACGAAGGCACCGTCACCTACGCCGGCCACCACCTCACCACCATGACCGACACCCAACGCTCCACCCTCCGCCGCACCGACTTCGGCTTCGTCTTCCAATTCGGCCAACTCGTCCCCGAACTCACCGCCCTCGAAAACGTCGCCCTCCCCCTCCGCCTCAACGGCACCCCCCGCAAAAAAGCCCAAGAACACGCCCACCACTGGCTCACCCGACTCGAAGTCGAGACCATCGCCCACAAACGCCCCGGCGAAATCTCCGGCGGCCAAGGCCAACGCGTCGCCGTCGCCCGCGCCCTCGCCCCCACCCCCCGCCTCATCTTCGCCGACGAACCCACCGGCGCCCTCGACACCCTCAACGGCGAACGCGTCATGAACCTCCTCACCGACGCCGCCCGCGACACCCACGCCGCCGTCGTCCTCGTCACCCACGAAACCCGCGTCGCCGCCTACTCCGACCGCGAAATCATCGTCCGCGACGGCGTGGCCCGAGAGGTGGGTGCCGCCGTATGACCGCCGTCGACCTCCCCACCCGCAAGCCGGACGCCCCGGCCGGGAAGCCGCCCACGGGCATCGCCGGCTGGGTGCGCGACCTGGCGATGGGCATCCGCTTCGCCGTCGCGGGCGGACGCGAGGGCTGGGCCCGCACGCTCCTGACCGCCGTCGGCGTCGGCCTGGGCGTGGCGCTGCTGCTGGGTGCCGCGTCGGTGCCGGAGCTGATGAAGATCCGGCAGGACCGTGACATGGCCCGCACGCCGTCCTCCGAAATCGTCGGCCCATCCGGCGATTCCCCGCCCGAGATCGACAAGCCCTCCGACCGGTCGATGCTCTACACCCGCGCCGGCACCGTCTTCCGCGGCATCGACGTCGACGGCGTGCTCCTGCGCCCCGAAGGCGCCCACCCGCCGCTGCCGCCCGGGGTGGCCAGGATCCCCGGGCCCGGCGAGATGGTCGTCTCCCCCGCCCTCAAGGACCTGCTGGCCTCCCCGGACGGCGCCCTCCTGCGCGAACGCCTCCCGTACAAGATCATTGGCACCATCGGGGACGAGGCCCTGCTGGGCCCCTCCGAGCACCGGTACTACGCGGGCAACGCCGACCTCGTCTACGAGGACACCGCGTCCCGGATCCTGGGATTCGGCCCCGAGAAGAAGAGCGGTCCCGACCTCAGCCCGCTCCTGATCGTCCTGCTCATCGTGGGATGCGTCGCCCTGCTGATGCCGGTGGCCATCTTCATCGGCACCGCCGTCCGCTTCGGCGGCGAGCGCCGTGACAGGCGGCTGGCCGCGCTGCGCCTGATCGGCGCCGACGCCCGGATGGTCCGCCGGGTGGCGGCCGGCGAGGCGCTGTTCGGCGCGCTGCTGGGGCTGGCGCTGGGGGCCGTCCTGTTCCTGGTGGGGCGGCAGTTCCTGGGCCGGGCCACCATTCTGGACGCCACCGCCTTCCCGTCCGACCTGACGCCGAGCCCCGGGCTGGGGGCGTTCATCCTGGTGGCCGTGCCGGTGGCGGCGGTCGCCGTCACGCTCTTCACCATGCGCCGCGTCGTCGTCGAACCGCTGGGCGTCGTGCGGGAGGGCACCGGAAGGCGGCGCCGGATGTGGTGGCGGCTGCCGATCCCCGTGGTGGGGCTGGCCGTCCTGGCGCTGATGAACGTGAACGACAGCGCCGCCCCGGACACCGTCAACGCCTACCTGGTCGGCGGCGGTGCGGGGCTGACGCTGCTGGGGACCGTCCTGCTGCTGCCGTGGCTGGTCGAAGCGGTGGTGCGGCGGTTCAAGGGCGGGCCGGTGCCCTGGCAGCTGGCCACCCGCCGGCTTCAGCTCAGCAGCGGCAGCGCGGCGCGCGCGGTCAGCGGGATCACCGTCGCGGTCGCCGGGGCCATCGCCCTGCAGGTGCTGTTCAGCGCCACCGTGGACGACTACAGCAAGGAGACCGGTCAGGACTCCACCCGCGCCCAGCTGTACGTGTCCAAGACGACGAAGGACGTCCGGGCCAGCCGGGCGATCATCGACGCGCTGAACGCGACGCCGGGCGTCCGGAAAGTCGTGGGCAGCCTGGAGTCCAGCGCTTCCCGGCCGGGGCCGCCGGGCGAGGGCGAGGAGTACGTCCCGAGCGTCGGCATCACCGTCGGCGACTGCGCCACGCTGCGCGAGATCTCCAAGGCACGCTCCTGCCGGGACGGTGACGTCTTCCTCGTCAAGGACCCCACGGGCGAGTACGACACCAACGACACGCTGAACAAGATCGCCCAGCCCGGCGCCCGGCTGCTGCTCAACGGGGACGGGGAGAAGAACGAGCCCAAGGGCGCTCCCAGGTACTGGACGGTCCCGAAGTCGGCCCAGCGGGTCGACGCGCGCCACGACCCCCTCGGCAACATCACGGAGAGTGTCTTTGCCACCCCGGGTGCCCTCGACACCACGAAGCTGGAGTACGCGTCGGCGAACGCCATGGTGAACGTCGACCGCTCCGACCCGGACGCCCTGGAGCGGGTCCGCAACACCGCCGCCCGCCTCGATCCGCTGCTGCACGTCTCCAGAGTGGAGTCGGTCAAGTACGACGACCGGTACGCGAGCATCCGGCACGGGCTGCTGATCGGCTCGGTGGTCACCATGGCCCTGATCGCGGCGAGCCTCCTGGTCACCACGCTGGAGCAGTTGCGCGAACGCCGCCGGCTGCTGTCGGTGCTGGTCGCCTTCGGCACCCGCCGGGGCACGCTGGCCTGGTCGGTGCTGTGGCAGACGGCCATCCCGATGGTCCTCGGGATGGGGCTGGCGCTCGCGGGCGGCGTGGCGCTGGGCAAGGTACTGATGCGCATGACGCACAAGTCCTTCGCCGACTGGTCGGTGATCTGGCCGCTCGTCGGCGCCGGTGCCGGTCTGATCCTGGTGGTGACGCTGCTGAGCCTGCCGCCGTTGTGGCGCATGATGCGGCCGGACGGGCTGCGGACGGAGTAGCGGCGCCACCGTGTGCGGACGCGCCCCGGGCCGGTGCGGATACCGGTCCGGGGCGCGCGCGCAACGGCGGGCGGTTCCGTCCCGTGCGGGACCCGCCGCCCGGCTCACCCGTACGCGTCCCCCCGTAGCCCCGAACCTCCAGGTCAGCCCCCGTCCAACCTGCTATACACCACACGTATACACCCCGGCTACACCCACGACGTAAGGTGGTCGTCATGTCAATCGGTCATACGCTGCTGGGCCTCCTGGAGTCCGGTCCCCGCCATGGCTACGACCTCAAGCGGGCCTTCGACGAGCACTTCGGGCAGGACCGCCCGCTGCACTACGGGCAGGTCTACTCGACCATGTCGCGGCTGCTGAAGAACGGCCTGGTCGAGGTGGACGGCGTGGAGGCCGGCGCCGGTCCCGAGCGCAAGCGGTACGCGATCACGGACGCGGGCGTGACCGACGTGGCGCAGTGGCTGGCCCGCCCGGAGAAGCCCGAGCCCTACCTCCAGTCGACGCTGTACACCAAGGTGGTGCTGGCCCTGCTGACCGGCCGGGACGCCGCCGAGGTGCTGGACACCCAGCGTTCGGAGCACCTGCGGATGATGCGCGGCCTGACCGAGCGCAAGCGCAAGGGCGACCTCGCCGACCAGCTCATCTGCGACCACGCGCTGTTCCACCTGGAGGCCGACCTGCGCTGGCTGGAGCTGACCGCCGCGCGCCTGGACCGGCTCGCCGAAACGGTTCGTTCATGACGCCCGAGGGATCGCTGCTGGCCGCTCAGGGGCTGCGGAAGACGTACGGGGCGACGCCGGCGTTGGACGGGGCGGACTTCTCCATCCACCCCGGCGAGGTCGTCGCCGTCATGGGCCCCTCCGGCTCCGGCAAATCCACCCTCCTGCACTGCCTCGCCGGCATCATCCAACCCGACGAAGGCACCGTCACCTACGCCGGCCACCACCTCACCACCATGACCGACACCCAACGCTCCACCCTCCGCCGCACCGACTTCGGCTTCGTCTTCCAATTCGGCCAACTCGTCCCCGAACTCACCGCCCTCGAAAACGTCGCCCTCCCCCTCCGCCTCAACGGCACCCCCCGCAAAAAAGCCCAAGAACACGCCCACCACTGGCTCACCCGACTCGAAGTCGAGACCATCGCCCACAAACGCCCCGGCGAAATCTCCGGCGGCCAAGGCCAACGCGTCGCCGTCGCCCGCGCCCTCGCCCCCACCCCCCGCCTCATCTTCGCCGACGAACCCACCGGCGCCCTCGACACCCTCAACGGCGAACGCGTCATGAACCTCCTCACCGACGCCGCCCGCGACACCCACGCCGCCGTCGTCCTCGTCACCCACGAAACCCGCGTCGCCGCCTACTCCGACCGCGAAATCATCGTCCGCGACGGCAAGACGAGGGACATCATGGCGGGCCTGGCATGACCACCCTCGGCCTGCGCCCGGCCACCGGCGCCAGGCCGACCGCGGCCCCCGCCACCGGTCCCGCCGCCTGGGCGCGCGACCTGGCGATGGGTTTCCGGTTCGCCGTCGCGGGCGGACGCGAGGGCTGGATCCGTACGAGCCTGACGGCGCTCGCCGTGGGCCTCGGCGTCGCCGTCCTGCTGCTCGGCTCGTCCGTCCCCACCCTGATGAACGCCTGGCACACCAGGGAGAAGGCGCGCGAGAACCTGGGCCAGGCCCACGAACCGGCCCGTTCGGACACCACCCTGCGCTACGAGCGCGCCGACACCACCTTCCGCGACGAGGAGGTCCGCGGCCGACTGGTGCGGCCGGACGGCGCGCACCCGCCCCGGCCGCCCGGGGTGGCCAGGATCCCCGGGCCCGGCGAGATGGTCGCCTCCCCCGCCCTCAAGGACCTGCTGGCCTCACCCGACGGCGCCCTCCTCCGCGAACGCCTCCCCTACAAGATCAGCGGCACGATCGGGGACGAGGGCCTGCGCGGCCCCGCCGAGCTCACCTACCTCGCGAACAGCCCCGCCCTCTCCCCCTCCGCCGGATACCGCATCGACCACTTCGGCAAGGAGGAGTACCCGCGCCTGCCGATGAGCACCAAGGCCGTCCTGCTGGTGATCACGACGTGCGTGGCGCTGCTGATGCCCGTCATGGTCTTCATCGGCACCGCCGTCCGCTTCGGCGGCGAACGCCGTGAACAGCGGCTGGCCGCACTCCGCCTGATCGGCGCCGACGCGCGCGGCACGCGCCGGGTCGCCGCCGGTGAGACGCTGTTCGGCTCGCTGCTGGGGCTGGCGCTCGGCGCGGCGCTGTTCCTCGTCGCCCGGCAGTGCGCGGGCCTGGTCACCCTCTGGGACGTCAACGTCTTCCCCGCCGACGTGACGCCCGGCCCGGCGCTCGCCGCCGCGGTCGTCGTGGGGGTGCCGGTGCTGTCCGTCCTGACGACCCTGTTCGCGCAGCGCCGGCTGATCGTCGAGCCGCTGGGCGTGGTCCGCGACCGGCCGCCGGTCCGGCGCGTCCTGTGGTGGCGGCTGCTGACGCCGATCATGGGCGCCGTCCTCCTGGCGCCCACGTGGCCGGGGAGCCCGATGGACACCCCGCGGCTGGTCGCCGGGACGCTGCTGCTGCTCCTCGGCGTGACGGCGCTGCTGCCGTGGGTCGTGGAGGCGGTGGTCGGACGGCTGCGCGGCGGGCCCGTGCCGTGGGAGCTGGCCGTGCGCCGGCTCCAGCTCAGCAGCGGCGCGGCGACCCGCGCCGTCAGCGGCATCACCGTCGCGCTCACCGGGGCGATCGCCGTCCACATGCTCTTCACCGGCTTCCAGGCCGGCTTCACCTACTCGCCCGACAAGACGAACCGGCACCCGCGGCTGGAGTTCCGCGCCGCCGCGACGAGCTGGCCGGACACCCGGCGGGCGGTCGCCGATCTGCGGGACGTCCCCGGGGCGCGGGAGGCGCACGGTGTCGTCACCGCGTTCGTGAGCCCGGCGGGCGCCCGGCCCGTCACCGAGGAGTCCGGCACCGGGTCCATGGAGGGTGGCTACGTCGCCGTCGGCGACTGTGCCGCGCTGCGCACCCTGGCCGACCTCGGCTCCTGCGCCGACGGGGACGTCTTCGTCCTGGACGACGGCGTCGACGACAACGTCGCGTACGCCCGGCCCGGCGCCCGGCTCGACCTCAACCCGCCCTGGCCCGACGCGCCGAAGGGCCCGCCCCGGCCGTGGACCGTGCCGGCGTCCGCCCGGTCCGTGAACGCCGCGACCACCGACGCCCGTTCCCTCAAGCACGGCATCCTCGCCACCCCGGCGGCGCTGGACGTCTCCCGGCTCCAGGCACCCGAGATGAACCTGACCGTCGGCTTCGACCCCGCCTCCCCCGACGCGGTGGAACGCCTGCGCAACGCCGCGGCCCGCGTCGACCCGGCGGTCTTCGAGTTCCCCACCGTGCGCGACCCGTACGAGGCCCAGTACGTCGGCCTGCGCACCGGCCTGCTCGAAGGCTCCGTCGTCACCCTCGGCCTGATCGGCGCCGGCCTGATCATCTCGACCGTGGAACAGCTCCGCGAACGCCGCCGCCTGCTGTCGGCCCTCGCCGCCTTCGGCACCCCCCGCGCCACGCTCGGCTGGTCGATCCTGTGGCAGACCGCCATCCCGGTCGCCCTGGGCCTGGGGCTGGCGGTGGTCTGCGGGCTGACGCTGGGTGTCCTCCTGCTCACCAGGGCCGAGAGCCCGGTGGTGGTGGACTGGCCGATGGTGGCCGCCATGACCGGCCTCGGCGCGGGCGTGATCCTCCTCGTCACCGTCCTGAGCCTGCCGGCCCTGTGGCGCATGATGCGGCCGGACGGGCTGCGGACGGAGTAGGGGCGGGGAGTCCGTTACGGGGACGGGGACGGAGCTCCGTTAAGAGGGCGGGGGCTTCGTACGAGGACGAGGGCTTCGTACGAGAACGGCGACGGGGACGGGGACGGGGCTTCGTACAAAGGACGGGGGCGGAGGCGGGCCCCGGAACGCCCCCCGTACGGAAACGCCCGGCCCCCACCCCGCCCATCCGGAAACCCGGAGACGCCCTACTCCCCCGCCGCCCCCACCGTCCGCACCGGCAGCACTCCCATCGCCTCCCGCAGCGCGTCCGCGAACTCCTCGAACTCGCCCTGGCGCGCCGCGCCCGTCCGCATGGCCAGCGCGATCCGCCGTGAGGGGGCGGGCTCCGCGAAGTACCCGGTGGTGAGCTGGTCGTTGCGGGCCGTCTCGACCCGCAGCGCGGTGCGCGGCAGCAGCGTGACGCCGAGCCCGCCCGCGACGAGCTGCACCAGCGTGGACAGCCCGGCCGCGCTGGTGGTGACCGGCGTGCCCGCGTCCCGCCCCACCTCGCGGCAGATGTCCAGCGCCTGGTCGCGCAGGCAGTGGCCCTCGTCCAGGAGGAGCAGGTCCAGGCCCTTCAGCGCCTCCCGCGGGATGTCGCCCCGGCCGCCCAGCCAGTGGTCCTTCGGGGCGACCAGGACGAAGTCCTCGTCGAAGAGGGGGATCTCGGTGACGGCCGGGACGCCGAGCGGCACGGCGAGCAGCAGCAGGTCCAGGCGGCCGTGCGCGAGGCCGTCCAGCAGTGAGGCCGTCTGTTCCTCGTGCACCTGGAGGTCCAGGTCGGGGTAGGTGCCGCGGACCAGCCGCAGTACGGTCGGCAGCAGGTACGGCGCGACCGTCGGGATGACGCCCAGCCGCAGGACGCCGGTGAACGGCGCCCGCGCCGCCTCGACCTCCTCCATGAGGTCCCCGACCGCTTCCAGCACCGTCCGGGCCCGGGCCGCGATCCGCTCCCCGGCCGGGGACAGGAGCACCCGGCGCGTGGTGCGCTCCAGCAGCTGCACGCCGAGCGCTTCCTCCAGCGCGGACACCGAGCCCGACAGCGCGGGCTGGCTCATGCCGATATCCGCCGCGGCCTCACGGAAGTGCAGGTGTTCGGCGACCGCGGCGAACGCGCGCAGCTGCGCCAGGCTCGGCTGCCGCGCCCGTCCCCCCGGGCCCATGGGCGACGCCACTGATAGACACCTCCGATCAACCTGATCAGCCTAACCGTTTCCCCTGGTCGTCACGCGCCCCGAACGCCTCACAGCGGCCGGGTGACGTGCCCGCACCGGGAGCACACCGAGATCGGCTCCCCGTCGATGTCGCGCTGCTCCCACATCGTGTGGCGGCAGCGGGGACAGCCGCTGGTGCGGATGCCGTGCGGACCGAGGAGCGGTGGGTCCGGGGTGGCACGGACGTAGGCGGCGATCCGGTCGCGTTCGAGGGCGCGGTGGGGTCCGGACATGCGCAGCAGATGCGCGAGGCGCGTGCGGGCCTCGTCGGCGAACTCGGATGTCATCGGCTGGGGAGCGTAACGCAGTTGGTCACGCGGAGCGTCGTGATCAAGCCAGTGGCACCCGCCCGGGGGAATCGCCCCGAAGTCCCCTTCACGCCCCTCGCCCCGATATGGCTGCCGTCCGCGCCCCGCCCCGACCATCTTTTAATAAGCCTCACCAATCAAAGCCACCCCCTTCGGCTATTTCTCCGATCAATACCCCCTGTGGCACGCTATGTATTCGTCCAACCCCTCTCGTAAGACCGCAAATAGGACTTACGCAGATCAAGGAGTGCACTTTGCTCACTGTCGGTGACAAGTTCCCCGAGTTCGATCTGACCGCTTGCGTCTCTCTGGAGAAGGGCAAGGAGTTCGCGCAGATCAACCACAAGACCTACGAGGGCAAGTGGAAGATCGTCTTCGCGTGGCCGAAGGACTTCACCTTCGTGTGCCCGACCGAGATCGCCGCGTTCGGCAAGCTGAACGACGAGTTCGCCGACCGTGACGCGCAGATCCTGGGCTTCTCCGGCGACTCCGAGTTCGTGCACCACGCCTGGCGCAAGGACCACCCGGACCTCACCGACCTGCCCTTCCCGATGATGGCCGACTCCAAGCACGAGCTGATGCGCGCGCTGGGCATCGAGGGCGAGGACGGCTTCGCGCAGCGCGCCGTGTTCATCGTGGACCAGAACAACGAGATCCAGTTCACCATGGTGACCGCCGGCTCCGTCGGCCGTAACCCCAAGGAGGTCCTGCGGGTCCTGGACGCCCTGCAGACCGACGAGCTGTGCCCCTGCAACTGGAGCAAGGGCGAGGACACCCTCGACCCGGTCGCCCTGCTGGCGGGTGAGTGACCTCATGGCGCTCGACGACCTGAAGTCCGCCGTCCCGGACTTCGCCAAGGACCTGAAGCTGAACCTCGGCTCCGTCATCGGCAACAGCGACCTGCCGCAGCAGCAGCTGTGGGGCACCGTCCTGGCCTGCGCGATCGCCTCGCGCTCGCCGCGCGTGCTGCGTGAGCTGGAGCCGGAGGCCAAGGCCAACCTGTCGCCCGAGGCGTACGCCGCCGCCAAGTCGGCCGCCGCCATCATGGCGATGAACAACGTCTTCTACCGGACCCGGCACCTGCTGTCGGACCCGGAGTACGGCAACCTGCGCGCCGGCCTGCGGATGAACGTCATCGGCAACCCGGGCGTCGAGAAGGTCGACTTCGAGCTGTGGTCGCTGGCCGTCTCGGCCATCAACGGCTGCGGCATGTGCCTGGACTCGCACGAGCAGGTGCTGCGCAAGGCGGGCGTGGAGCGCGAGACGATCCTCGAAGCCGTCAAGATCGCGTCGGTGCTGCAGGCCGTCGGGGCGACCCTCGACGCCGAGGCCGTCCTCGCGGAGTGACGACGTGCTCGCCGACTTAGGCCCCTTACCGGGCGCGCCGTTGGCACGCGAAGGCCCCGTGGAATCCGGACCAACGGATTCCACGGGGCCTTTTCGCGTACCGGGGGCCTGCTCGTGAGCCACTGCGCCTTCTCGTAAGCCACCGGGCTTTCTCGTGAGCCAGCGGGCCTTCTCGCAAACCACCGGGCCCTCTCGCATACCGCCTCGCGCGGGCCCGCGAGCGCTACCGCGGCTGCTCCTCCCCCGGCGGCGGGGTCGGGGCAACGTCGATCGCCGTGGCGCCGTGCGGCTGGGGCGCCATCCGCAGCGCCTGCTCCCGGGAGTACGCCCGCAGGTAGCCGACCACGGTGTTGGTCACCGCCACCAGCGGCACCGCGACCACCGCGCCCCCGATCCCGCCGATCAGCCCGCCCGCGGCCACGGACAGGATGACGGCCAGCGGATGCACCCGCACCGCCCGGCCCAGGATGAACGGCTGGAGGATGTGCCCCTCGATCTGCTGCACCGCCAGCACCACGATCAGCACCATCAGCGCCGTGAACACGCCCTGCGTCACCAGCGCGACCACGCACGCCAGCGCGCCCGAGACCACCGCGCCGACCAGCGGGATGAAGGCGAACAGGAAGATGAAGACGGCCAGCGGCACGGCCAGCGGCACGTCGAGGAAGTACAACCCGATGCCGATGAAGATGGCGTCGATCAGCGCCACTATCACCGTGCCCCGCACATAAGCCGTCAGCGTGCGCCAGGCGCGCGGCCCCGCGCCCGCCACGCCCTCGCGCGCCGCCGCCGGGACGAGTTTGAGCGTCCAGTTCCAGATGCGCCGCCCGTCGTAGAGCAGGAACAGCGTGGTGAACATCGCCAGGAGGATGCCGGTCAGCACCTCGATGACGACGGTGACGCCCTCCAGACCGGCCGAGGTGATCGCCTCGGTGTTGGCGCCCACCGCCTCCTGGAGCGTCTTGGCGATGTTGTTGATCTGCGACTCGGTGACATGGAACGGGCTCTTGAGCAGCCATTCCTTCAGTTCGGTGATGCCCTCCTGGATGCGCCGGGAGACCGAGTCGATGTTGTCCTGGACCTGCCACACCACGAACCATCCGACCAGGCCCATGATGACGAACCCACCGATGAAGGCCAGCGCGGTGGCCAGCCCCCGGGGCACGCCCCGCCGCTTCAGCCAGGCGACGGTCGGCTGGAGCAGCGCGGTGATCAGCAGCGACGCCACGAAGGCCAGCACGACCAGGCTGATGGAGGAGATGGCCTTCGCCAGCACCCACAGCGCCCCGGCCAGCACGAGCATCCGCCACCCGGCCTCGGCGGCCACCCGCACACCCCACGGCACGGCGGCGACCGGGTCGGGCTTGGCCGACACGGCGGGCGCGTACGTGGGTGGCGGGGGCACCGACTCCGGCGCGGGCGGCGGTTCCGCCGCGGCGATGCCGCCGAAGAGCTTCGAGAAACGCTTCGTCTCCGGCCCGCCCCGCGACGCCCCGCCCGATTCGGCGGCGCCGGCCGCGGCGCGCGGACGCTCGGCGGAGGCACGGCCGGGTGCGCCGGACTCCCCGGCGCCGGTCCTTCCGTACGAGGACGGGGTGGGGGCGCCGCCCGCGTCGGCCGCCGCGTCCACAGGGTGGGACGCCGCCGACGGATCCGTGGACGAGGGCGCCCGCGAGGCTTCCGTCCCTCGGCGCCCGTCCTTGCGTTCCTTGCGCCCCTTGCGCCCCTTACGGGTCGGCTCGGCCGCGGCGTCCGGGGTCGTCCCGCCCGCGCCGCCGTCCCCGCTCCGGCCTTCCGCACCCTCGGGCTCCCCGGCCCCGGCCGCTCGGGTCGCTCCGGTCTCTCCGTGCGTCACCGGCCCCTGCCCGGTTCCTCGGCGCGCCGCTTCTCCGTGCACCGTTTCTCCGTGCGCGGAGGCATCGGCGGCGGAGCGATCGGACGATGCGTCATCGGACGACGCGTCATCGGACGCGGTGGCACCGGGCGCGGCTGCTCCGCCCACGGCACCGCGTCCACCCGCGATGTCCGCACCTGACGGGTCATCCGCACGTGACGAGCCACCTGATGAACCACCCGACGACCTCTCCCCGGCACCACCGCCCGGAGCGTCCGGATGCGCCGCCGCGTGCCCAGCACGCCCCAGCTCGTCCGTGTCGTCGTCCGCCGTCGCGGCCTCCGCTCGGCGGCGCTGGTCCTCCAGCCGCTCCGCGAGCCGCGTCAGACCGGCGCCGAGGCCACCGACCCACTGAGGCAATCTGGACATGTCGTTCCTCTTCCCCTCCCGTCCCCCATGGCTGTCAGGATGACGTTACCGGGGACTGACGTGCGAAACCCCCGACGCGGTTGCCGTCGGGGGTTTCGCAGGTCAAGCAGGTGGCACGGGCCGGGGCCTCAGTACCAGTGGTTGGCCTGCCAGAAGGCCCACGCGCCGCACGGGCTGCCGTAGCGGCTGTCGCTCATGTAGGCCAGGCCCCACTTGATCTGCGTGGCCGGGTTGGTCCGCCAGTCGGCGCCGGCGGAGGACATCTTGGAGCCGGGCAGCGCCTGCATCAGGCCGTAGGCGCCGGAGGAGGGGTTGACCGCGCGGTAGTTCCAGCCCGACTCGTGGGAGACGATGTTGGAGAAGCACTGGAACTGGTCGGCCGGGACGATCTGCCGGGCGAGCGCCTGGGTCTCGGCGACGGTGTACGAGGCCTTGGCGGTGAGGTCGCCGATGCTGTCACGGCTGGTGGAGCGGGAGACGAGGGTGCTCTCCTCGCGCTCCTTCTTCTCCTTTTCGGCCTTCTCCTTGTCGGCCTTTTCCTTGTCGGCCTTGGCCTTGGCGTCCGCCGCGTCCTTCTTCTCCTGCGCGGTGCGGGCGGCTTCCTTGCGGGCCGACTCCTGCGCGGACTTCAGGGCGGCGGCGTCCGCCTGCGCGGACTGGTCTTCGGCCTGCTGCGTCAAAGAGGCCGTCTGCACCTGGGCCTGAAGGCCCGCGGGGATGTCGGCGATCGTCAGACCGGCTGCCTCGGTGTTGGCGACCGAAGGCTGCTCACTGCCCGACGCGACACCGACCACGGCGCCGACGGTGGTGACCGCGGTGGCGGAGGCCACAGCGAATCCCCGGACCGAGATCCGGCTCACACGCTTTCCTTCCAGCATCGCCCACAAGGTGACCAAAGCGGACGCAATCGTGCCCCTGGCTCTGGCCTCCCCTTGTTCCGGCCCCGGTGGAGCAGTGGGAACGGCTGGTCACGGGAGGCACTGGCCCGGTGCGTCCCCCTCGGGGGTGCGCTTGGTGCTCGGGCGGCATACGGCAGCGCTATGAAGTTCTTCGGTTGTTCCACACCGCTGGGGGTGCTGGTGTGCCGTATGCGGGGCCTGACAGAACTGAGACTCTGCCCGAAGCGGATGCGCGGAATCAATTCCCCGTTGGGTGGGAAAGGTCACACCCTGTTTACGCCGTCAGATTTTCGGAAATGCCCACGCGACAGAACGCCGCCCGGCTAAGCTCCATCGCTTCGCCGGGCGGCGCCTTCACTCCACGCGTGGTCAGATACCTCTTGGCCGGACGAATTTGACCTTATGCCGCGTTCCGCCCCCGCCTCGCGGCAGTCGGATCATCCGCATCACGGCAGTCGGACCGTCCGTTTCACGACAACCGGATGGTTCGTTTCACGACAGTCGTATCGTCCGTTTCGCGGCAGTCGGGTCATTCGCCTCGCGGCGGTCCGATCAAATGCCACCGTCCTCCAGCATTTCCGTCACCAGCGCGGCGATCGGCGACCGCTCCGAGCGGTTCAGCGTCACGTGCGCGAAGAGCGGATGGCCCTTCAGCTTCTCGACGACCGCCACCACGCCGTCGTACCGCCCCACCCGGAGGTTGTCGCGCTGCGCCACGTCATGGGTGAGCACCACCCGCGAATTGGCGCCGATCCGGGAGAGCACCGTCAGCAGGACGTTGCGCTCCAGGGACTGGGCCTCGTCCACGATGACGAACGCGTCGTGCAGCGACCGGCCGCGGATGTGGGTGAGCGGCAGCACCTCCAGCATCCCGCGCGAGACCACCTCCTCGATGACCTCCGAGGTCGTCACGGCGGAGAGGGTGTCGAAGACCGCCTGCGCCCACGGGTTCATCTTCTCGGCCTCGGTGCCCGGCAGGTAGCCCAGCTCCTGCCCGCCCACCGCGTACAGCGGCCGGAAGACCATCACCTTGCGGTGCTGGCGGCGCTCCAGCACGGCCTCCAGCCCCGCGCACAGCGCAAGCGCCGACTTGCCGGTGCCGGCCCGGCCGCCCATGGAGACGATGCCGACCTCCTGGTCCAGCAGCAGGTCCAGCGCCACGCGCTGCTCCGCGCTGCGCCCGTGGATGCCGAACGCCTCCCGGTCGCCGCGCACCAGCCGCACGGCGCCGTCGGCCGTGACCCGCCCCAGCGCCCGGCCGCGTTCCGACTGGAGGACGAGTCCGGTGTGCACGGGGAGTTCGGCCGCCTCGGGCACGTACGTCCGCTCCTGGGAGAAGAGGTCGTCGACCTGCTCGGCGGTGATGGCCAGCTCCGCCATGCCCGTCCAGCCGGAGTCGGTGATGGCCAGCTCGGCGCGGTACTCCTCGGCCAGCAGTCCGACCGACGACGCCTTGATGCGCAGCGGCAGGTCCTTGGAGACGACCGTGACGTCGTACCCCTCGGCCTGGAGGTTGCGGGCCACCGCCAGGATGCGGGAGTCGTTGTCGCCGACGCGGAACCCGGCCGGCAGCACCCCTGGATCGGTGTGGTTCAGCTCGACCCTCAGGGTGCCGCCCAACTCGCCGATCGGGATCGGGGCGTCCAGCCGCCCGAACCGCACGCGGTACTCGTCCAGCAGGCGCAGGGCCTGACGGGCGAAGTACCCGAGTTCCGGGTGGTGCCTCTTGGCCTCCAGTTCCGTGACCACGACGACGGGCAGCACGACTTCGTGCTCGTCGAAGCGGGCCATGGAGTGCGGATCCGCCAGCAGGACGCTGGTGTCGAGGACGTAGGTGCGCCGGCCGTTCTCACGGCGTTGCTTGCTGTTCACCACGGGTGGACGAACCCCCTCGGATGAGATCGGGGTGCGACGGCGTCGCGGGGGACGGGACCGGGCTCAGGCCACGATGCGCGGGCCGAGCGCCGGCCCTCCGCGTCGGCCGTGCGATCCGCACGATCCTCCGTGCTGGGCAAAGGGCCTCCCGGGCGGGCGGCGTGGGGCCGACCGCTGAGATACGGCATCCGCCGACAGGTCTTACCGGATGCCGACCTGGAAGGGATATTCCCGCGAATACGTACACCCATGCAATGGCGGACGGCGCACAGACGGTGAACGATTGGTTACAGGGAATGGCGGGCCGAGAAGACACTCCTGAGGTGGCGGCAAAACACGCCGAACCACGCGTACGGAGCGTAGGCGGCGTACGGAGCGTAGCCACCGGAAGGCATGCGGTCCCCCGCATACAACCCCCGCGCGCCGAAGCCGCTTTTCGGCCCTCTTGGGCGTCCGGGGCCTTTCCCGCCTTTCCGGCCGGCCGGGACGAACCACCGGTGCCGCCGGAAAGGCGGAAAAGCGACGAGGAGACCGGAAGGAATCCTCAGAATCCGTAACGGCGGTGCCGCGCCGCGTAGTCGCGCAACGCGCGCAGGAAGTCGACCTTGCGGAACGCGGGCCAGAAGACCTCGCAGAAGTAATACTCGGAGTGCGCGCTCTGCCACAGCATGAAACCGGACAGCCGCTGTTCGCCGCTGGTGCGGATCACCAGGTCCGGGTCGGGCTGGCCGCGCGTGTAGAGGTGCTCGGAGATCATGTCGATGCTGACGATCTCCGCCAGCTCCTCGAAGGTGGTGCCGCGCTCGGCGTGCTCCATCAGGAGGGAGCGCACCGCGTCCGCGATCTCCTGCCGCCCGCCGTAGCCGACCGCGACGTTCACCAGGATGCCGTCGTGGTCGAGGGTGGCCTGCTCGGCCTCTTTCAGTACGCGCTGCGTCTCGGCGGGGAGGAGGTCCATCGTGCCGACGTGGTGCACCCGCCAGCGGCCGTCGGCCGCCAGGCCGCGCACGGTGTTCTCGATGATGCCGAGGAGTGGGGTCAGCTCCTTCTCGGGGCGGTCGAGGTTGTCCGTGGAGAGCAGCCAGAGGGTGACGACCTCGACGTCGGTCTCCTCGCACCAGCCCAGCAGCTCGGAGATCTTCTTGGCACCGGCCTGGTGCCCCTGTTCGGTGGTCCGGCCGTCGGCGCGGGCCCAGCGGCGGTTGCCGTCGAGGATGACGCCGATGTGCTTGGGGACCTGGGCGTGGTCGAGGCGGCCCTCGACCCGGCGTGCGTACAGCCGGTAGACCAGGTTGCGCAGTGCAGGGGGGTACGGGATGCGCTTCCCGGAAAATCGCAGCATGTGTGGTCCAGCCCCTCCGTGCCGAAAAAATGGCGGTCGCCCCGTCGCCTCAAGGCGGCAACTTTACTTCTCAGGCGACGCGCCGACCCAATCAGGTGTGTCACAACTCCGTGATAAGGAGATGACCATGACTGGCACCTCTCCTTTTCACGCCGCGGCCACCCGCTATGACTCGATGGAGTACCGGCGAACCGGTCGCAGTGGCCTCAAGCTTCCGGCCGTCTCGCTGGGCTTGTGGCACAACTTCGGTGACGACCGCACGCTGGAGTCCCAGCGCGCCATCCTGCGCCGCGCGTTCGACTTGGGCGTGACCCACTTCGACCTGGCGAACAACTACGGCCCGCCGCCCGGTTCCGCGGAGCTGAACTTCGGCAAGCTCTTCGCCCAGGATTTCCGCCCGTACCGCGACGAGCTGGTCCTTTCCACGAAGGCCGGCTATCTCATGCATCCCGGTCCGTACGGCGAATGGGGATCGCGGAAATACCTGCTCTCCTCACTCGACGCCTCGCTGAAGCGGATGGGCGTTGATTATGTCGACATCTTCTACTCGCACCGCTTCGATCCGGACACCCCGCTGGAGGAGACGATGGGCGCCCTCACGTCCGCCGTCCAGCAGGGCAAGGCCCTGTACGTGGGCGTCTCCTCGTACACCTCCGAGCAGACCCGCGAGGCGGCCCGCATCCTGCGGGAGATGGGGATACGGCCCCTGATCCACCAGCCGTCGTACTCGATGATCAACCGCTGGACCGAGGACGACGCCCTGCTGGACACGCTGGAGGCCGAGGAGATGGGCTGCATCGCCTTCGCCCCGCTGGCGCAGGGGATGCTGACCGACAAGTACCTGAACGGCAGCATCCCGGAGGGCTCGCGCGCCTCCCAGGGCAAGTCGCTGAACCCGGCGCTGCTGTCCGAGGAGGTCGTCCGGCGGCTGCGCGGCCTGGACGAGATCGCGCGGCGGCGCGGCCAGTCGCTGGCCCAGATGGCCCTGGCCTGGGTGCTGCGCGACCCGCGGATGACCTCGGCCCTGATCGGCGCGAGCAGCGTGGCGCAGCTGGAGGCCAACGTGGCGGCGCTCGGCGCGCCGGCGCTCACGGACGCCGAACTCGCGGAGATCGACAAGTTCGCGACCTCGACGGATGGGGTGAACATCTGGGCGGGGCGGCGCTGAGCGGGGTGTGACCTGAGGGGGGCCGGGGGCCGGGGTGCCGGAGAGTCTGGGAGCCGCGGGTCGTGAGCTGTGACTCGGCGGTCCCGCGGGTCGGCGGTCCTGTGGCCCTGCGGCTCGGCGGCTCCGCGGTGGACCCGGGGCTCGGCCGACGTTCAGGGTCGGCGTCCGGGTCCGGCATCCGCGCCCCGTACGGGAAAACGTACGGATGGACGTGCGCACGTACGGCCGATTCCTTGCGGTCGTCCCCCTTGCGCGCGGCGCCCGAGGCCCCGGAACGATCACTTCCGCCGCACAACAAAAAGCGGGCCGGTCCGTGGGGGGGATACGGACCGGCCCGAGGGGGGGCTTCCACCATAACCCCGTCCGAGGGGTGCTGCGTGCACATACGGCGATTCCGGCGTGGTCCGGTTCGGAAATCACCCCACCGTGGCACCCCCCAGGAGCACCCCGCACCCCGCCCCAATGATCATGAAAGGCCCGTACGGCACCGCCGATTTACGGCCACCGCGCCCGGTCAGCAGCAGCCCCGCGCCGTACACCGCGCCGAGCAGCAGCCCCAGGAATCCCCCCGCGAGGACCACCGTCCACCCGTACCACCCAAGAGCGACCCCCAGCCCGAGCGCCAGCTTGACGTCCCCCAGTCCCATGCCGGCCGGGTTGATCACGTACAGCACGCCGTAGAAGCCACCGAGGGCCAGTCCGCCCAACAGCGCCCCGCCCCAGGACCCGGCCGCGCCCGGCAGCGCCGACAGGACGCCCAGCAGGAGCGCGGCACCGGCCGCGAGCGGCAGCGTCAGCGCGTCCGGCAACCGGTGCACCCTCCGGTCCACGGCCCCCAGCAGCACCGCGACCGGCGCCATCAGCAACCAGGCGGCCAGCTCCGGCCGCGGCCCGGTGGCCCCGGCCAGCACCCCGCAGACCACGGCGGTGAGGGCGGCGGTACCGAGGGCGGCGGGGCCATAGGGCCCGGACGCGCGCGGGCCGCAGGCGCGGCAGCGGGCCGGGCCCAGCCAGCCGTACGCGGGCCCGGTGATCGGGTGGCCGCCCGGGCACGTCGTCCGCCACGCCTCCTCCGGCGGGACGGACAGCCGGTGGACCGGACGCGGTAGGAGCAGCCCGGCCGCGGCACCGTACGCGGCGGCGAGAACCATCAGCATCACAGGCACGGCCCGACCCTAGGGCGATGGTGTGCCCCGTTCGTAAGGCACTTTTGCGCTGGGTGGCGTCTGCGTCCGCCGGTTTCGTCGACGGGCGCTTCCCTTGTCGCGTGGTGACGTTGTAGAACGCCGCTCATGGCGCGCTGGCAGAACGGCTCGGGGTTCCTCCGCTTCGTGGCGGTACCGGTGGACGGCGAGAACGGCGGGGACGGTGCGGGCCGTCATCGGGGCCGGGAGGTCGTCGTCCCGCTGGAGATCGCCGCGTCCTACCGGGCGCGGAGCCGGGGCCTGCTGGGGCGGGACGGGGTGGACGGGGCGCTGCTGCTGTCGCCGGCGAGCGGAGTGCACACCTTCGGGATGCGGTTTCCGATCGATGTCGCCTACCTGGGACGGGACCTGACCGTTCTCGCCGTCCGCACCATGCGGCCGGGGCGCCTGGGGCTCCCCCGGCCCCGCTCCCGCCATGTGCTGGAGGCGGAGGCGGGGGCGATGGCCCGGTGGGGGCTGGGCGCGGGCGTACGGGTGACGGTGGACGAGTGACGGTGGACGGCGAGGGCTGACGGACGCGCCGCCTGCCCCTCCCCAGACCGATCGCCCCGCGCGCTTCACCCCTCCCAGGCGGCCACCAGTGCCAGCAGTCCGGGGAAGCGGGCTTCGAGGTCGTCGACGCGGACGTGGCTGCGCCGTTCCAGGCCGTACTGGCGCTGCCGGATCAGTCCGGCCTCGCGCAGGGCGCGGAAGTGGTGGGTGAGCGTGGACTTGGGGCGGTCCAGGCCGAGCCAGCCGCAGGGGTGGTCGAAGGCGTCCGAGTGGAGCAGCAGTTCCCGGACGATGTGCAGCCGCAACGAATCGCTGAGGGCACCCATTACCGCTTCGAGCCGCAGTTCCTCGCGGGCCGGCTCGGGGAGGGGGTCGGGCGCGCCGGACGGAACCGGGCGTTCCGCGAAGGGCGGGCGAGCGGCGGTGGCGGACCGATCCCCAGTGGGGTCGGGCGGGGCCGCGTTCCGAGAGGTCATGGGTGCTGCCGTCCCTTCGGTGGGCGGAGCCGGCGGGAGACCCTCCGGCCGACGGTGAACGATCCCTTGTACGACTTGCATCGTACTGCGCAGACCCTGTACGACTTTGCTCTACAGCTTGTACGACTGAACTCGTACAGGCCCGCATCAGGAGGGGACCGCCATGCCCACAGCTCTGCCGTCCGCGCGCCCGGCCCATGCTTTACCCGCGCCCACGCGGCACCGGTCCGCCGCGGACCGCGCCGGGGAAACGCCGCCGCTCGACGGCCGGAGGGAGGGGCGGCCGGACGGGGGCGTGCGCACACGGGAGATCTGGTGGGCGGCCTGGCCGGTCTTCGCCGTCTTCGTCCTGTCGAACGCGGCGATGCCCCTGTACGGGATCTGGCAGCACCGGCTCGGCTTCACCTCCGGCACGCTGACCGTCGTCTACGCCGCCTATATGGCCGGGATGCTCGGCGCGCTGCTGGTGGCGGGGGTGGCCGCGGACCGGATCGGCCGCAAACCCGTCCTGATCCCCGCGCTGCTGGCGGCGCTGGCCGCCTGCCTGCTCTACGCGACCGCCGGGTCGGTGGCCGCGCTGTTCGCGGCCCGATTCCTGACCGGACTCGCGGCCGGATCCGCCGTGTCGGCCGGGATGGCGGCGGTCACCGACCTCGCCGCCGGGCGGCGGATCGGGCCGCTGCTGGCCGCGGCGGCGACGGCGCTGGGCGCCGGCACCGGTCCGCTGCTGGCGGGTGCGCTCTCACAGACGGCGCCCGCTCCGACGGTGACCGTCTTCGCCGTCGAGGCCGTCCTGCTGCTCACGGCGCTGGGCGCGGTGGCGCGGATGCCACTGCCCGGCCGCCGGGCGGGGCGACGCTCGGGAGCGGGGGTGAGGACGGGGACGAGTGTGGCGGCCGGTACGACGTCGGCACCCAGGAACACGGGAACGGGCCCGGCAGCCAGCATCGCGGACACGGGAACGGGAACGGCCCCGGCGGCCAGGAACACGGACGCGGCGTCCCAGGGTGCCGACGGCGCCAGGGCAGCCGGTTCCTGGGTGCGCGTGCCGTCCGTGCCGCGTGCCAACCGCCGCCATCTGGCCCTCGCCTTCGCGGCGTTCGTCCCGGGCCTCACCTCCACCTCGTTCGTCCTCTCGCTCGGGCCGTCGCTGCTGACCGGCCTCCTCGGGACCACCGACCGCGCGGTCGCGGGCGCGCTGGCCTTCGTGATGTTCGGTGCGGCGGTGGGCGCGCAGTTCGCGGTGCGGCGGCTGGCCGTCCGCACGATGCTGCTGGTCTCCGGCGCCGCCACGGTGGCCGCCGTGCTCGGGCTGGTCACGGCGGTGTGGACCGGGGCGCTCGCCCCGCTGGCGGTGGCCGCCGTGCTGGCGGGCGCGGCGCAGGGCACGGGGCAGTTCGGCGGGCTCACCCTGCTCGGCCGCGAGGTGCCGGCCGCGCGCCGGGCCGAGGCGAACGCCGCGTTCAACGCGGGCGGTTACCTGGTCGCCGGCGCGCTCCCCGTCGCGGCGGGCTACCTCAGCGACGCGGTCGGGCTCTCGTCGGGAACCACCGTCTTCGGGCTGGTGGTGGCGGCGCTGGCGGTCGCGGGCGGGACGCTGGTCGCCGCGCGCCGCTGAAGCGCGGCGGCCCAGGCCGTGGCCGCGAGCCCGGCCGCCCCCACCCCGGCCCCGACCCACGCCACGGACGCGAAGCCGTACCCCGCGTCGATGGCCAGGCCGCCGAGCATCGGCGTCAGGGTGATGCCGACGTTGAACGCCGAGGTGTTGACGGCGGGGACGAGGGTCGGCGCGTCCGGCGCGAGCGCGAACACCCGGGTCTGCAGCGAGGGGTTGGTGACGTATCCGGTCACGCCGAGGACGAAGACCAGGACGACGACGACGACCAGGTTCGCCGCCGTCAGGGCGAGCAGCGCGGAGGCGACGGTGAGCACGCCGACCCCGAGGGCGAGGGTGCGCAGGGGGCTGCGGTCGGCGGTGCGCCCGCCGATGGTCATCCCGAGCAGACCGCCGACCCCGTACAGCGCGAGCACCGCCGGCACCAGCGGCTCCGGCAGACCGCTGACCTCGGTCAGCAGCGGCGCGAGGTAGCTGAAGGTGACGATGCCGGCGCCGAAGCTCAGCAGGGTGACGAGGTAGGAGACCCACAGCGCCGGGCGCGCCAGACCCCGCAGCTCGGCACGGACGGACGGCGTCGCCCCGCTGCCGGGCCGCCCTGCGGGCAGCGCCACCAGCAACGACACCAGGCTCAGCGCGGTCAGCGCGACCACGGCCCAGAAGGCGGCCCGCCAGCCCACGTGCTGGCTCAGGAGCGTCCCCGCCGGCACCCCGACGATCGTGGCGAGGGTCAGCCCCGACCCGACGACGGACAGCGCCTTGCCCCTCACCTCCTCCGGTACCAGGCTCGCCGCCGTCCCCGCCGCCACGCTCCAGAACCCGGCGTACGCGAACGCGCTGACCACCCGGGTCGCGAACAGCACCTCGTACCCCGGAGCCAGCGCCCCGACGACGTGCCCGGCGATGAAGACGAGTTGGAACCCGAGCAGCGCCGTACGCCGTGGCAGCCGCAGCGTGGCCACGGCCAGCAGGGGGGCACCGACGACCATGCCGATGGCGAAGGCGGAGACCAGCAGGCCCGCTTCGGGGATGGAGACGTGCAGGTCGGTGGAGACGTTGGGGATCAGTCCGGCGAGCATGAACTCGGACGTGCCTTGGGCGAAGATCGCCAGGCCGAGGAGATAGACGACGGGGGGCATCGGGGTGCTCCTGTGGGTGGGTGAAAGACAGGAATGGGGGAACGATCAGTCCAGAACGTGGACACGCGAAAGCACCGGAAGCGGGAAGGGTCGCGCCGGATCACTCGGGAGGCAGGGACGCAGGGACGCAAGGAGGCAAGGAGGCCAGGGAGGCAAGGAGACAGGCACGACCGCACCGCGGCCGTGACGAAGATCTACAAGGGTCGGCGGCCCGCGCCTCAGAACGCGGCCAGCGCCGTGTCCGCGACCGACTCCAGCGCCGCCCGGCCCGCGCCGCAGCGCGCCGACACGCGCAGTCCGCTGATGGTCGCGATGACCAGGTGCGCGAGGGCGCGGGAGTCCTTGTCGGCGGCGATGTCACCGTCCCGCTTGCCCGCGTCGATGGCGGCCCGGAGGGCGGAGAGCCGTTCGCCGTAGTCGCGGGCGAGGGTGCCCGCGATCTCCCGGTCGCGCGCGGCCACTTCGATGGCCGACTTCACGACCAGGCAGCCGCGCCCCTCCTCACGGGGCGGGTACTCTTCGTCGATGATCCGCTGAAACAGGGTGCGGATCTTGCGGTGGACGGGCAGTTCGCTTTCCAGCAGCGCGAACGTCTCGGCGTTCTTGCGCTCCATGAAGCGGGCGAGCGCCCGTTCGTACAGGTCGCGCTTGCTGTTGAAGGCGCTGTAGATGCTGCTCCGCGCCAGGCCGGTGGCCTGACACAGGTCCTGGGTGGACGTCGCTTCATAGCCGGCGGCCAGGAACGCCTCCAACGCGGCGTCGACCGCCCGCTCCACATCGAACTGCCGGGGACGGGCCATGGCAGGACGCTAACAGTTGGTGGATCGATCAGTCCACCAAATCGCGCGCGGATCTCACGCTTCGGGAGGCGGACGAGTTCCCGGGCCCACGGTCGACGCCCGGCCGACCCGCTTCCGCCCCCCAACAGGCCCGCCTTCACGGACCCGTGCGACTGGCCCGCCCTCACGGACCCGTGCGGGGGAAGCTCACCTCGACCCGGCGGTTCTTCTTGCGGCCCTCCTCCGTGGCGTTGTCGGCGATCGGGTACTGCTCGCCGTAGCCGCGGATCTGGAAGGTGAGGGAGGAGTCCAGCGCCTTGGCCAGCTCCCGCTGCACGGCGTTGGCCCGCTGCTTGGAGAGGGTCAGGCCGTGCGCGGCGGACCCAAGGTCGTCGGTGAACCCGAAGACGCGCAGCGTCTTGGCGTTCTGCCGTTTGATCTCGTCGGCGATGGTGCCGATCCGGTCCAGCGCGTCCGGCGAGAGCGCGGCGCTGTCCTTCCCGAAGAGCACCTCGGCCTGGAGGGCGAAGGTCACGTTGGAGTTGGTGTCCTGCCGCCGCTCGGAACCGTCGTCGGTCTCCACGACGGACTTGATGTTGAGCACCTTCGCGGGGGCGAGGGTGGCGCCCTGCACCATGCGAAGGTCGGGGTCGCGGGGGTCGATTTCGACGGGTGGGGCGGAGTCTTCGGTCACGCCCGGCGGATCCTGGGCGTACGCGACGGATGCCGGCACGGTCAGGGCGAGGGCGAGGGCCGTGATGACGGCCGTACGAGCGGCGTACGTCGCGGTCATCGTCCCGCTCACTCCGTGATCTGGAGGGTGACGGTCGGCATGGTGGGGAGCTGGAAGTCGACTTCGGTGACCTTCTGCGGCGGGGCGGGGAATTGGGCGAACACCGGGCGGGACGCGCCGGGCCGCAAGCCGCTGAGCCCCGTCGTGCACAGGCATTCGCCGCTGGTGTCCCGCAGCACCAGGTAGCGCTTCTTGCCCGCCTTGTCGACCAGCGTGGCCCCGGACAGGGACGAACGCGACCGCATCTCCGTCTCACGCGACCGCCAGTCGATCGCGTTGAAGACCCGGGTGCCGTGGTTCGTCACCGTCCCGCTCACCGTGACGAAGCCGCCCGAGTCGCGGACCGCGGAGTGCAGCGCGATGACGATCCCGTCCGCGCCCTTCATCTCGCCGATGACCCGTCTGGTGTCGGCGGCCGGCTCGTCGGGCCCGTTGTCCTTCGGGGCCGGCGAGCCGGCCCGGGGCGTGGTCGTCCCGCCTTCCCGGGCCTGCCCGCCGCCCTCGCCGCCACAACCGGCCGCAGTGAGGGCGAGGCCGACGGCGGTCGCCAGGGCTGCTGCCCCCCTGGCCACCCTCGTGGTGCGCCGCATGCTCATGGTCGCGAATCCTTTGGTCGTCATCCGGTCGTCGTGCACTGCCGCCCTCCCCCACCGCCCGGGCACGCCGCTCGCTCCGCTCACTCCGTGAGGCGTACGGAGAAGAGGTCGGACGCCTCCGGAAGGTCCTGCGGATGCGCCGGGTCCACCGTCCATTCCTTGCCTTCGCAAAGAAGGCGCACGGGAGCCGGGCCGTCCCCTTGTCCGTCGTCGCCATCGTCGCCGCCGGTGGCCGGGGGCGTGGCGGACGAACTGGGGGACGGGCTGGGCGTGGGCCCTGGCCGGAGGGAACAGCGCGGTTCGACCACCGACGTGGCGGCGGCCTCGGCGTGCGTACTCTCCGTCACGTCGACGACGGAATGCCCGACCGTGTCGTCGGTGGTGACCTTCACGGCGAACGACGTGGGCCACGAGGAGGGCTCACACGTGGCGCCGGCCCGGTTGCGCTGGGCGAACCGTTCGGCCTGCGCGCAGGCCTCGCCGGACCCGATGCCGCGCCCGTCCAGCAGGTCGCCCGGGTCCGTACCGCTCAGCAACGCGTCGAGGAGCCCTTCACCGAGCTGATCCCGGTACTTCTGGCCCGCGGCGAGCGCCGCCGCGTCGGCCGCCGACTGCGCGTCGTTCCGTTTCGCCGCCGCCTGCCCGACGGCGAAGAAGGCGAACGCGAGGAAGAGCAGGCCCGCCACCGCGACGATGTAGAAGGGGAGGGCCTGCCCCGCGTCGCGCCGCCCGGGGCCGGTTGAGTGGGTCATGCCCGCGACCGGATGGCGCCCCGCTAGACGCCGACCACCTGGGAGATCTTGTCCGCGATGGCGTTGGCGATCTGGCTGCCGAAGTCCGTGGTCGCCAGGACCAGGACGATGGCCACCACCACCGCGATGATGCCCAGGTACTCGATCGAGGTCTGTCCCCGGTCGTTCCCCAAAACCCGCTTCGCCATCGTGTTCCCCTCCAAGGGAGGCCGGGCCGTTGCGGTCCGGCTGGTCGGTCCCCGTGGTGTCATCGCGCACAGGAGCGATCGCGACACGAGAAACGTACGCCGGAACACCCGCCCCGGAACAGGCCGCCCGTCCCGATTCCCTTGCCCCGGGGGCGAGTCGGCGGCTCGGTGTCACCGGGTGTTGGTGTGGCCGCCGCCTGGCGTCCGGTGTCACTCGACCCACCCCCGTTCAGCCGTCGTCGCCGTCCCGGGCCCGCGTCCGGCGGTGCGGGCGGGCCGGGGGTTCCACGGGTGCCGACTGTGCCATATTTCGTTGCGGGTGCGAAGGGCCCTTCCCGAGCCAGGGAGGGAATCCGGACGCGCGCCACTCCCCTCGCGCCCCCGCGCGCATCAACCGCCGAGCAGCGAGCCGAAGTTGGTGCCCGACCCCAGGAAGAAGCCCGCGATCAGCAGGATCATCGTGCCGGGGACCATGAACGTGGTGATGACCATGGTCGCCTTCGGTACCGCGCGGGCGGCCCGGCGGCGGGCGTTCTGGGCGTCGGTGCGGCGCATGTCGTTCGCGATCTGGATCAGCGTGTCGACGATCGGCGACCCCAGTTCCTCGCCCTGCTGGAGCGCGGTCACGAACTGTCCGACCTGCTCGGAGTCGTTGCGCCTGCGCAGTTCCTCGAACGCCTCGCGGCGGCTGACGCCCATGTCCATCTGCCGCAGGGTGATCCGTAGTTCGTCCGCCCAGGGGCCCTCGTACTTGTCGGCCACCCGGTCCAATGCCTGACGGAAACCGAGCCCCGCGCTGACGACGACGGCCAGCACGTCCAGGAAGTCGGGCAGCGTCCGGTCGATGGTGTCCTTGCGTTGGCGAATCGCCGCCCAGATGCCGACCTCCGTCCAGAACAGCCCGAACAGCACCATCAGCAGCCCCAGCAGTGGCTGACCGCGCAGGAACATCACCAGCGCGCCGCCGAATCCGAGGACGCCGTAGACGGCGCGCCGGGCGGCGTAGCGGTCCACGGTCAGGCCGCCGGGGTTGCCCGCGAGATCGATGCGTCTACGGACTTTGGTGACACGCTTGTCCCCCATCAGGCGTAGGACGAGGGGGGCGTAGCGCATGCCCGCCCGGTCCACCGCCGAGCCGACGGCCGTCGTCCGGGACGCGCCGACCTCCAGGGCCACGGCGATGTCCGGCGGCAGCTTGGCCTCGCGGCGGTAGAGGGCGATGCCCGCGCACGCGCCCGCCACGGAGAGGGCGGCGGCGAGGGCCAGCAGGAGTCCGAGTGCCATGGGGTCCGTTCCTCAGGGGAGTCGTCGGTGCGCGGGGCTCACACGCGGAGGCGGGCGGGGCTCGCGCGCGGAGGCGGGCGGGGCTCACACGCGCAAGTGGGCGGGGCTCACACGCGCAAATGGGCTGGGCTCACACGTCGATCTTGGAGAAGCGGCGGATGAGGAAGAACCCCACCGCGTACAGCACGAACGCCGCGACCACCGCCGCCTGCCCCAGGAACCCCGAGGTCATCCGGTCGATGGCGCCCGGCGCGATCCGGTCCATCAGCAGCAGCGTGCCGATGCCCAGGAACGGCACCACGTACGCCGTGACGACCACCTGGGAGAGCTGCGTGCGGACCTCGCGCCGGGTCTCCTTGCGCTCCTCCAGCGTCTTGGTCAGGTTGCGCAGCGAGCCGACGACCGTGCCGCCCGCCCGGTTGGCCAGCACCAGCGTCGTCACCAGGACGACGAGCTCGCGGGAGGGCAGCCGGTCGGCGAGTTCGCCCAGGGCGTCGTCGATGGAGTGGCCCACGGCGAGCTTGTCGGAGACCTTGGCCAGTTCCTCGCCGGCCGGGGCCTCCAGTTCCTCCGCCGCCATGGCCAGGGCGGTGCGCAGGGCCAGGCCCGCCTGGGTGGCGTTGGCGAGGATGCGGGAGAGCTCGGGGAGCTGGTTGATGAACTTCTCGATGCGCTTTTGCCGCTGCCAGTTCAGGAACGCGAACGCGGCCCAGACGGCGACGACGGCGGCGATCGGCCCGAAGAACGCGGCGAGCGTGGCCTGCGCGACGAGCCACAGGCCCACCACCGCCGTCAGCATGGCAACGAGGAACTCGGCCGGGGTGAGGCTGAGCCCGGTGGCCGCCAGCCGCAGTTCGAGGCGGCGGCCGAAGCGGGTGGCGCGCAGCCGGCGGTCCAGGTTCGGGAAGCGGCGGCGGGTCGCTGGCCGGCTCCCGTGGCCGCCCGCGAGCCGGTCGATCAGCTCCTGTCGCCGGGCCCGCCCGGCCGCGTACGTCCGGACGCCCGCGACCGCCAGCACCCCGCAGAGCAGGGCGGCGCCGAGGGTGAGCAGGGTGAGCCGGTCGAGGTCCATGGTCGTGTGCCGTCCGTCCCGTCGTGTCGGTGGTGGGGGATCCGATAGGTGGTGGGGGTGGCTGCTGTGAGAGAGGAAGAAGAAGCGAGAAGAGGACGAAGAGGTAGGGGGAGAGGAGGGGACCGGTCACCGGTCCGCGGTCCCCCTGGTGGCCAGTTGCTCAGGCGATGCCGCGACGCCGTACGCGGCCGGGACCGGCTCGTTCGCCAGGAAGAGGCGTTCGGCGACCCGGCGGGGCAGCGGGAAGTACCGGAAGCGGCCGTGCACGATCCGGTCCGCGCCCATGGGTTCGGCGTCGAAGCGGCACACGGTCGCCAGGCGGTAGTCCTCGTGGCCGCGCGAGTCGAGGAGGGCGACCTCGGTGATCCGGCGGGATCCGTCGGCGTGCCGGCTGAGCTGCACGATGCAGTCCACGGCGCTGTTGATCTGGTCCCGCAGCGCCTCGAAGGGGATCCGCACGTCGGACATGGACGCCAGGGTCTGGAGGCGCATCAGCGCGTCCTCGGCGCTGTTGGCGTGGACGGTGGCGAGCGAGCCGTCGTGGCCGGTGGACATGGCCTGGAGCATGTCCAGCGTCTCGCCGCCGCGCACCTCGCCGACGATGATGCGGTCGGGCCGCATCCGCAGCGAGTTGCGGACCAGGTCGCGGATGGTGATGCGGCCCTTGCCCTCGACGTTCGGGGGCCGGGACTCCAGCCGGATGACGTGCGTCTGCTGGAGCTGGAGCTCGGCGGCGTCCTCGACGGTGATGACGCGCTCGCCGTCGGGGATCAGCCCGGAGAGCGCGTTGAGCAGGGTCGTTTTGCCCGCGCCGGTGGGCCCGGACACCACCACGTTGAACTTCGCCCGCACCAGCCCGGCCAGCAGCACCACCATCTGCTCGTCCAGCGTGCCCATGCCGATGAGTTCGGGGAGGGTGTAGGCGCGGGGGAAGCGGCGGATGGTGAGGGTGGCGCCGTTCAGGGCGAGCGGCGGGATGATGACGTTGACGCGTTCGCCGGACGGCAACCGGGCGTCGACCATCGGATTCGACTCGTCCACGCGGCGGTTGACGGTGGAGACGATGCGTTCGATCGTCTGCATGAGCTGCTCGTGCGAGGCGAAGCGGACGGGGACGAGTTCCACCCGGCCCGAGCGCTCGACGTAGACCTGGTCCGGGCCGTTCACCATGATCTCGGTGATCGAGGCGTCTTCGAGCAGCGGTTCCAGGACGCCCAGCCCCAGCGCCTCGTCCACCACGCGGCGGATGAGCCGGTCGCGTTCGGCCGTGGACAGCACCGGGCCCTCGCGGCTGATGATGTGCCCCAGGACGCGTTCCAGGCGCGAACGCCGGTCCGCCGCCGCGAGGGACGACATCTCGGCGAGGTCGATCTCTTCGAGCAGCTTGGCGCGGTAGACGGCGACGAGGTGTCCGTCCTCGCGGGGCGCGACGGGCACGTCGGGGGCGGCGATGCGGGCTCTGAGGCTCATGGCGCGGTGGTTCCTCCGGTGGGGCGGGCGTTCGTCCGGTGACGGTGGCGGGCGCGGGGCCGGTCACGGGGGCGGGTGCAGCGCCACAGGTCGGCGCGGGGTCCGTCGTCCGGCCTGCCGGGCGTGGCGCGTGGGCCTCTGGGGCGCCCGGCTCCTCCCCAACCGCCGCCCCGGCTCACGGCTGTCCCGTCCCCTGGTCCGGCAGCGGCATGGTCGCGCTGCGCCGGGCGGGCCAGGGGCCGAGGCCGGGGATGACGGAGGGGATGCGGACGGTGGCGGTGGCCTGGACCGCGTCGCCCTGCGGGCTCACGCTGATCCGCGCGCCCTCCCCGATCCAGCCGCTCATCGCGGCGATGCCCGCGTTCTCGGGGGTGGTGCGGCGGTCGGCCTCGTCCAGGGACGCCGTGCGGGCCGCCGCCCGCGCCCCCGTACCGGCCTGCTGGACGGCGTACGCGGCCAGCCCGAGCTGGATCACGCCCAGCGCGACGGCCAGCAGGATCGGCAGGAACCCGAGGAATTCGAGCGAGACCTGCCCCCGGTCGCGGCCTCGGTCGCCATCCCGCTCCCGAACGCGGTCTCGTTCCCGAACGGCCCCCCGTCGCCTCACGTCCCCTCCCCCTCCTCCCGCACCGCCCCCGCCGTCCCCGTCACACTGAACGGGAAGCTCACCGCCCCCGGGAAGAGCACCGGCACCCGCACGTCCACCGTCGCCTTCCACAGCCCCGCCTCCCCCGGCCCGCAGTCGATCGACGCGTCCCGCCAGGCGGCGGGCAGGTCGTCCCGCGCCGCCGCCTGGCAGGAGCCCGGGCCGCCCGTCTCGGCGGCGGCCCCGGCCCGGGCACCCCGGTCGGCGGCGTGCCCGGCCAGCGCGTACGTGTAGCCGACCAGGACGAACTGCCACAGGAGGGCGAGCACGACCAGGATCAGCGGAAGCAGCCCCAGGAATTCGACGGTGACCTGGCCACGGTCGCGAACCGGGCACCGACCGCCATCCCGCCCCTCCCGTCGACCGCCCACCTCAGCCCTCCGCCCCTGCCCCTGCCCCCGATCCCGCCCCCGCCGGGGAGGCATCGGGCCCACCGGCCCCCGTCCCCGCCGGCAGGGCCTTCCGCCGCCGCCCGGTCAGGGACGGCCGCGCGCGGTGGGTGCCCCGGCCCGGGCGGGCCGCGGCCGGGGCCTCGACGAGGCCGAGTTCGGCGGCCAGCGCCCACAGCGCCTGGCGGACGGCGGACCGGCCGTCCAGGTCCTGCATCCGGCCGCTGTCCACATACGGCTGGAGTTCCTTGAACCCGGCGGGCACGGTGGTGCGGGCCACGGTGGTGCCGGTGGCCTGGGCGACCAGCGGGGGCTGGATCTCGGTGTTGCGGGTGAGGCGGTTGACGACGGTGGTGGTCTCGCCCGCCTTGCGGATGTGCAGCCGGTCCCACAGCCGGACCAGGCGCTTGGCGGCCCGCACGCAGACCACGTCGGGGGTGGTCACCAGGAGGGCGGTGTCGGCGAGTTCGACGGCGGCGGCGTTGCCGGACTGCATCTGGGCGCCGCAGTCCACGACGACGACCTCGTAGCGGGCCCGCAGCGCGGTGAGGATCTGGCGGGCGCCCCGGTCGTCGAGGTCCTCCCCCCGCTCCCCCTCCTCGGGGGCCAGCAGCAGGCCGAGGCCCGTGTGGTGGGCGTGCACGGCGTCCTGGAGGACGCGGGCGGACAGGTCGTGGATGCCGGCCAGGTCCACGATGGAGCGGCGGAACTGGACGTCCAGATAGGAGGCCACGTCGCCGGACTGGAGGTCCATGTCCACCAGGGCGACGCCGCGCCCGGCGGCGCGGGCGGCGAGCGCCAGGTGGACGGCGGTGACGGTGGTGCCCACGCCGCCCTTGGCGCCGGTGACGGTGACGAGCGTCCCGGCGGGCCCGGTCGCCGTCTCGGCGCCGCCGCCCAGGTGCACCCGCACGCCCGTCGCCCACTGCGCGGCGGCCCGGGTGCGGGCGGCCAGTTCCTCGTAACCGAGCGGGAGTCCGACGATGCCGCGCGCCCCGGCGTCCATGGCGGCGGCGAAGAGGGCGGACCCGGCGTCGGCGGTGATCAGGACGACGCCGACGGCGGGGAACCGCACCGCCACCTCGCGGATCAGCTCCAGCGCGGGCTGCGGGCCGATCCGCTCGTGGACGAGGACGACCTCGGGGAGGTCGTCGAAGACCGGTGGCGCGGCCGAGGGGGCGGCGGGCCCGGCCGCGGCCTGGGTCAGGGCGTGCAGCAGCGCCGCTGAGTCGGCGACCGCGGGCGCGGGTTCGGCGTCGGGCAACTGGCTGAGCAGGGAGGACACGGCCCGGGCGGCGTCGGGGTCACCGACGGCCGGGAGGATGCGGATGGTCACCTGGGCCTCCGGGTCACTTGTCGCCGTCGAGGGTGTACGTGCGCTCGTCGGCCGGGATGGTCTCCTCGTCGCCGGGGGCGACGAGGGCGAGTCGGACGTGGGAGGCGAAGGACTCGGCGTAGGCGACGCGCTGGGCGTCCTTGGTGCCGAGAGCGAAGGTGATGGGGACCTGCTCGGTGGTGCGGCGGGAGGCGCTGGTGTCGCCCGGGTCCTTGCGCTTGAGCGGCGTCAGCTCGCCGACCTCGATGACCTCGGCCCCGGCCACGATCACCTTGGACACCGGTTTGTCCTCGGGCCGCTTGCCCTCGAAGGTGGCGTAGATGTTGACCCGCGACCCGGCGGTGATCTTCCCGGCCACGCCGGTGGCCGCGTCGATCATGATGGCGATCTCCTGCCGGCCCGGCTTGAGCGCCGGCCGGGCGACGATCATGTCGTCCTGGAGGAGCGAGCCCTTGCGCAGGCGGGTGACGGCGATCTTGCCGCGTAAGGCCGCGAGGTCGGTGACGGCGGTGGGCGGCAGCCACCGGCGCGGCATCGTCACCTTCTCGAACTGGCCGTCGGTCAGCGGCTCGTAGGGCCGTACGTCGCCGCGCAGGCGGTAGGCGGTGACCTCCGGGCCGACCATGGACCGGGCGTCCCGGACCACCGACAGCACGCCGACGAACACCCCGACGGCGCACAGGACCGACAGGAGCAGCAGGATCACTCCGCGGCGCTGGCGTGAGTTCATGGGCGGGCGACCTCGTTCGGGACGGGGCGGGCCGGGGCGGCCACGCGGGCGGGGGCGAACGGACGAGAACCACTGGACGCCGGGGGGCCGGGTGGACGGGCGGTCGCCGGGGAGCCGGACCGACGGATCGGGCCCGGAACCAGGCCGCTCAGCGGACCCGCTCCACCGTCCGGCGCCCCGCCACGCCGGACGGCGCGACGGGTGCCAGCCCGCGCCGCCGCAGGGCCGACGGAGCCGCCTCGGACGGGGCGGTGGCGGGTCCGGTGAGCGCGGGCCCGGGGGCGGGGCGTGGAGCGCCCGCCGGTTCCCGGCGCGTCAAGGGGGCCGAGCAGAAGGCACACCGGTCGCCGATCAGTTCCAGACCGCACCAGCGGCACTCCTCTCTGCGGACGGACGACACCAGTTGGTAGAGCACGGTCAGGTCCGGGACGGCCGCGGCGAACTCCACCACCTTGTCGGTGCCCCACCACCGCGCGGACTCGGCGGGCAACGGGGCCTCGTACGTGCCCTGGACCTGCCAGGCGGAGGCGAGCGCGGTCTCCACCCACCAGTCGTCGACGGACCGGCCGCGGGCCACCGCGAGCCGGGTGGCGAAGCCGGGCGGGCGCAGCCCGGCGCCCTCGCCGCGCCGGTCGACGGTGACGAGCTGCGGCTGCGGCCCGGCCAGGACGGCGAAGCGGGTGCCCGGCAGCCAGGACCGCAGGTGCGTGCGCAGGTCGACCGGCACCCGGTCCAGTCGGCCGACGGTGCCCAGCAGCGCGCCCGCGTGCACGTAGTGGGCCAGCAGCCGGGCGGCTCCGGCCAGTACGCCGGGGCTGAAGTCGCCCGTCGAGAGCTGCCGCAACTGCCGGGCGAGCACGGCGACCGCCAGCGGCGGCAGGTCCACGGGGACGATCGCCATCCGCTCGCTCTCCAGGACGGCGCGCAGCGTGTGCAGCCGCCGGACGTGTTCCGGGGGGCAGGCGGTGGAGTACAGGACGACGAGGTGGCCGTGGTGGGCGAGGACGGCGTCCACGTCGGTCAGCGCCTCGTCCAGCGGGCGGGCCTGTGGCGACGGGACGACGACGGCGGCCGGGGTCTGCCGGTCGGTGGCCGGCAACGCCAGGTCGGGGCTGGTGACTGCTATCGCGGTCGGCACGTCGCGTCCCCCACTCACTCCGGTCACCGGAAACCCCGGAACCGCAGATCGGCACACCACTGCGCCACAGGCGCTCTTGGCTCAGCACTTTATCCACGAGTTCCGCCCCGGAAAACACGTTCTGGGGGAGTCGTCACGACCGTTCCGTCGTGCCGGTGGGGCGGCGGCGGCCGGTAACCAGCGCTCGGATCGAGGTGGTTGGGCAGGTCATGGGGCCGGCGGCTCCGGTCCCGACGGGGGCCGGACGCGAGGAGCAAGGTATTGATAAAGAAATATTTAAATCGAAACTAGCCTAATTGACACGAGAAATGGACGCGCGTCGCCGGGGCCCGCGGGTGCGTGCGGGCCCCGGCTTCGAGGGGGTGCGCGGAGAGCGCGGTGGGCCGTTCAGCCGTTGCCGTTCAACGGTTCGTCACCGCCGACCGGCCCCCGGCTTGGGGAGCTGGCAGCCGTCCTTGTAGAGGTCGAGCTTGTTGCCGACGCCGAAGCACTTGGTGATGTAGTACGTCTCCTGGGCGTAGTTGATGCCCTGGCGGACGGTCACGGTGCCGTTTTCGTCCACCTCACAGGGGTTGTTGACGGTGCAGCGTCCGCCGTCCTCGTTGCCCGTGTTGTTGATCGCGGTGACCTTGCCCGTGGTGTGGTCGATCACCGGCGAGCCGGAGGTGCCGCCGATGGTCTTGCAGGCGGGGGTGTAGCGGACGGAGTCCTTCCAGGTCCACTCCCCCTCCTTGAGGCGGTGGACGAAGCCGTCGATGGCGCACGTGTAGGTGCGCTTCCAGTAGCCGGAGACGACGCTGATGGCGGCGCCCTTGGCGGGGTGGGTGGCGGCCAGTTCGAGCGCCTTGATGCCGTAGCGCTGCTGTATTTGCGCGTACGTGGACGAGAGCTGGTACAGGGACACGTCGGTGTCGGTCATGGTGCCGTACGCGAGCTTGGTGGCGCGCACCGTACCGGCGTTCCCCGCGTTGGCGTTCAGGAGGGTGAAGCTGCGGGTGGAGGGCCGGTCGACGAGGACCTCGCCGGCGCCCGGCATCCCCTCCGTCAGGCAGTGGCCGTTGGACATGACCAGGGCCGGGTCGTTGTCGGCGGAGGAGGGCAGCCGTATGACCGAGCCGGAGCAGTTGCTCAGGGCCACGGTGCCCGCGTAGGTGATCGCCTTGGCCCGGGGCGCGGCGGCCGGGGCGGCCCGCTCGACCGGCGCCGTCCGCGCCTGGGTGGCCCGGGTGTCGGGGACCTGCGCCGCACCCGCCGGTCCGGCGGTGCCGCCCACCAGCGCCGCGGCGCCGAGGACGGCCGTGATCAGGGCGCCGACGAGAGGTTTCTTCATGGGGGGTCGTCCTCTCACATGTCCGTCACCGAAGTTCCTTCGGTTCGTCGTGCGCATTGTTCGGGGCGGGGCGGTGCGTGACAACGAAGTTGACATTGAGCATGACAAGTTGGCGGGTTTTCACCGTCCCGCCACGTTGACCGACCGCACTCCTTGACCGGGCCATGCCAACGCCGAACACTGTCGCCGTCGCTCGCCGCCCATCCCACAGGAGACCCGCATGCGACTTCGCCACCGCGGTCGGCGCACCACCGCCCTCGCCGCGCTCCTCACCCTCGCGCTCGCCGCGCCCATCACGGCGGCGGCGCGGGACTCCGCGCCGGAGGACCGGCCGGTCAACGCCGCCGCCGGCACCCCGGTCCGGGCCGCCGACCAGGACCGGAACCGGCAGTACGAGGTGACGGGCCCGGCCACCGTCCGGCAGCGCTCCGACCTCGCCTCCACCGGCGTGTCCATCGACGAGGTGCACGGCCGCTCCGTCGTCGTCACCGCGGACGCCGCGCAGGCCGAGGTGCTGCGCACCCTCGGCTACCGGCTCAAGGAGCTGCCCGCGCCACCCGGCGGCACCGGCAACCGGATCAAGGACTTCCCGTCCGGCTACGCGGGCTACCACAACTACGCCGAGGCCACCCAGGAGATCAACACGCTGGTCGGCAGATATCCGGCCATCATGAGCAAGCGCGTCATAGGCAAGTCCTATGAAGGCCGGGACATCGTCGCCATCAAGATCAGCAAGAACGTGGCCCAGGACGAGAACGAGCCCGAGGTCCTGTTCACCGCGCACCAGCACGCCCGCGAACACCTCACCGTCGAGATGGCGCTCTACCTCCTCAAGGAGTTCGGCTCCACCTACGGCAGCGACCCGCGCGTGACCAAGATGCTCGACAGCCGCGAGATATGGGTCATCCCGGATGTGAACCCGGACGGCGGCGCCTACGACATCGCCACCGGCTCCTTCCGGAGCTGGCGCAAGAACCGGCAGCCCAACGCCGGTTCGAGCAACGTCGGCACCGACCTGAACCGCAACTGGGACTTCAAGTGGGGCTGCTGCGGCGGCTCCTCGGGCAGCACCGCCTCCGAGACCTACCGCGGCCCCTCCGCCGCCTCCGCGCCCGAGGTGAAGGTCGTCGCCAACTTCGTCCGCGGCCGGATCGTGGGCGGCAAGCAGCAGATCAAGACCGCCATCGACTTCCACACCTACAGCGAACTGGTCCTGTGGCCGTACGGCTACACCACCGCCGACACCGCCCCCGGCCTGACCAAGGACGACCGGGACGCCTTCGCCGCCGTGGGCCGCAAGATGGCCGCCAGCAACGGCTACACCCCCGAGCAGTCCAGCGACCTGTACGTCACGGACGGCTCCATCGACGACTGGCTGTGGGGCGACCAGAAGATCTTCGGCTACACCTTCGAGATGTACCCGTCCTCGGCGGGCGCGGGCGGCTTCTACCCGCGCGACACCGTGATCGCCCGCGAGACCGCGCGCAACCGGGACGCGGTGCTCCAGCTCCTGGAGAACTCCGACTGCATGTACCGCTCGATCGGCAAGGAAGCGCAGTACTGCGCGACGAAGTAGCGGAGCGGCGCAGTAGCGCAGTAGCGGAACGGCGAAGTGACGGCGTGGCATCGCAGTGGACACGACGTCGTGGCTTCGCGGGGAAGTGACGTCATGACGACCGGCTGAGGCGGCCGGCGTGCCGGGCCCCGAAGCGGCCGGTGCGCCGGTCGCCTCCCGGCTCGCGGCTCGCGAAAGGGGCCCGTTCAGGTCGCGTTCGCGGGCAGGCCCAGGGCGCGGGCGAGGGCGGCGGAGACGAGGGCGGCGTGCTCGGGCAGTTGCCGGGCGGCCCACTCGGTGGCCAGGCGCAGGAAGTCCGTCAGATCGCGTTCGGCGTCCGCGAGCAGGCGGGGCAGTTCGGTGACGGGCAGCTCGATCACCGGGCTGCCGTCCTGCTCGGCGTCGACGGTCAGCCGGACGAGGTCACCGACGCGTTCGGCGAACGGGCCGGGGTCGTGCCCGAAGGAGGCCCAGCCGACGCCGTCCAGGAGCTCGCGCCAGTCGCCCCGCTCCTCCAGCCCGTTGCAGCAGCCCGGCAGCAGGGTGGCGCCGGTCGTGGTGTCCGTGACCCACAGGCCGCCGGAGAGGAAGAGGTTCTCCCCGGCGAGCAGCCCGTGCAGGAAGTCGCCGACCGGATCCGCGGGCCGGGGCGGGTGGGCGTCGTGTGCGGGGCCGTCGCCTTCGGGGCCGGGGCCGTCGTGCTCGGAGGCGAGGCTGTTGCGGGTGGCGGCGACGCTGTTGTGGGTGGCGGCGCTCATCACGGCCGTGCCGACTTCGTCGGGCGTGAGCGCGCCGCCGAGCGGCAGGAAGTCGTACCGTCCCACGTCGGCGACGGGCCAGAGGGCGAAGCCGTCGGGGCCCAGGACTTCCAGGACGGGGCGGAAAACGATCATCGGGCGAGTCTCGGGCACGTCCGTCCGGCGCCGCAACCGGATACCGAGGGGGTGCCACGCCCGGCCCGTCCCCCATGAGAGGCCACGGTCCGGGCGTTCCGGCGTTCGTACGCGCCCGCCCTACGGAAGGCATACGAACCCGCCCGCCCTACGGCTGGTGTTCGTCCGCGTCCCTCCCATGGGATGCGAACGCCGGCCCCTACACCACCAAGCTCACCACCGCCGCCACCGCGAACCCGGCCACCGACAGCACCGACTCCAGCACCGTCCAGGACTTGAGGGTGTCCCGTTCGGAGATGCCGAAGTACTTGGCGACCATCCAGAAGCCGCCGTCGTTGACGTGCGAGGCGAAGATGGAACCGGCCGAGATGGCCATGATGATCAGGGCGAGGTGGGCCTGGGAGAGGCCCTGGCCCTCGACCAGCGGCAGCACGATGCCGGCGGTGGTGACGATGGCGACGGTGGCCGAGCCCTGCGCCACCCGCAGCACCACCGAGACCAGCCAGGCCAGGACGATGACCGGCAGGCCGACGTTCTGGAAGGTGGAGGAGAGCGCGTCGGCCACGCCGCTGCCCTTGAGGACCGCGCCGAAGATCCCGCCCGCGCCGACGACCAGCAGGATGTTGCCGACCGGCTTGAGGGAGGCGGTGGAGACGGTCTCCAGCGACTTGCGGGACCAGCCGCGCCGCACGCCCAGCAGGTAGTACGCCATCAGCAGGGCGATCGTCAGGGCGACGAAGGGGCTGCCGAAGAACTCGATGACCGAGCGGAGGGTGGAGGGGTCCAGGGCGATGGAGGAGAAGGTCGCCAGGAGGATGAGGACGAGCGGGGTGCCGATGATGGTCAGGACGGTGCCGAGCGAGACCGGCTTCTCGTCCGCCGTCACCCCCGCCGCCCGCTGCTCGGCGACCACGGCGGAGCGGGCCTCCTCGGCGGCCTCGACCATGTCCAGCGGGACGGCGACGAACAGGCGCTTGCCGATCCAGGCGGCGTACCCCCAGGCGGCCAGCACGGCGGGCACGCCGCAGACGATGCCCATGAGGATGACCCACCCCAGGCTCACGTTGAACAGCCCGGCCGCGGCGACCGGCCCCGGGTGCGGCGGCAGGAACGCGTGCGTCATGGACAGGCCGGCCAGCAGCGGCATCGCGTAGAGCAGGATCGACTTGCCGGAGCGCTTGGCGACCGCGTACACGATGGGCGCCAGCACGAAGATGCCGACGTCGAAGAAGACCGGGATGCCGAAGATCAGGCCGGTCAGGCCCATGGCCAGCGGCGCCCGCTTCTCGCCGAACAGGCGCAGCAGCCGGGCGCTGAGCACCTCCGCGCCGCCGGAGACCTCCAGGATGGCGCCGAGCATGGTGCCCAGGCCGATGATGATCGCGACGTGCCCGAGGATGCCGCCCATGCCGGACTCGATGACCGAGACGGCGGCGGACTTCTGGACGGTGCCGAAGAGTTCGGTGACCGACAGCCCGGCCGCCAGGCCGACCGCGATGGACACGGCCAGCAGTGCCACGAAGGGCTGCAGCCGGACCTTGATGATGAGGAAGAGCAGCAGCAGGATGCCGAGCGCCGCGACGGTCAGCAGGCCGCCGGTGCCGGGTATCAGGGCGAGCAGTCCGCCGGTGTGGGGTGGTGCCGGTGGGGTGGGGGCCGCGGCGAGGAACATGCGATGACTCCGTTGTCAGTCAGGATCTTCCGGGCAGGGGGGAGCGCGGCACGGCGCCCCGTCGGTACGGGGCGCCGTGCCGTACGGCTGGTGGTGGCTCGGCGGCGAGGGGGCCGGAGGCTCAGCGGTCGTGGTGACCTCCGGGGACGAACGTCCGGAACGCGCGAGGGGATCCGGGGCGCGTTCGCAAGACGCGGTGTGCTCCGGGGAGCGCTCGGAAGCCGCGACAGGATCCGGGAAAGGCTCCGGCGAACGCTCCGGCGGCGCGACGATCTCCGAGGAACGCTCGGTGACCGGGGCGATCTCCGAGGAACGCTCGGGAAACGCGCTGGACTCCGAGGGCGGCGCGGGCGGTAACGGCAAGGGGGATCAGCCCAGGACGGCGAGCGCGTCGATCTCGATCAGCAGGCCCTTGGGCAGGCCGACGTAGACGGTGGTGCGGGCGGGCGCCGCCTCCTTCAGGCCCTCGGCCTCGAAGTACGCGTTGTAGATCTCGTTCATCTCCGCGAAGTGGTCCACGTCGGTGAGGTAGACGCGCAGCATCATCACGTCGTCCCAGGTGGCGCCGCCCTCTTCGAGGATCGCCTTGACGTTGGCGAAGGTCTGGAGGGTCTGCTCGCGCAGGGTCGGGCCGGCCGGGGTGGGGGCCTGGCCCTCCACGGCGGGCAGGAAGCCGACCTGGCCGGCGACCTGGAGGATGTTGCCCTTCTTGACGCCGTGGGAGAACTTGGCGGGCGGGGTGGTGTGGGTGGCCGGGGTGAGCGCGATCTTCTCGGTCATGGGTGTCAGTCCTTGGCTGTGGTGATGGTGCGGCCGGGCGTGCGGGGGCCGGCGGCGGGTGCCGCCTCGCCCCCTGGTGTGTGCAGCCCGGAGTACTCCCGGCTGATGGCGTCGGCGGTGCGGCGCACCAGCGGGAGCAGTTTGAGGAGTTCGTCGCCGGTGACGACGACGCTGGGCGCGGAGACGGACATGGCGGCGACCGCCCGTCCGTCCGCGCCCCGGATGGGGGCCCCGATGCAGTTGATGGCCTCCTCGTGGCCGCCCAGGTCGGTGGCCCAGCCCTGGTCGCGGACCTTGGCGAGTTCGGCGAGGAAGGCGGTCGCGTCGGGGGTCGAACGGGCCGTGTACGCGGGGTACTCCAGCCGTTCGGCGAGCGCGCGGCGTTCGGGTTCGGGCAGATCGGCCAGGAGCAGCTTGGCGACCGCCGCGACGGTGATCGCGACGGGCTTGCCGATGCGCGAGTACATCCGCACCGGGTAGCGGCTCTCGACCTTGTCGATGTAGAGGACCTCGTTCTCCTCGTACACGGCGAGGTGCACGGTGTGCCCGCAGCGTTCGTTCAGCTCGACCAGGTGCGGGTGCGCGATCTCGCGGACGTCGAGGTTCTCGACGGCCTCCTGGGCGAGGGCGAACAGCCGGGCGCCCAGGCGGTAGCGCTGGTCGGGCTGGCGGTAGACGATGCCGTGCTCGTGGAGGGTGCGCAGCAGCCGCAGGGCGGTGGACTTGTGGACGCCCAGGCGGGTCGCCACCTGCTCCAGGTTGGCCGGGCCCTGCGCCAGCAAGGGCAGGATGCTCAGCGCGCGATCGACTGTCTGACTCATGGGGTACGGACCTCCACCCGTGCGGTTCCCGGCCCCTGGCTGCCGCCGTCGCCCGTCCTTTCCCGGGCTCCGCCGTCGTTCCCGTCCCGGCCGGGGGCGGCGTCCCTGTGCGGGTCGCCGTCCTCGGTGGTCCAGCCGGGGCCGAGTCGCAGTCTCCCCCACGCCTCGGGGGCGAGCGCGACAAGGCGGTCGGCGACGGCGCGGGAGGGCGGCTCCCCTACGTCCCCGGTGACGGTCAGGGAGGCGGCGGCCATCAGGTGGCCGTGCCGGATCCGTTCGAAGACCGGCAGCCCGCGCAGCGTCGCGGCCAGGAACCCGGCGGCGAACGCGTCCCCCGCCCCGACCGGCGCCACCACGTCCACCGTCAGCGCCGGGGCGAAGGTCACGGTGTCCGTGCCGTCTTCGTCGCGCGCGTAGACAGTGGCGCCTTCGCTTCCCTGCTTGACGACGAGGGTGCCGGGCTCGGGCAGCGCCGCCCGGACGGCCGCGGGCCCGTGCAGCCCCCAGGCCGCCGCGGCCTCGTCCTCGCCGACGAAGACCAGGTCGCAGCCGCGGGCCAGGTCGAGGAGGAGTTCGGGGCCGTCGGCGGGGTGGGAGGTCCGAGGGGCGTTCGCGGGGGCGGTCCGCGGATCGTTCGTGGGGCCGTCGTCGGAGTAGGCGGCCTGCTCCTCCGCACGGCGCATCGCCCGCGCCCGCCACAGGCCGACCCGGTAGTTGACGTCGAAGGAGACGAGAGGGCGGCCGGGCGCGGGGGCGGTGATCGTGCGCAGCACGTCCAGGCAGCCGTCCGAGAGGGCGGCGGTGATGCCGGTGACGTGCACGACGCGGGCGTCCCACAGGGCGCGTTCGTCCAGCAGCGCGGGCGTCAGCGCGGAGGCGGCGGAACCGGCGCGGTAGTAGACGACTTCGGCGAGGGGGACGGCGGGGGGCGCGCCGGGCGTCCCGGCCGCGGCCGGATCGTCCGATACCGCGTCGGTGGTGTCGGGCCCGGGCTCCGCCCCCGTCGCCCGCTCCCCCACCGTGCGGAAGTAGACGCCGGTGGGCCGGACCGGGTCGCGCTGGACGTGGGAGACGTCCACGCCGTGGGCGGCGATGGTCTCCAGCAGGTGGTCGCCGAACCCGTCGGCGCCCACGCGGGAGAGCCAGCGCGTCCGGTGGCCCGTGCGGGCGAGGGCGCAGGCGACGTTGGACTCGGCGCCGCCGATGCCACGTTCGAAGGACGGCACGTCGGCGAGGCGGCCGGGCCGCGTCGGCATGAAGGTGACCATGGACTCGCCGAGGCAGACGACGTCGGCGCCCGGGTCGGGGCGGGTGCCGCCGGTGTTCGAGGACCTGGTCACGATCGGGTGCGCTCCTTGGCGTCGGGGCCGGTTCGCGGGGTGCGCGACGGTCGGAGGTGCGGGAACGGGGCGGGGACGGGGCCGGCGACCGGTGGTGGCCCCTCGGGGAGGCCACCCGTCCCGATCCCCGGCCGGAGGCGGGGCGTTGCCCGCCGTTCCGGTCCGTGTCGCTCACCATTGACCGGGCGATGGCTCGGATGTTAGACAGCAGTAAGCGATATGCGCAATGGGTGTTGCATACACTGCAACGAGAACTTCGAGGAGGCCCGCATGGCCGCCGGACTGTCCCGCTCCCCACTCGCCACCGGCGCCGGCACCGGCGGCCCGACCGGCGACCGGCTCGCGCAGAAGCTGGACGAGCCGGCCGCCGAGCGGGTCGGTCCGCAGTTCAAGGGCCTGCCGCCGGACGCCGACGGGCTGACCGTCGGCGAGCTGGCCGCCGAGCGGCGCAACCTGTTCACCGGCGGCTTCACCACGCCCGTCCTGGCCCTGTCCGCCGAATCCGTCGCGCACAACCTCGCCCTGATGGAGACCTACTCCGCCCGGCACGGCCTGGCCTTCGCCCCGCACGGCAAGACCTCCATGTCCCCGCGGCTGTTCGCCCGCCAGCTCGCGCACGGCGCCTGGGGCATCACCGTCGCCGTCCCCCACCAGGTCCGCGTCTGCCGCGCGTTCGGCATCGGGCGGATCTTCCTCGCGAACGAGCTGGTGGACGCCGCCGCCCTGCGATGGCTGGCCGGTGAGCTGGACGCCGACCCGGACTTCCGCTTCGTTTGTTACGTGGACTCCGTACGCGGTGTGGAGCTGATGGACGCCGCGCTGCGCGAGGCCGCCCCCGCCCGCCCGGTGGACGTGGTCGTCGAGCTGGGCGCCGGCGAGGGCGCCCGGACCGGCGTGCGGACCGAGGCGGAGTGCGCCGCGGTGGCCGAGGCGGTGGCCGCCGCGGACACCCTGCGCCTGGTGGGCGTCGCGGGGTACGAGGGCGAGGTACCGGAGGCGAGCCCCGAGCGGGTCACCGCGTGGCTGCGCCGCCTGGTGGCGCTGGCCGCCGCCTTCGACGCGGACGGCCGGTTCGCCGCCCTGGGCGCGGACGAGGAGATCGTGGTGAGCGCGGGCGGCAGCGCCTGGTTCGACGCGGTCGCCGAGGTCTTCGCGGAGGTGCCGGAGCTGTCCCGGCCGGTGCTCAAGCTGCTGCGCTCGGGCGCGTACGTCTCGCACGACGACGGCCACTACCGGCGGCTCACCCCCTTCAACCGCGTCCCGGAAGAGGGCGCGTTGCGGCCCGCCTTCCGCCTCTGGGCGCAGGTGGTCTCCCGTCCGGCGCCGGACCAGGCGTTCCTGAACGCGGGCAAGCGCGACGCGGCGTACGACCTGGACCTGCCGCAGGCGCAGGTCGTGCGGTCCGCCCGGGACGGCTCCGAGCGGCCGGCCACCGGCATCACCGTCACCGGCCTGTCCGACCAGCACGCCTGGGTGCGGACCGAGGAGGGCGCCGAGCTGGAGGTGGGCGACTGGGTGGGCCTGGGGCTCTCGCACCCCTGCACGTCCTTCGACAAGTGGCAGCTCATCCCGCTGACCGAGGCCGACGGCACGGTCACGGACTACCTCCGCACGTACTTCTAGACCACCGTCCGGACCACCTTCCGGTCCACCGTCCGAACCACCGTCCGAACCAGGGAGAAGGGCTCGTCATGGATCTCGTCCTGCGTGACGCCCGCGTCGTCGACGGCACCGGAGGTGCCGCGTACCGGGCCGACGTGGCCGTGGACGGCGGCCGGATCGCCGCGATCGTCGGGGAGGGCGAGGGCCGCCGCCCCACCGCCCGCCGGACGGTGGAGGCGGACGGCCTGGCGCTGTCCCCCGGCTTCATCGACATGCACGCCCACAGCGACCTCGCCCTCCTGCGCGACCCCGCGCACGAGGCGAAGGCCGCGCAGGGCGTCACCCTGGAGGTCATCGGCCAGGACGGCCTGTCGTACGCGCCCGTCGACGACCGCACCCTCGCCGAGATCCGCGCCCAGATCACCGGCTGGAACGGCGACGGCTCGGACATCGACTTCACCTGGCGCACGGTCGGGGAGTACCTGGACCGGCTGGACCACGGCTTCGACGGCCGGGGCATCGCCGTCAACGCCGCCTACCTCGTCCCCCAGGGCACCGTCCGGATGCTGGCCGTCGGCTGGGAGGACCGCCCCGCGACGGAGGACGAGCTCGCGCACATGAGGCGCCTGGTCGCCGAGGGGCTGGAGCAGGGCGCGGTGGGCCTGTCCTCCGGCCTGACCTACACGCCCGGCATGTACGCGCGGGACGCCGAACTCACCGAGCTGTGCCGGGTGGTGGCCCGGTACGAGGGCTACTACTGCCCGCACCACCGCTCCTACGGCGCGGGCGCGCTGGAGGCGTACGAGGAGATGATCGACCTCACCCGCGAGGCGGGGTGCGCCCTCCACCTGGCCCACGCCACCATGAACTTCGGCGTGAACAAGGGCCGCGCGCCCGACCTGCTCGCCCTCCTGGACCACGCCCTCGACGGCGGCGCGGACATCACCCTGGACACGTACCCCTACACCCCCGGCTCCACGACCCTGGTCGCCATGCTGCCGAGCTGGGCCAGCGAGGGCGGCCCCGCCGCGATCCTGGACCGGCTGCGCGACCCGGCGACGGCCGACCGGATCCGGCACGTCATGGAGGTCGTCGGCGCGGACGGCTGCCACGGCGTGCCCATCGAGTGGGACACCATCGAGATCTCCGGCGTCTCCGACCCGGCCCTGAACGGGTACGTCGGCAAGACGGTGGCCCAGAGCGCGGCCGAACGCGGCGAGGCCCCGTGGACGACCGCCCGCCGGCTGCTGATCGAGGACCGGCTCGGGACGAGCATCCTCCAGCACGTCGGCCACGAGGAGAACGTCCGGCAGATCATGCGGCACCGCGTCCACACGGGCGGCAGCGACGGCATCCTCCAGGGCGCCAAGCCGCACCCGCGGGCGTACGGCACCTTCCCGCGCTACCTGGGGACGTACGCCCGGGAGCTGGGCGTGCTCTCGCTGGAGGAGTGCGTCGCGCACCTCACCTCCCGCCCGGCGGCCCGGCTGCGGCTGCCGGACCGCGGCCTGGTCCGCGAGGGCTACCGCGCCGACCTCGTCCTGTTCGACCCGGACACGGTGGCCGCCGGGTCCACCTTCGACGCGCCGCGCACGCTGCCGTCCGGCATCCCGCACGTCCTGATCGACGGCCGGTTCGTCGTCGAGGACGGGCGGCGGACGGACGTGCTGGCGGGGCGGACGGTGCGGAGGGAGAAGAGTTAGGGGGCTTCTGACGGATCTCGCCGCCGGGCGGAGCGGGCTCCCCCGGCGGCCGGACCGTCAGTCGGCGGGCCCCGTCCCCGGCAGGTCGCGCTTGGCCATGATCATGAATTCCACCAGTTCGATCAGCTCGCCCGGCCGGTCCGTGACGCCCAGGGCCCGCAGCTCGGCCGCCCGCCGCCGCCGCTCGGGCGTCACCCGGCGGGTAAAGAAGATCACCGGCCCGCCGTACAGTTCCTCGCGCAGTCGCTCAACCATCTCCAGGCCCGCGTACTTGCCCGTGGGCCCCCGGCCGATGTTCGAGATCAGCAGGTCGGGGCGGGACGCCCGGACGGCCGCCACCGTCGAGTCCCGGTCGGTCGACGTCCGTACCTGTGCCCCGCGGTCGGTCAGCATCTCGGCGAGATCCTGGTTCCGTTCCGGCTTGTCGTCCACCCACAGGATGTCCAACGGGGCGGCGTCGGCCTGGAGACCGGCGAGGAACGTGAGCAGGTTCTCCACCGACTCGGCGGTGGGACGCGGCCGGTTGCGCAGGTCGCTCAGCCAGCGGTCCAGGCCGGCGTCCCGGACCGGCCCCGGCCGCGCCGCCTCGGCCCGGCGGGCCGGTTCCGGCGCCGCCGCGTCCTGCGCGGGCCGGACCGTGGGCGGCGCCCAGGCGAACGGCCACCGCTCGGGGCCGTCGTCCGCCGCCTCCCCGGCCGGGAGCCGCCACTCGGCGGACGGCAGACCGGTCGGCGCGGCCGGGCTCTGCGGTCCCTCGCGCAGCCGCAGCAGCAGGCTCGCCGCGTCCGGCAGCCGCATCAGCTCCTCGATCAGCGAGCAGAACGCCGGGTTGATCACCAGCTCCGGGAAGTCGGTGGGGAGCTGGCGCTCCAGCGCCTCCAGCACCACGTCACCGGTCACGCCCAGCGTCTGCGGCGGGGCCAGGTCGTACTGGGCCAGGAACTCCCGCAGCCGCGTCCGATCGCCCTCGCCGTTCCCGTTCCCGTTCGCGTTCCCGTTCGACAGCAGCATCCGCCGCGCCTCCCGGTACGTGCGGAACTCGGCGACCACGTCACCGTCCACCACCCCCACCGCCCCGGTCATCATCCGGTAGAAGTCCGGATAGAAGTGCTGGAGCAGGAGGGTGCGGATGACCGCGCCGGGGCCGAAGTCACGCCACACCGGGTTGAGCGTGGCTTCCAGGACGAAGCCGTTGACCAGGCGCTTGATCCGGCGCGGGTTGCGTCCGGACTGCTGCGCCAGCAGGTCCACCAGCCCGTCGTCCAGCAGCGCCGCCACCCCGGCCGTGCGGGCGCACCAGCGGATGTACTCCTTGACGCCCTGCCCGTCCACGGCCGGGACCCGGTAGCTGGTCTGGAAGATCTTCTCCATGAACGCGGAACCGGCCGGGGAGAGGTCGCGCAGCAGCCCGTTCGGGCCCAGCGCCGAGCGGTCGCAGCCGATGACGAACGCCAGCCCCGGCACGTCCAGATAGATCTTGACGGCCTCGCAGACGGCGAGCACCGTCTCCTCCGAGCAGCGGTCGAGGTCGTCGATGAAGACGACGAGCAGCCGGCGCGGCCGGTGTTCGGCGGTCTCGGCCCATTCCTGGACGAGTTCCTGGATGGCGCCGCGCATCTCGTTGCGGGCCTGGGAGTTGACCGACAGGCTCTGCCACAACTCGTTGACCAGGCCCGCGACGCCCAGCGGCCCGGTGGCGAGGGTTGCGGTGGCGCGCAGCACCCGCAGCACCGCCCGCTGTTCGGACACCCGGTGCAGACCGCGCCGCAGCACCCGGCGGTCGAAGCGCATCAGAACGGACTTGATCAGGCCCTCCAGGGCGTCCGCGCCGGTGGAGGTCCAGGCGTTGTACCAGACCGTCTCGACCTCGGGCGCCCGTGTCAGCTCCGCGTCCACCAGGCGCATCAGGCTGCTCTTGCCCATGCCCCAGCCCGCGTCCACGGCCAGGGTGAAGGGGGTGGAGGCCCGGGAGGACAGCAGCAGTCCGGCGAGCTGCCTGGCGGCCCGGCCGGTGCCGAGCAGGTCGTCGTCCGGCGCGCTCACCGGCTCGTCGTTGAGCAGCGCGAACGGGCCGCGCGCCACGGGCTCCCCGCCGTACGCCTCGGGTTCCCCTGCCGCCCGGCGGGATCGCCTCCGCGGACGGCCCGCTCGTCTCCCCGCCTCCGGCACACCGGAACCGCTCATGCCGCACCCCCCCGTATTCACCGTGTTCAGGGCTTCGGCGTGACCGTCACCGCCTGATCGCCCGGCACGGAGCGTACCGTCAGCACGCGCGCCCCCGCGTCCCACTTCACCACCGCCGCGCCCGTCACCCGCCCGCCCCGCGGGAAGGTGCGTTTCGGCAGGTAGATCTCCGTATGGCCGTTGATGTCCGCCCTCCCCCGCCAACTGACGCGCAGCGTGCGGGCCGCGGCGTCCCAGGTGTACGCCTTCGGGTCGCCGGCGATCGCCCGGGGGTAGGGGCGGTCCAGTACGGGCAGCAGCGGGGTCGGCCGCCCCTTCGCGTCCCAAGGGGCCCACGAGCCGGGGTCGTTGGACCAGTACGCGGTCCCGGCCCCCATCTCCTCCGCCATCCGCTCGACCTTCGCGACGTACTCCAGGGCGCCGGGCAGGCTCACGTTCAGCCCATACTCGCCGAGCAGCACCGGGGCCCGCAGCCGCCGCGCGGTCCGCTCGACCTGCTGCCGCCAGGAGGACAGCGTGCGGTCCACCCAGCGCGCCGTGTCGCCGTCGTACCCGCCACCGAGGTCCATGGGGAGGGGGTACAGGTGCGGGGCGTAGCCGATGCGCGCCCGGTCGCCGTCGCCGCGCGGGTCCTCGAAGTACGGGAGGGCGCTGGGCAGGCCCCAGTTGGTGCTGACCGCCTCCGGCTCGACGAAGATCCAGTGGTCCCGGTCCACGGTGCGGACGGCCTTGATGACCTGCCGGTACAGGGCGGCCAGCGGCCCGGCCTCGAAGTGCGGGCCCTGGACGGAGCCGCCCCAGGGCTCGTTCATCAGGTCGTAGCCGAGCACCGCGTCCTCGTCCGCGAACCGGCGCGCGACGTGCCGCCACGCCTCGGCGTAGTGCCGCCGCAGGTCGCGGCTGGCGGACCGGTTGCCCCAGAAGTGGTCGAAGGCCCGCAGCGCGCCCGGCTCGACGTAGCCCAGCTCCCAGGGGTCCGTCCGCTCCGCGCGCAGCCCGTCGCTCTCGGTGGCCCAGCGCGGCGCGCCGTTGCCGCTGGTGCCGGGCCCGTACACGTCCTGGTGCATGTCCAGCAGCACCCGGTAGCCCCGCTTGGCGTACCACCGCACGCGCTCGGCGACCTGATCGAGGTACGCGTCGTCGTACGCGCCGGGGCGCGGCTCGACGGCCCGCCACTGGAGGAGGAAGCGCACGAGGTTGCTCCCCATGCCCTCGTACTCGCGCCGCACGTCCCGCTCGGTGATCCACGGCAGGCCGCGGGGGTCGTCCTTGGCGCTGCTCGCGGTGTTCAGGCCGCGCAGGACGAGGGCCCGGCCACCCTGGTCGGTGATCCAGCGGCGGCCGGTGGGCGCGTCGGGGGGCGCGTCCGCCTCGGAGGGGCCGACGGCCACGAGGAGGGCGGCGGCCAGCGCCAGGACGAGGGCGAGGACGGCGGCGTGCCAAGGCCGGGAGCGGGGGCGGCGTTTGGCGGCGCTTTCGGGCGCGTCACCGGGCGCGGCCCCTCCGGTCTCGTCATGGGCCTCGCCGTCCCCGTCCGTCCGCATCCCACCCATGTACGGAGCCTAGGTCCGCCCCGTTCATGACAACAGACCGCGAACCGGCCCGGCCCCGCGAGCAACCGGCCCCGCACACGCCTCCTTCCCCCGCACGCCCCCTGTCGCCCCTCCCCCACCCGCCCTACAGTGCGCGGCATGCCGCCGAAGACCCGGATCGTGGCCGCCGTGACGGGGAGTTGCCTGCTCCTCGTCGTGCTGCTGGGCATCGGGCCGGTGCTGACGGGCCTCACCGCGAGCGCCGGTCTCACCGTCGTCCCGAGTGCGCTCGGCGCGCCGCTGTACCTCCCCGGCCTGCGCGTCACGCCGCTGGGGGACACCCCGTGGGCCGTCACCCTGAGCGAGAGTTTCGCCGCGCTGCTGCTGGTCGCGACGGCCGCCCTCGTCATGCGGCGCCACCTGCGCGGGCGGCCGGTCGGGAGCCGCGGGCGGCGGCTCGCGGTGGGGTGGTGGGCGCTGGTCGCGGGGGCGGCGGTGGCCGGGGTGTTCCGGGGGCTGGTGATGGCGCGGCTTACGGAGTCGGGGGTGATGGGCTGGTTCGGGTACGCGGTGGCCGGGGTGCTGTGCGGGGCGCTGTGGGGTGTGGTGCTGGGGTGGCTGCCGGGGCTGGCGGCGCTCGCGAGCACCGGGGCCGAGGGGGGCAGCGGGGGCGGGGCAGCCGGGGCCGGCGGCATTCGGGCTGGTACGGAGCGTGCCGACGGGCGCTGATGAGCGCTCCCACAGGCGCTGACGATGGTCATGACGGTGGTCAAAAACACTCCGCGGGACGGATGGGTCGCCCGTAGGGTGGCTGGCATGCAGGTGATCCAGTCAAGCAAGCTCGCAAACGTCTGCTACGAGATCCGTGGCCCGGTGCTTGAGGAGGCGATGCGGCTGGAGGCGGCAGGTCACCGCATCCTCAAGCTGAACACCGGCAACCCCGCGGCCTTCGGGTTCGAGTGCCCGCCGGAGATCCTGGAGGACATCCTCCGCACGGTCGGCACGGCCCACGGGTACGGCGACGCGAAGGGCCTGCTCTCCGCCCGCCGCGCGGTGATGCAGCACTACCAGACCAAGGGCATCGACCTGTCCGTCGAGGACATCTACCTCGGCAACGGCGTCTCCGAGCTGATCCAGATGTCCATGCAGGCGCTGCTGGACGACGGTGACGAGGTCCTCGTACCGGCCCCCGACTACCCGCTGTGGACCGCGTCGGTCTCCCTGGCGGGCGGTACGGCGGTGCACTACCGCTGCGACGAGCAGGCCGACTGGATGCCCGACCTGGCCGACATCGAGCGCAAGATCACCGACCGCACCAAGGCCATCGTCGTCATCAACCCCAACAACCCCACGGGCGCGGTCTACGACGACGAACTCCTGCGCGGCATCGCGGACATCGCCCGCCGCCACCGCCTCATGGTCTGCGCCGACGAGATCTACGACAAGATCCTCTACGACGGCGCCACGCACACCCCGTTCGCCGCCCTCGCCCCCGATCTGCTGACGCTGACGTTCAACGGCCTGTCCAAGTCCTACCGGGTCGCGGGCTACCGCAGCGGCTGGATGGCGGTCTGCGGCCCGAAGACGCACGCCGCCTCGTACATCGAGGGGCTGACGATCCTGGCCAACATGCGGCTGTGCGCCAACATGCCGGCGCAGCACGCGGTGGCCACGGCGCTGGGCGGCCGGCAGTCGATCAACGACCTGGTACTTCCGGGCGGGCGGCTGCTGGAGCAGCGCGACACCGCGTACGACCTGCTGACGCAGATCCCGGGCGTCACCTGCGTCAAGCCCAAGGGCGCGCTGTACGCGTTCCCGCGACTGGACCCGAAGGTCTACAAGATCAAGGACGACCGGCAGATGGTGCTGGACCTGCTGCGCGCCGAGAAGATCATGATCGTGCACGGCACCGGCTTCAACTGGCCCGAACCCGATCACTTCCGCCTGGTCACGCTCCCCAACAAGGACGACCTCGCGGACGCCGTGACCCGCATCGGCTCCTTCCTGGACGGTTACGGGCAGTACTGACCCCACCCCACCGCCATACGGACGATCAGGGCGCTCCCGTCACGCTGCGGGAGCGCCCGACTCGTCTCTGTACGCGGCACAACTTTAGACACTGTCTAAGCTAGGATGGTCTCCCAGCCGTTGCGTGTACGTACCGCCGCCCGCGTACCTGTACCGCATACGTGTCGCCAGGAGGCCCCCATGTACGAACCGATCCGCACGAAGTCGGTCCACCGCATGGCCGCCGACCGGAAGGTCCCGCAGCGCTCCCGAGAAGAGGAGCTGGACAACCGGCTCGCCGGACATCTGACCGCACTGCTGACCGTCACCGACGAACTGCGCGCCCTCACCCGGCACGCCACCGCCTTCGACGGCGGCCCCGACCTGGGCAGTCCCGCCCTGGACGGCCCTGACCTGCACGCTCCTGACCTGCACGGCCCCGCCCTCGACGGCCCCGCTCTGGACCGCGCCGCCGACCGCATCGCCGAGCAGGTCGCCCGGCTGCGCGGGGGCCGCTACCCGCTGCGCGCCGCCCCCACCGGCGCCGGGGATCCGTCCCGCCTGCCCGCCCTCCACCACCGCGCGCGGACGCTCGCCGGCATCGCCCTCTCCGTCGCCACCTCGCGCGGCGACGCCGCGGCGATCGCCCTCGCCACGGAGCGGCTGAACGCCCATGGGACGGTGCCGGATCTGGCGAGCGCCTAGCACCGGCGTCCCGGGGGACGGCCGATAACGGGCCCCGTCCCCTGAACGGCGGCCCCCTCTGGCGCCCAGGTCACGGCCCCGTACCGCGAGCGCACCCGCTTATACATGCGCACCCGTTCGCGCGTGCGCACCCGCATGGCGGGCGCGCAGCGCACAGGCACACAGGCCGGAGCCCCGCACGCCGTTGTGCGGGGCTCCGGCCTGCCGTTCGTGCGGCGTCGCGGGCGTCAGCCCAGGCGGACATCAGCCCGGACGGGCATCAGCCCACACGCGGGTCCCGACGTCAGCCCAGGCGTTCGACCAGCGCCCGGTACTCGTCCCACAGCTCCTTGGGCGTGTGGTCGCCGAAGGTGTTCAGGTGCTCGGGGATCAGCGACGCCTCGTCCCGCCACACGTCCTCGTCCACGCTGAGCAGGAAGTCGAGGTCGGCCTCGGGGAGGTCCAGGCCGTCGGTGTCCAGCGCCTCCTTGGTCGGCAGGAGGCCGATGGGGGTCTGCACGCCCTCGGCGCGGCCGTCCAGGCGCTCCACGATCCACTTCAGGACGCGGCTGTTCTCGCCGAAGCCCGGCCACACGAAGCGGCCCGCGTCGTCCTTGCGGAACCAGTTGACGTAGTAGATCTTCGGCAGCTTGTCCGCCCGGCCCTCGGCCTCGGCGCGCTTGCCGACGTTGATCCAGTGGCCCATGTAGTCGCCCATGTTGTAGCCGCAGAACGGCAGCATGGCGAACGGGTCGCGGCGCAGCTCGCCGACCTTGCCCTCGGCGGCGGCGGTCTTCTCGCTGGCGACGTTGGCGCCGAGGAAGACGCCGTGCTGCCAGCTCAGCGACTCGGTCACCAGCGGGACGGCGCTGGCGCGCCGGCCGCCGAAGAGGATCGCCGAGATCGGCACGCCCTTGGGGTCCTCCCACTCGGGCGCGATGATCGGGCACTGGCCGGCGGGGACGGTGAAGCGGGCGTTGGGGTGGGCCGCCGGGGTCTGGGAGTCCGGGGTCCAGTCGTTGCCCTTCCAGTCCGTCAGGTGGGCCGGGGCCTCCTCCGTCATGCCCTCCCACCACACGTCGCCGTCGTCGGTGAGCGCGACGTTGGTGAAGACGGAGTTGCCCCACAGGGTCTTCATGGCGTTGGCGTTGGTGTGCTCGCCGGTGCCGGGGGCGACGCCGAAGAACCCGGCCTCGGGGTTGATGGCGTACAGGCGCCCGTCCTCGCCGAACCGCATCCAGGCGATGTCGTCGCCGATCGTCTCCACCGTCCAGCCGGAGATCGTGGGCTCCAGCATGGCGAGGTTGGTCTTGCCGCAGGCGCTGGGGAACGCGGCGGCCACGTACTTGGACTCGCCCTGCGGCGGGGTGAGCTTGAGGATCAGCATGTGCTCGGCGAGCCAGCCCTCGTCGCGCGCCATGACGGAGGCGATGCGCAGCGCATAGCACTTCTTGCCGAGCAGGGCGTTGCCGCCGTAGCCCGAGCCGTAGGACCAGATCTCGCGGGTCTCGGGGAAGTGCGAGATGTACTTGGTGGTGTTGCACGGCCAGGGCACGTCGGCCTGGCCCGGCTCCAGCGGCGCGCCGAGGGTGTGCACGGCCTTGACGAAGAACCCGTCCTCGCCCAGCTCGTCCAGGACGGCCTGGCCCATCCGGGTCATCGTGCGCATGGACACGGCGACGTAGGCCGAATCGGTGATCTCCACACCGAGCGCGGACAGCGGCGAGCCCAGCGGGCCCATGCAGAACGGGACGACGTACATGGTCCGGCCGCGCATCGCGCCCCGGAAGATGCCGCGGTCGCCGGTGGTGCCGTCGCCCTCGCCCGTGAAGATGTCCCGCATCTCGGCCGGGGCCTTCCAGTGGTTGGTCGGGCCCGCGTCCTCCTCCTTCTCGGAGCAGATGAAGGTGCGGTCCTCGACCCGCGCGACGTCCGACGGATCGGACGCGGCGTAGTACGAGTTGGGGCGCTTGATCGGGTCGAGCTTCTTGAAGGTGCCCTTTTCGACGAGCTCCTCGCACAGGCGCTCGTACTCCGCTTCCGAGCCGTCGCACCACACGACGCGGTCCGGCTGGGTGATGGCTGCGATCTCATCGACCCAGGAGATGAGCTCCTGGTGGTTGGTCGGAAGGGTGGGAGCCGCGTTGTCGCGCGCCACGATCGCTCCTAGTTGAGGGTTTTGGACGGACACACACCGGTAACTCACCGGGCGTCCGCTTCTGTGGATGTTCCGCCCCTTGGGGGCTGCGACCCGGATGCTTCGTGACCGCTCATCCGGTGCCGACCGCACTCATTTGATCATCCGACCGCGATCGACATCTGTCCAGAGGGCGCCCTCGTGACCGTCACCACTCCCGGACTAATCCGTAACTTACGGTGGCGTAGGTAGCATTGCGGCCATGACTTCCGCGCCTCACGCCGCCGAAAGCCACAGCTCCCCAGTGACCGTCGCGGCCGACGCGGTCTCCGCGGTGGCTGCCGCTGCGGCGGCGCCCCTCAAGCCGAGACTGCGGGGCTGGCTGCACGCCGGAATGTTCCCCGCCGCGCTCTTCGCCGGCGTCCTGCTCACCGCGCTCGCCGACAGCCCTCGGGGCCGCATCGCCTGCGCGATCTACACCCTGACCGCCTGCCTCCTGTTCGGCGTCAGCGCCCTTTACCACCGCGGCAATTGGAGCCCGCGCGTGGACGGCGTGCTGCGCCGCCTGGACCACTCCAACATCTTCCTGATCATCGCGGGCACCTACACGCCCTTCACGATGCTGCTCGTCTCCGGAACCCGCGGCCAGGTGCTGCTGTGGGCGATCTGGGCGGCGGCGCTGGCGGGCATCGCCTTCCGCGTCTTCTGGGTGGGCGCCCCCCGCTGGCTCTACACCCCCTGCTACATCGCGATGGGGTGGGCGGCCGTCTTCTTCCTCCCCGACTTCCTGCGCAAGGGCGGCATCACGGTGCTCGTCCTCGTCGTCATCGGCGGCCTGCTCTACAGCGCGGGGGGCGTCATATACGGCATCAAGCGGCCGAACCCGTCACCTCGGTGGTTCGGTTTCCACGAGGTCTTCCACACCTTCACGCTGGCCGCCTTCGCGGTCCACTACGTCGGCATTTCCCTGGTGGCCTATTCGCATTCCTGACGGCCGGGCGCCGCTCCTGCGCGGCGCCCCACCGCCCTTCGGTGGCCGCGGCCTCGACGCCGCGGCCACTTGCCACGTCAGGGCCGCGACGCCGGCCAGCACCAGCGCCACGACCGCCGCGGTGCCGCCCATCAGGAACCCTCCGACGCACAGCGCCGCAGCGAGCACAGCGAGGACATCGCTCGCAGTACGCATCTCCGCAACACTCCCTCCAAGCATCACTGTCGGTGACCTTGCCCTCGTCACAGCGTTACACACCCCACTGACAATCAGCGGGGTGTCAGCAGAAGAGACCTGAGGGGCCACCGGAAACAGGCCGGACGACGCGCACCGCACCGGCGCGAACGGAACAAGACCGGACGCCCACCGCACCGGAACGGACGAAAACAAGCCGGAAATGGGTCGGGAACGGGTCAGGAACGCGCCGCGAGACGGGCCGGGAAACCGGGCCGGGGATGGGGACGGGGCGCGAGACGGACCGGGAAACGGGACCGGGAACAGGGCGCGAAACGAGGCCCGGGGATGGGGCGCACGCCACCACTCGTCCGGCCTCCCCCCGGCCGCCAGGCACCCGACCCCCGTCCGGAACGCGCCCGACCGGCCCCGTCCGCCCCCGTCCGCCCCCGCACGGCGCCATGGTCCGCCCCGTCCCTCGTGCCAGAGAATGGCGCCCATGGCCTCAGCACAGACGACCGCCCCCGGAGGGCGCCGCGGGCCGGGCGGGCCCCCGGCACGGCACCCCGCCACCCGGGCCGCCCCGAAGACCGGGCTCCGGGAGCGGAAGAAGATCCAGACCCGCCAGGCGATCCGCCGGGCCGCCTACCGGCTCTTCGCGGAACAGGGTTACGACGCCACCCCCGTCGACCGGATCGCCGAGGCCGCCGACGTCTCCCCCAGCACGGTCTTCCGCTACTTCCCCACCAAGGAAGACATCGTGCTCACCGACGAGTACGCCCCCACCCTGGAGGCGGAGCTCCGGGCCCGCCCCGCCGGCGAACCGGCGATCACCTCACTCCGGCACGTCGCCCTCAACGCGCTCCGCCGCATCGCCACCGAGGACCACGGCGAACTCCTCCTGCGCGTCCGCCTCGTACGGGACGTCCCCGCCATCCGGGGACGCACGGCGGAACACACCGCCCGCGACACCCGGATGATCAGCGCCGTACTCGCCGAACGCACCGGCCGCACCGCCGACGATCTGGAGATCCGGGTCGTCGCGGCGGCCACGATGGCCGCCCTCCAAGAGGCACTGATGCGCTGGGCCGAGCACGGCCGCAGCCGCGACCTGGAAGTCCTCGTCAACCAGGCGATGGACGTCCTCGCCGGCGGCCTGACGCTCTGAGGGCGGGGCCCGGGACGGCCTTGACGGACGCGCACCGGGGAGGCAGCCCCTACGAAACAGGGACCGGCGCGGCGCCCCTCACGGCGTCAGCCGGTCCGTCAGCTCGCCCGGGTCGGTGACCGGCCGGTCGCAGGTGAAGTGGCGGCACACGTACGCGGCCGGGCGGCCGTCCACCAGTGGGCGGTCCTTCAGGAGCGGCACCTCGGGGCCCTCGGGCGCGTCGGGCCGCCCCAGGGCGACGACGGCGCCCGGTGCGACCCCCAGGAGGGCCGCGCGGTGCAGGGCGCGGGTGGCGGGGTCGTCGTCCGGGCCGACCACCGCGACCTCGCGCGGCCCGTCCAGCAGTGCCTCGGCGACCGCCAGCCCCCAGCCGATGAACCGCGGCACCCGGCCGCCCAGCGCGGTGACCACGGTCAGCGCCCGCTCGGCCGCGTCCCGGTGGAGGCCGCTGCCGGTCATCGCCGCGTACGACAGGAGGGCGCCGGCCGCGGCGGTCCACCCGGAGGGCGCGGCGTTGTCGGTCGGGTCCTGGGGGCGGCGGATGAGGGTCTCGGCGTCGTCGGCGGTGTCGTAGAGCGTGCCATCCTCGGCGGTGAAGTGGACGAGGACGGTGTCCAGCAGGAGGCCCGCGAACTCCACCCACACCCCCTCGCCGGTGACCGACGCCAGCGTCAGGAACCCCTCGGCGACATCCGCGTAGTCCTCCAGGACGCCCGCGTTGCCGCCCGCCTTGCCGTCGCGCGAGGTGCGGTGCAGCCGGGCCCGCCCGTCCATATGGACGCGCACCAGCAGGTCGGCGGCGTCCGTGGCGGCCTGGACGAGATCGGGTCGGTCGAAGTAGCCGCCCACCTCCGCGAGCGCCGCGATGGCCAGGCCGTTCCAGGCGGCGACCACCTTGTCGTCCCGTCCGGGGCGCGGGCGCCGGTCACGGGCGGCGAGCAGCCGGTGCTTGACGGAGGCGACCCGCTCGGCGTCCACGAGGGTGTCGGTGTCCGGCAGTTGGAGAACGGAGGCACCCTCCTCGAAGGTGCCCTCCGGGGTGACACCGAAGTACTCGGCCGCCAGCTCCGCGTCCCGCTCTCCCAGCACCTCGCGCAGCTGCTCCGGGGTCCACACGTAGTAGGCGCCCTCGGCGTGCCGGCCGCTGCCGTCGTCGCTGTCCGCGTCCAGCGCGGAGGCGAAACCGCCTTCGGGGGTGCGCAGTTCCCGCACCAGGAAGTCGGCGGTCTCCAGGGCGATCCGCCGGGCGAGGTCGGACCCGGTGCTCCGCCACAGGTGCGCGTAGGCCCGGCACAGCAGGGCGTTGTCCCAGAGCATCTTCTCGAAGTGCGGCACCGTCCACGTGGCGTCCACCGCGTAGCGCGCGAACCCGCCGCCCAACTGGTCGTAGATGCCCCCGCGGGCCATCGCCTCGCAGGTCGCCTGCACCATCTGGAGGGCACCTTCGGAACCGGTGCGCGCATGATGGCGCAGCAGGAACTCCAGCACCATGGAGGGCGGGAACTTCGGCGCGCCACCGAATCCCCCGCGCACCGCGTCGAACTCGCGGGTCAGCGTCATCAGCGCGGACGCCAGCTCCGCAGGCCCCGGCGGCTGCCGCTCCCGGTCCCCGAGCGACGCCGACAGCGACCGCCCCGCCAGATCGGCGGCGATCCGCCCGGCCACCTCCCCGACCTCCTCCCGCCGATCCGCCCAGGCAGACCGCACGCCCTCCAGGATCTGCCGGAACGACGGCATCCCCTGCCGGGGCGTGGGCGGAAAGTACGTCCCGAAATAGAACGGCTCGGCCTCGGGCGTGAGGAAGACCGTCATGGGCCACCCTCCGTGCCCCGTGGCGGCCTGCACGGCCTCCATGTAGACGGCGTCCACGTCAGGACGCTCCTCCCGGTCCACCTTCACCGAGACGAAGTGCTCGTTCAGAAACGCCGCGATGGCCTCGTCCTCGAAGCTCTCGTGCGCCATGACGTGACACCAGTGACATGAGCTGTACCCGACACTGAGCAGCACCGGAACGTTCCGCCGCCGCGCCTCCTCGAACGCCTCGGGTGTCCAGGGCCACCAGTCGACCGGATTGTCCGCGTGCTGAAGGAGATAAGGGGAGGTCACACCAGCCAACCGGTTCATACACCTCAGCCTCTCACAACGCCCGTCCCCGTCGGCGAAGCCCGTGCGGGCGCCGCCTCGCTCGGCCGAACCGGGGCTTCGGCGGGCCCGGCAAAGGTCCCGCCGGTCCTCGGCTCGTCGGCTCGTCGGCGCGTCGCCTCGGAGAAGGGGCGGGCGGGGGAGGCCATCGCGCTCTTCCGGACATCGGGTGCCTCGCCACCGCAGGACAGTAGGTTGAGCCCGGCCCGGCAGCGCCGAAACCGCCGGGGCTCCTCGAAGGAGGCACACCATGGCCACCGAGATGGTGGTGCCCGCGTGGATGCACACCCAGATCAGCGCGGAGCAGTACGACTCCTGGTCCCAGGAGCAGTGCCCCGGCATCGAGGTCGTGGACGGGATGGTCGTCGTGAGACCGAGCGCCTCCAAGCGGCACAACCGGCTGGCCCGGATCCTGGCCAACACCCTGGACGCCGCCGCGGGCCCGGACTGGAACGCCGACACGGACTTCGACGTCCGCCTGCAAGACGTTCCGCTCACCAACCGCCGTTCGGACGTCATCGTCTACCGGGCGGAGACCATCGACGTCACGCCCACCCGCCCCGAGCACGTACTCCTGGTCGTCGAGGTCGTGTCCCCCGGTTCGGAGACGACGGACCGGATCGTGAAGGTGGACCAGTACGCCAAGGCCGGCATCCCCTTCTACTGGCGCGTCGAGCAGGCCGCCACCGGGCTCCCGATCGTCTACACGTACGTACTCGACCCCGCCACCAAGGCTTACAGGGACGGCGAGATGTTCACCGGCGTCATCAAGGCTGCCGCACCCTTCTCCGTCACCGTTGACCTGGGGATCACCTGACAGCGCTGGAAGGTTGTCTCTTCGCGATCGATCGTGATCGAGCTTGATCGATCACAGAGGAAAGCGGAAATTCCGTAATCAACACTGGCCGTGGACAGGCTCGCCGAAATCGTCGCGGCCCACGAAGCCGAACGCGGGGCCCTGACCGAGCACGAAATCGAAGCCGCGCGCCAGGAGCTCTTCGGAAACGTGCGGCGCTCCGGCGACACCGGAGAGGGCACCGCCTGAAAGACCGGCCCTCCGGTCCCTGGTCCTCGTTTCCCGGCCGAGCACATGCCGTGTCCGCGCGGAACCACCTGCCACCCCACCTCTGTCGTCCGCCGCCGGGCGTCCCCCGCCGAGCCCCGCCCCGCACTCCCGGCATCCGCGCAGGCCGGTCCACGCGGCTGCACCCGGGCGACACTCCCGCGCCGGACGCGCACCCCCGTGACCCCGCTGCCGCAACCCTCGGGCGACAGGCAAAGGTGCCGTCGGAGGAGTTATCCACAGCCCTGCCGCTCGGCGCGTGGACGCGGAACACTGTGCGTAGCGAAGGCGATCACCGCCCGAGCGGCCGGGGTCCGCGGGGGCGGGCCGCGGCCGGGAGTCGGCTGCTGCCGGAAGTCGGAGACTGCTGCAGGGGGAAGCGTATGCCGGACTCATCGACGGTTTTGCGGGACGGTCACCGCGCGGATGCCGAAAGGGTGCTGGCGCGGGCCGTGCAGGAGGAGGTGCGGCGTTCGGGAGGGCGGATCGACGCGAGCGCGCTGCTCACTCGGGGGCGGGAGGCGCTGGAGGAGCTGGCCGGGGCCGCGGCGGAGGAGTACGGCGCTTACGTCCGGGCGCTGGACGAGGCGGCGGCCGGGCAGCGGCGGCTGGTCGAGCGGCTGTCGCGCAAGGAACTGGGGACTCCCGTGGTGGCCACGGCCTTCGCCGCGGTGGCGGCCTTCGGGGCGGACCTCGTGTACGGCACGGGCACCGGGCCCGCGCTGGGGGTGGGCGTGGTCGTGGTGGTCGCCGGGGCGGTGGCCACGGTCGTGAAGCTCACGGCGGGCCACTGGCCGGCGGCGCACCGGCAGGCGGGGCTGCGCGGTCAGCCGGGCGGGCCCGAGCAGTTGCGGTTGCAGTGGCTGTCGGCCTTGGAGGTGCGTGGCATCCGGCCGTTCCTGGACCGGCAGCGGATGCTGTCGGGGGCGGCCCGGAGCCGGGCGGGGCAGGCCCCCGAGCGGCACGGTGAGCGGGGCTCGTCCACCGTGGAGCGCGTGGTGCTGCCGCAGGACGGCGCCGCCCGGCGGCGGTCCGTGCTGGAGCGGTCGTTCACCCATCTGCCGCGCCCAGCCGAGCCGTTCACCGGACGGCGCGCCCAACTGACGCGGATCGCCCAGTGGGTGCACGCCGCCCGCGCCAGTACGGAGACCAAACCGACCGTCGTGGTGCTGCACGGCGCGCCCGGTTCCGGACGCACGGCGCTGGCGGTGCGGGCGGCGCACGAGCTGCGCGACCAGTTCCGCGGCGCGTGCGCGGTGGACCTGCGCGGCGACACGCCGGGGGAGACACCGCTGCCCACCAGAGACGCCCTCCTCCATCTGCTCAACCGCCTGGGCGCCCCGCGCGAGCAGCTCCTGTTCCGGGAGCGCTCGACCCAGGACCAGCACGTCAAACGGCTCATCCAGCTCTACCACCAGCACGTGACCGGACTGCCGGTGACGGTCCTGCTGGACGATGCCAAGGACCCTGAGCAGGTGCGCACCCTGGTCCCGGAGCGCTCCGACAGCCTGGTGCTGGTCACGGCCCGGGAGCCGATGGAGCTGCCAGAGGACCTCCGGGCGTGGGTGCGGCACCTGCCGGTGGAGCCGCTGGACACCGGCGGCACGGAGGAGCTGCTGCGCGCGGTGGCGGACGAGGCGGACATCGGGGCGGATCCGTACGACGCCCCGGCGATCAGCCGCGTCACCGACCTGTGCGCCGGGCTGCCGCTGGCGGTGCGGATGGCGGGCACCTCCCTCGGCACCCGTACGCCCGCCATGCTGGCCGGCGATCTCGCGCTCCAGGAGACGGCGGAGCCGGTCGAGCGGGCCCTGCGCATGCGGTACGCGGACCAGACGCAGACGGCGCGGCGGCTGCTGCGCCGTCTCGCCCTGGTGGGCCGGGCCTCGCTGGGCAAGGCCGCCGCGGCGGCGCTGCTGGACGTCGGGGAGCAGGAGGCGCAGCAGCAGCTGACGACGCTGGCGGACGCCGGGCTGCTGGACCGGGTCCGCAGCGACCGGTACCGCCTGCACTCCCTGGTGCACGGCTTCGCGCAGCAGCGGCTGGCGGACGAGGAGGATCCGGGCGAGCGGGCCCTCGCCCAGGAGCGCCTGATCCACAGCTACGCCGAGCTGGCCGACTCCGTCATACGGCTCGTGGACGGCCGGACGTCCACCCGCGCCGACCGGTTCGGTTCGCACGGCTTCACGTCGCTGGACGCGGCGCTCCAGTGGCTGGACGACGAGACCGGGTTCATCACCGCCGCGCTGCGCAACGTCGACCAGGAGGTGGACCAGGAAGTGGTCTCCCACCTGCTGGGCGCGCTCGCCGACTACTGCCTGCTGCGCGGGGACCTGTACCGCCTCGGGGAGCTGAGCGAGCTGACCAAGGCCGCCAACCAGGGGCTGCTGGTGCGGTCCATGCGGTGGCGCACCGGCGTCGCGGCCCGCCAGCTCGGCGAGCTGGACACCGCCCGCACCACCCTGTCCTCCGTCGTCGACCTGTACTTCCAGGCCGAACACCCCGCGGGCGCCGCCCGCGCCCTGCGCGACCTGGGGATCACCCTCCAGCAGCAGGGGAATCTGACGGAGGCCGCCGTGAAGCTGCGGGAGGCACTGGCCCTCCAGACGGACGAGGAGACGCGCGGCGACCGCGCCTGGACGCTGCACGCCCTGGCGGCGGTGGAACGGGACCGGGCCCGCGTCGAAGAGGCGCTGGAGCTGCTGCGCGAGGCGCTGGAGCTGCACCGGGAGAGCGAGAGTCTGCACGGCGAGGGCTGGGCGCACTTCCAGCTCGGCCAGGTGTTCCTGCGGATGGGGGTGGTGCCCCAGGCGGAGGAGGAGTTCCGCGCGGCCACGCACCTGTACCGGCGTACGCACGACGATCGTGGCGAGGCGTGGGCGATGACGCAGCTGGGCCGGGCCCGGCTGGTGGACGGCGACCCCGGCCCGGCCGCGGAGCAGTTGCGCCGCGCGCTGCCGCTGCACCGCCGCCACGAGGACGCCCGCGGCGAGGCGTGGACGCTGTACTACCTCGGCCAGGCGCTGGAGGAGCTCGGCGACCGGGACGCGGCGGTACGGCATCTGGAGCGGTGCCGCACGATGTTCAGCCGGATGCAGGACGGCTACGGGCTGGCCTGTGCCCGGCACCACTCGGGGCGGGTCACCCGCGACCTGCGGGCGGTCCAGACGGGTTCGCTGCGCAACAGCGGGTTCGCCCGGCAGCTCCTCCAGGACGCGCGCAAGGACTTCCAGCGCACCGGCGTCCCGCACGGCGAGGCGTGGTCCTGCCTGGAGTTGGTGATCATCGACGCGGGGAACGGCCGGGCCGCGCAGGCGCTGGAGCTGGCCGGGGAGGCGGCCCGAATATTCGCCGGCTACGGCGATCGCCGGGGCGAGGACTGGGCCCGCTTCCTGCGCTGCACGCTGCTGCCGTTCGCCTCGCCGGGCGGTTCGGTGGTCGGTACGGCCGTCGCGCAGGAGGAGCTGGCGCAGCTGCTGCGGGACGGGCACGACACCCGCGACACCCAGTTGGAGGACTGCGCGGAGGCGCTCTCCCTGATGCTGGAGCGCGACATCGACCCCGAGCCCGACTGGCAGGCCTGGCGCCTGGGGATGGTGCCGAACCGGCACGCGCGGGAGGTCATGGGGGTGTCGATCGCGTCCTGGCCGCGCTGAGGACGGGCCTGGGTGGGCGGCCCCGGACGGGCGGGCCGGGCGCGACCGGGCTCGTGTGCCTCCGGGGGGAGCCGGCCGTCGCGCACCCTGCGAGGGAAACCCGGCACCCGTGCCCAGCTACACAGCACCCGTACCCGGCTACACAGCACCCGTGTCCGGGCACGCGGCAGCCCGGATCGGCCTTCCGCCCGAAGGTCCGCAGACAGCCCTGATCGAGCGCGACGGCTCACCGGGACCCGGCCCAGCCCAAACCGATCACCGGCAACCCGCCCGGCCCAGCCCGAACCCAACGCGCCCAGAACCGAAGATCATCCGAGCCCGGAGGAGGGATGCCGGACGGAGGAAAGAGGCCCGGCCCGCCTCATGACGAGGCCCGGCCCGCCTCACGACGAGGACCGGCCCACCTCATGACAAGGCCCGGCCATCCCGTGAAGAGGGACACCGGATCCGGCGGAGGGCAATGGCTCGGTTCCGCTCCGCCGGGAGGCCGGGGCGGCGACTCAGCCCGTGGGCTGTGCGCCCTTGGCGCCCTTGGCAGTGGCGGCCGGCTTCGTCCCCTCGGGGGAGTCCGGCGCCGGGGTCTCTTCGAAGTCGACCTTCTTCATCTGCTTGTTCATGGACTTCATCAGCAGCCAAACGGCACCGCCGATGACCGCGAAGACGATGAAGCCGAGGACGCCGGGGGTCACCTTGTCCTTGTCGAAGCTGTCGGCAAGGGTGACGAAGTGCGTCAGGGCGAGGGTGCTGGTCGCGCTCATCATGGGGTCAATTGTTGCGGATACCCGCGAAGAGGTCGTCCTCGGGGAGGGACGTGTCCACGAGCGACTTCGCGAGCTCGTACTCCTCCGTCGGCCAGACCTCCTTCTGGATGTCCATCGGCACCCGGAACCAGCCGCCGTCCGGGTCGATCTGCGTGGCGTGCGCGATCAGCGCCTTGTCACGGATCTCGAAGAAGTCCGCGCAGGGAACGTAGGTGGTCAGCGTGCGCTCGCGGCGCTCGAACTCCGACCAGCGCTCCAGCCACTCCCCGTAAGGCGACTCCATGCCGCGCTCCAGCAGCGCCTCGTGCAGCGCGACCGTGCGCTGCCGGTTGAAGCCCTGGTTGTAGTAGAGCTTCTGCGGCTGCCAGGGCTCACCGGCGTCCGGGTACTTCGCCGGGTCACCGGCCGCCTCGAAGGCCACCATCGTGATCTTGTGGGTCATGATGTGGTCGGGGTGCGGGTAGCCGCCGTTCTCGTCGTAGGTCGTGATGACCTGCGGCTTGAACTCGCGGATCAGCTTCACCAGCCGCCCGGCCGCCTCCTCGACGTCCTCCAGGGCGAAGCAGCCCTCGGGCAGCGGGGGCAGCGGGTCCCCCTCGGGGAGCCCGGAGTCCACGAACCCCAGCCACTCCTGCTTGATGCCCAGGATCTCCCGGGCCTCGTCCATCTCTTTCTTCCGCACCTCGTGGATGTGTTCCTCGATGTACGCGTCCCCCTGAAGCTTGGGGTTGAGGATGGAGCCGCGCTCCCCGCCCGTGCAGGTGACGACCAGCACGTCCACCCCCTCGGACACGTACTTGGCCATGGTGGCCGCACCCTTGCTCGACTCGTCGTCTGGGTGGGCGTGGACCGCCATCAATCGCAACTGCTCAGTCAAGACTCGATCCTCAATGAAACGCCGGAGATGGTGCCTCCTATAGTGACCGAAGCGTGGGCCGATTAATTCCTGGTCCCCCACCTGAAGGAGCGATCATGACAGCGCTGCGTGAAGGCGTCCCGGACGGGCGCTACGGCCGTTCCGCGGACCAGCGCGCGGACCGCAAGCTCAAGATCGTCGGTTCGGTGCTCGGTGTGGCGCTGCTCGGTGTGGTGGCCTGGTCCGGCGCCTCCTACATCACCGGCCAGGACCTGAGCGGCCGGGTCATCTCCTACGAGGTGGTCTCCGACCACGAGGTGAAGGTGCACCTGGAGGTCGTCAAGGGCACGGACGACACCGGCGTGTGCACGCTCCGTTCCCAGTCCGAGGACGCCACCGACGTGGGCCGCAAGGACGTCACCATCGACGAGCGCTCCAGCCAGGTCGACACCGAGGTCACCATCCGCACCACGGCGCGGGCGACCAACGCCGTGCTGGTCGGCTGCGGCGCGGCCCGCGAGAACTGACGCCTTCCGCCTGACGCACCGGTCCAGGCTGCCTTCCGCCTGACGCACCGGTCCCAGGCCGCCTTCCTCCCGGCGCACGGGGCCCCGCCCGCCGCCCCGGAACGGCCGGTTGCCGGGCCGGCCGCCGATCCGGACGGTGAACCCGCCGTCACGCGACGCGCACGCCCGCCGTCACTCCGCGGTCGCCACCCACATGGCCCGCACCACCGCTCGTACGGACCAGGAAGCCGCTGATCATTCAGGCGCTGCCCGGGCAGTCGCGCAGGCATACGCGCGGACGGTTTCCGGCCCCGCGGGGTGCCCGGCGCGCGCCGCACGCCACGGCCGGGAGGCGCACGCCACGCGCCACGGGACGCATCGGACATGACGCGTTCCATGCACCCAATCCCTTCCCCGACGTGCGCCGGAATTGTTAGGCTCGTGGTTTCGCCCCACCCGTGAAGGCGTCGCCTTCCTGGTAGGGCGTTTGATTTATCCCCAGTACCGACGAGGAGCACCTGTGACCCAGACCAGCGACAACGTCACCTGGCTGACCCAGGAGGCGTACGACCAGCTCAAGGCCGAGCTGGAGTACCTGTCTGGTCCCGCACGCGCCGAGATCACCGAGAAGATCCAGGCGGCCCGCGAGGAAGGTGACCTGAAGGAGAACGCCGGGTACCACGCGGCCAAGGAGGAGCAGGGCAAGCAGGAACTTCGCGTTCGCCAGCTCACGCAGCTGCTGCAGAGCGCGAAGGTCGGCGAGGCCCCCGCCGCCACCGGTGTCGTGGCCCCCGGCATGGTCGTCACCATCGCGTTCGACGGAGACCCGGACGACACCCTGACCTTCCTGCTGGCCTCTCGGGAGTACGCGAGCTCGGAGATCGAGACGTACTCGCCGCAGTCGCCGCTGGGCGCGGGTGTGAACGGCAAGAAGATCGGCGAGGACGCGGAGTACGAGCTGCCCAACGGCAAGAAGGCGTCCGTGAAGATCCTGGACGCCAAGCCGTACACGGCCTGATCCCCTCGGGAGCCGCGCCCCGGCCGGTGGCTCCCTGATGTCCCTGTTACGAGCGCGGCCCGAAGCCCTTCACGGGGCTCCGGGCCGCGCTCGTGCGTTTTACGGGGTGGGGCGGGCGCGACACGACCCCGGTGCGCGCCGTGCCGGGCGACTCGGGGCGAGCACTTCCCGAAGGACGGCGGGGGAACCCGCGCCCACCGTCCCCGGCCCGCACCCGCGTCCGCCCCGCCCGCGCCGCACCCGCCCCGCCGTGGCCGCAGGGCCCGCGCCCGTCCCGCCAGCCCGCGCCCGTCACCGCACGCGGGCCACGCTCACGCGGTCGCCGAGCGGTACTTGCGCACCGCGAGCGTCCGGAAGGCCACGATGATCAGGACCGACCAGATCAGCGACGCCCATATCGGGTGCTGCATGGGCCAGGCGTCGGCCACCGGATAGCCCTCCGGGAGGTTGCCGAAGAGCTCGCGGGCGGCCTGGACGGTGGCGCTGAACGGGTTCCACTCCGCGATGTGCCGCAGGAACGTCGGCATGTTCTCGGAGGACACGAAGGCGTTCGAGATGAACGTCAGCGGGAAGAGCCAGATCAGGCCGCCCGAGGTGGCCGCCTCGGGGGTCCGTACGGACAGGCCGATGAGCGCGCCGATCCACGAGAAGGCGTAGCCGAGCAGGAGCAGCAGGGCGAAGCCGAGGACGACCTTGCCGAGGTTCTCGTGGGTCCGCCAGCCGACCAGGACGGCCACCACCGCCAGGACCACCATCGTCAGCGCGGTCTGCACCAGGTCGGCCAGCGTGCGGCCGGTGAGGACCGCGCCGCGCGCCATCGGCAGCGAGCGGAAGCGGTCGATCAGGCCTTTGTGCATGTCGTCGGCGATCCCCGCGCCCGCGCCCGCCGTGGCGAAGGTGACGGTCTGGGCGAAGATGCCCGCCATCAGGAACTCGCGGTAGAGCGCGGGGTCGGTGCTGCCGCCGACGTTTATGGAGCCACCGAAGACGTAACTGAACAGCACCACGAACATGATCGGCTGAATGAGCCCGAAAATGATCATTTCGGGGATGCGCAGCATCCGGACCAGGTTCCGTTTGGCCACGACCAGGGAGTCGCGGACGGACCGGCTGATGGCGCCGCGCGCCTGCGGGATCCCGCCGCGCGGGACCGTTTCCACTGCCGAACTCATGCCACGTCCCCCTCGGCCGCCGCGCGCCCGGCGCGCCCGGTCTTCTCCGTCCGTGGGGCCCGGCGGCCCCGCTTGCCCTTTCCGCCCCGCGGGGAGGCCGGTCCGGTGCCGCCGCCCTCGGGGTCGCCGCCGCCGTCGCCGGTGTCCGCCTCGGCCATGTGCCCGGTGAGCGAGAGGAAGACGTCGTCGAGAGTGGGGCGGCGCAGGCCGATGTCATCGATCTCCACGCCGCGCACGTCGAGTTCGCGGATGACCTCGGCCAGCAGCTTGGCGCCGCCGGTCACCGGCATCGTGATCTTCCGCGTGTGCCGCTCGACCGCCGCCTCGCCCTTGCCGAAGCCGCGCAGGACCTCGCCGGCGGTCTCGATGTGCTCGGGCGCGTGCACCACGACCTCGACCCGCTCCCCGCCGGTGCGGGCCTTGAGCTGGTCGGAGGTGCCGCGGGCGATGACCTTGCCGTGGTCCACCACGCAGATGTCGTGCGCGAGGTGGTCGGCCTCTTCCAGGTACTGCGTCGTCAGCAGCAAGGTCGTTCCGCCGGCGACGAGTTCCTGGATGACCTCCCACAACTCCTGCCGGTTGCGCGGGTCGAGGCCGGTGGTCGGCTCGTCCATGAACATCACGGGCGGGCTGACGACCAGCGCGGCGGCCAGGTCGAGGCGGCGGCGCATGCCGCCGGAGTAGGTCTTGGCGGGACGGTCGCCGGCGTCGGCGAGGTGGAAGCGCTCCAGCAGTTCACCGGCGCGCGCCTTCGCGTCCCGCGCGCTCATCTGGTAGAGCTGGCCGACCATCGCGAGGTTCTCACGGCCCGTCAGGTACTCGTCCACCGCGGCGAACTGGCCGGAGAGGCCGATGGAACGGCGGACCGTGTCCGGATGTTTGAGGACGTCGACGCCCGCCACCACCGCCTTGCCCGAGTCGGGCCGCAGCAGTGTGGTCAGGACCCGTACGGCCGTGGTCTTGCCGGCGCCGTTGGGGCCGAGCAGACCGAGGACGGTGCCTTCCGGGACGTCGAGATCGACGCCGTCCAGTGCCCTTACGTCGCCGAAGGTCTTGACCAGACCCTCGGCGTAAATGGCGCCTGGCATGTGGGTACTCCCGAAGTGTGGGTTAGTTCCAGGAAAATCCTACTTTTGCCGGTACGTCCCGCCTCATAGACATCTGCCCCGTAGGCACACAGGAACACATGCCCGGCACGGCACGCCGACGACAGACCCGGATGCTACTCCAAAAACGCGATACATCGCGAGTCGTTGCGCATGTCGTTCGCGATACACGGCCCTCGCCCCACCGGAACGCGTGTTCCGCTCCGTCGGAGATCGCCGGACCGACGCGGCCACCGCTTCCCTGAAGAAGGAATTCCGTTGGCCCGTCTGAGTCTTGGACCTTTGCCCGCCCGCGCCCGGGGCCCCCGGGCCGCCTCGCACAGAGGAGCGACGGTGCCGGATCGCGCGCCCCGGCACGACGCGACATACACAAAACGCGATATACGCCCTACCGCCGCATCATGAAAAGCGGCGGGAAAAAACACGCCCATCCCCTGTGGGCACCCCCGTCCCCACCCCACCCCCATCCGAGGGGCGGGCTCGCCCGTGACCGGAACGTTCACGGGCGCGGTCGACGACCCGGCAGCCGGCTCCCGGTCTACTCCATGACCGTGTACCCCGCCTCGCGCAGCGCCGAGCTCACCTCGACGCAGTGCTCGGGCCCCTTCGTCTCCAGGTGCAGCTCCACCTCCGCTTCGGTGAGCCCGAGCCGCGGATCGGTCCGTACGTGGCTCACGTCAAGCACGTTAGCGTCCACCACTGACAACACCCCGAGGAGCGTGGCCAATGCCCCGGGCCGGTCCGTCAGCCGCAGCCGGAGCGAGAGGTAGCGCCCCGCGGCGGCCATGCCGTGCCGCAGCGTCCGCTGCATCAGCAGGGGGTCCACGTTGCCCCCGGACAGCACCGCCACCACCGGCCCCTGGAAGGACCCGGGCCGCGAGAGCAGCGCCGCCACCGGGCTCGCCCCGGCCGGCTCCACGACCAGCTTCGCCCGTTCCAGGCACAGCAACAGGGCGCTGGAGAGTTCGTCCTCGGAGACCGTACGGACCTCGTCGACGAGATCGCCAATGATTTTGAACGGCACATCGCCCGGCCGCCCGACCTTGATGCCGTCCGCCATCGTCGTCGGCGCCTGGATCGAGACCGGCCGCCCGGCCGCCAGCGAGGGCGGATAGGCCGCCGCGCCCTCCGCCTGCACCCCGATGATCCGCACGTCCGGCCGCAGCGCCTTGACCGCCACCGCGACACCCGCCGCGAGCCCCCCGCCGCCCACGCCGATCACGATCGTCCGCACCTCGGGGCACTGCTCCAGGATCTCCAGCCCCACCGTGCCCTGCCCCGCGATGATGTCCCGGTGGTCGAAGGGGTGGATGAAGACCGCGCCCGTCTCCCGGGCGTACTGCTGCGCCGCCGCCAGCGTCTCGTCCACCACCTGGCCGTGCAGCCGCACCTCCGCGCCGTACTCGCGCGTCGCGGCGACCTTCGGCAGCGGCGCGCCGACCGGCATGAAGACGGTGGACCTGACGCCCAGCAGGGACGCGGCGAGCGCCACGCCCTGCGCGTGGTTGCCCGCGCTCGCCGCGACCACGCCCGCCGTCCGCTCGCGCGGCGACAGCGCGGCGATGCGCACGTAGGCGCCCCGTATCTTGAAGGAGCCCGTGCGCTGCAGGTTCTCGCACTTCAGGTGCACCGGCGCGGACACCAGACCGGACAGGTAACGGCTGCCCTCCAAGGCCGTGGTGCGGGCCACCCCGGAGAGCATCTTCTGCGCTTTCTGCACATCGTCGACCGTGACGGTGGGCAGCGGGCCCGGCACGGGGGCGGAGTCGAGCACCGGTGCGGGTGTGACCGCATGTGGCGGTACGGGAGTGGACGCGTGCGGCGTGTGATCGGCCATGGCGCCAAGTCTTACAGTTCGCCTTCGGGTCGGTCCGGCCGGTCTTCGGACCCGCACGGGTTCGGACAGCGTCGGTACGGCCCGGGCCCGAGCCGCGTACTCTGTCCCCCAATCCGTACGCACCCCATGAAGCGAGCTCCCGGCCATGCCCACCTCTTCGGACATGACGACCCACACCGACCACGCTCTCCTCGACGCGCTCCAACATCAGGTGGCCGTCTTCGCCCGCCGAGCAGAACAGAGCCGGCTGGGCGGCGTCGGGCAGGCGCGCAACTCCATGGACCGCGCCGCCTACCTCCTGCTCAACCGCCTGGACCAAGAGGGCGCGATGGGCGTGAAGGCGCTCGCCGCCGGTATGGGCATCGACTCCTCGACCGTCACCCGGCAGGTCGCGCCGCTGGTCGACGCGGGGCTGGTCACCCGCACCTCGCACCCGGAGGACGGGCGCGCCGTGGTGCTCCAGCTCTCCGAGCGCGGCCGGACCCGCCTGGAGGAGGTCCGGGCCTCACGGCGCGCCCTGATGGCGTTGGTCACGGAAGGCTGGTCGGACGAGGAACGTGACTCCTTCTGCACGCTCCTGACGCGTTTCAACACGTCGTTGTCCACCATCACCGCCACCCTCCCGGCGCCGAGCGCCGCTTCCTGACCCACGGCCGGTCACCGGGCGGCCCGGTGCCGCGAGCCCGCCCCCGCCGCGCCTCTTGACCCGTCGCCGCCGCTTGCCGTGCTATGGAGGTCGAGGGGCCGGGAGGCGCTGTGCGAGAGCGGCGGATTGCGCAAGAGCGCCGCCGCGCCCAGGAGTTCGAACGCTTCGTGGCGGGCGCGGGAGGGCGGCTCCTGCGCGCCGCCGGGCTGCTGACGGGCGAGCCGGACGACCGGCCCGGCCCCGCCGCCGAACACCTCCTCGTCACCGCCCTGGCCCGCACCTACGCCGACTGGGACCGGCTGCGGGGCGAGGACCCGTACGCCCGCGCACGCCAGGAACTCGTCCGCCACTTCGCCCACACCGCCTGGCGCCACCGCCACCCCCGCGGCGGCCTCCTGGACCGCCTCTCCCCCCAGGAACGCCTCGTCCTGGTGCTGCGCCTGTACGAGGGCGTGGCCGAGGAACAGACCGCGGCCCAACTGGGGCTGCCCACCGACCGTGTGCACGAACTGTTCCGGCGCGCCCTCGGGGCGATGCGCAGCGGGTCCCCCGCGCCCCTCCCGGGCGCGCGGCCCTCCCCCGGGAACCCCCCGGGCCCCGCACCCGACCCGACGCTCGCGCACCCGGAGGTGGCCGCGTCATGACGCTCCCCGACCACAAGGAGGACCAGGTCCGGCGGCTGCTGGACGGCCCGCGCCCGCCCGTTCCCCCCGGCATGGCCTTCCAGGCGGCCGAACGGGGCCGGCGGCTCAAGGCGCGCCGCGATGCCCTGCGCCGCCTCGGGCTGCTCGCGGCCATCGCGGCCCTGGCGGCCCTCCTGGCTTGGGCGGCGGTCGCGCATCCGTGGTCGCCGCCACCGCTGAGGACGACGCCCAGTGTGGAGGGGTGGTGAGGGTTCGGGTGGCGGGCTCGCGTCCGGGCTCCGGCTGACGGGCCTTCGGCCCCTCTCGTCCCGCCTCGCCCCACCGTCCGGGCTCCGGCCGACGGGCCTCCGGCCCCTTCCGTCCCGCCTGGCCTCACCGTCCGACGACAGCCCCGATACGGACACACTCGGTCAGACACGCGGGACCGGAACCGATCGCTTCGAGGCGCCCCCTGGCGCGCCGGGCCACGCGGCCGGGAGGAGGTTTCCGGCCAATGTCCCCGAAGCCCCGCGAGCCGCTGCCGCCGGGCCCGGCGCGCCGCCGTCACCGGCCCCCGCCCGCGCCGTACCGACGCCCCCGCCCGCGCTCCCCGGCGGCCCTCCGCACACGCCGGACGGGGCCCGCGGCGCCCCCAGGTAACCAGCGCCGCGGACCCCGTCCGGCCCCGTACTCACCGGCCCCCGGCTACCCCAGGGCCTGCGTCAGGTCCGCCAGCAGGTCGTCCACCGCCTCGATGCCGACCGACAGCCGCACCAGGTCGTTCGGCACCTCCAGGGCGGAGCCCGCCGTCGAGGCGTGCGTCATCCGTCCCGGGTGCTCGATGAGCGACTCGACGCCGCCCAGCGACTCGCCGAGGGTGAACAGCTTCGCGCGGTTGCACACCTCCACCGCCGCCTGCTCGCCGCCGGCGACCCGGAAGGACACCATGCCGCCGAAGGCGCGCATCTGCTTGGCGGCGACCTCGTGGCCCGGGTGCTCGGGCAGCCCCGGGTAGTAGACCTGGGTCACCTTGGAGTGCGAGGCGAGCAGTTCCGCGATCCGCGAGGCGTTCTCGCTGTGCCGATCCATGCGGACGGCGAGCGTCTTGATGCCGCGCATGACCAGCCAGGAGTCGAAGGGGCCGGCGATGGCGCCCATGGCGTTCTGGTGGAAGGCGAGTTCGTCGCCGAGAGCGTCGTCGTTGACGACCAGGGCGCCGCCGACCACGTCGGAGTGACCGCCCATGTACTTCGTCGTGGAGTAGACCACCACGTCCGCGCCCAGGGCCAGCGGCTGCTGGAGGTAGGGGCTGGCGAAGGTGTTGTCCACCACCAGGCGGGCCCCGGACTCCCGCGCGACGGCGGCGAGCGCCGCGATGTCCGAGACGCCCAGGAGGGGATTGCTGGGGGTCTCGACCCAGATGGCCTTCGTCCGGGGACGCAGCGCCGCCCGCACGGCCCGCGGGTCGGAACTGTCGGCCACCGACCATTCCACGCCCCACCGCTCGGCCACCTTGGCGAACAGCCGGAACGTGCCGCCGTACGCGTCATTGGGGATGACCACGTGGTCACCCGGGGTGAGCAGCGTACGCAGCAGGCAGTCCTCGGCCGCCAGGCCGGAGGCGAAGGCCAGGCCGCGGCGCCCCCCGTCGAGGGCGGCGAGGTTCTCCTCCAGGGCGGTACGGGTCGGGTTGGCGCTGCGGCTGTACTCGTAGCCGCCGCGCAGGCCGCCCACACCGTCCTGCTTGTAGGTGGACACCTGGTAAATGGGCGGGACGACCGCGCCGGTCGCGGCGTCGGGCTCTTGGCCCGCGTGGATGGCGAGGGTCTCGAAACGCTGGTGGCGCTCTGTGCGCTGATCACTCATGTCTGCCGAGGGTAGTCGCCCGGGTCGGGCGGCTTTCCGGAACTTTCTGGTTGGCTGGATAGTGGAATACGTACGAGCCACGTGACCCGCTCGCCGGCTCCGCCGCCCGCCCACTCCACCGCCCGGGGACTCGCCTGATGGACGCTCTGCTGGTACTCATCGCCGCCACCGCGATCTGCGGTGTGCTCCTCGTGCCCTGGATGCGGCGCCGGCGGGCCGCGCTCGCGACGGGCCAGGGGGTGGCGGTGGCCACCGACCCCGCCGCGGGGTACGGCTTCGTCCCCGTCCAGCAGCTGGACGTGCGGCTGCCCGGCCCGGACGAGGCCCTGGAAGAGGCGCTGGAGGAGATCCGGCGCACCGGAGAGTGGCGTCCGGCGGCCCAGCTGCTGGCAGCCACCGGGGACGACTGGGAGCGCCGCTGGCAGCGCGTCCAGACGCTGGCCGGGGCCGCCGCCTTCGAACTGGCCGAGGAGCCCGGCCGGGGCGGCGTCTGGCTGCGGACGTGGCGCCTTGAGGCACCCAAGGACGCGGGCGGGGCGCAGACCCACGCGCAGTTCCTCGTCCTTCAGGCGCTGCGCGACCCGGGCTCCCAGGACTACCGCATGATCCTGGAGGAGGCCCGTACGGTCTGCCGCGAGGCCGCCCTGCTGGCGCCCGGCAGCCCCATCCCGTACATCACCGAACTCGCCGTGGCCCGCGGCCTCGGCGACCGCAAGGCCGACTACGAGGAGCTGTGGTCGAAGGTGGCCCAGCGCGCCCCGCACCACATGGGCGCCCACCTCGCCGCGCTCCCCTACTGGTCGCAGAAGTGGCACGGCTCCCGGCAGGAGGCCGACTCCTTCACCGAGCGCGCCGCCGCCTCCGCCCCGTCGGGCAGCCTGCTGCCCGCCCTGCCCTTGTTCTCGGTGTACGAGCACCTGCCCGAGGCCAACATGGTCAGCAGCCTCTACCAGAGCGCCGTCGTGGAGCGCGCCATCGAGGGCGCGCACTACGCGCTCCGCGAGGCCCCGGCCGACCACCCCATGGCGCCGCACGTCCGCCACCTCCTGGTGTGGTTCCTCGTCCGGGCCGAGCGCTACGCCGAGGCGATCGAACAACTCCGCCAGGTGGACGGCCACGTGGGCGCCGTCCCCTGGTCCTACGAGGCCAACCCGGCCGCCGCGTACGCGGCCTACCGGGGCGCCGCCATAGCGGGCTGGCAGCAGATGGGCGGCACGTCGGCGTCGTTCCCGCCGCCGGGGCACTGAGGGGCGGGGCGGGAAGGCCGTCGGGGCGCGGAGACGGGCCGGGCGCGGCGGCCGTCCGGGCGCGGCGGCGCCGTCGGCGAGCCGGTGGGCTCGCCGGACGTCGGCCTTGAGCGGCACCAGCCGGGGACCAGCCGGGACCACCCGCAGGCCGTCCCCGCAGACCGCCTCACCGTCCGCCCTCACCGTCCGTCCTCACAGGCCGTACACGCGGAATTCCCCCCGCCCCGGAAACGTTCTCCGGACAGCCGGCCCGGTCACGGGCCCCGCCCGCCCCGCCGACCCGTCTGGAGCCCGTCATGCTCTTCAGCGCCTTCAAGAACCAGCTCCCCACCCCCGACGAGGCCCTCAAGGGCCGCCCCGAGCCCGCCTTCACCGTCCCCGGACGCCACACCGTCCTCGGCAACCCGCTGGAGGGCCCCTACCCGGAGGGCCTGCACGTCGCCGACTTCGGTCTGGGCTGCTTCTGGGGCGCCGAACGCAAGTTCTGGGAGACCGAGGGCGTGTGGACCACCCTCGTCGGCTACCAGGGCGGGCACACCCCGCACCCCACCTACGAAGAGGTGTGCAGCGGCCTGACCGGCCACACCGAGGCCGTCCGCGTCGTCTACGACCCCGCCCGCGTCTCGTACGGCGACCTGCTGAAGGTCTTCTGGGAGTCCCACGACCCCACCCAGGGCTTCCGCCAGGGCAACGACGTCGGCACGCAGTACCGCTCGGCGATCTACACCCACACCCCCGAGCAGCAGCGCGAGGCGGAGTCCTCCCGCGACGCCTACCAGCCCGTCCTCCAGCGCTCCGGCTACGGCCCCATCACGACCGAGATCCTGCCCGCCGAGGGGCGCCCGTTCCACGCGGCGGAGGGGTACCACCAGCAGTACCTGGACAAGAACCCCGGCGGCTACTGCGGCATCGGCGGCACGGGGCTCTCCTGCCCGGTCGGGGTCGCCAAGGTCGATGGCTGAGCCTCTGTCCCCGGAAGCGAAGGCGACGCTGGAAGCCCTGCTCACGGGCCCCGACCCGGTGAGCAGGGCCCTGCGCGCCCAGATCCCGCACGCCCGCGTGACCGGCCACTGCGGATGCGGCTGCGCGACCGTCGACCTGACGGTGGACCGCACGGCGGTGCCACCGGCCCCCGTCACCGAGAACCCGGCCGCCGACGCCTGGTACGCCGAGCCGGACGACGCCGGGGCGCTGGTGTTCACGAAGAACGGTTACCTCTCGTCGCTGGAGGTCTACTCGTCGTCGGGCGAGTCGGTCGCCGTGTGGCCAAAGCCGCGGTTCCAGGAGGGGTGAGGCGCCGCACCGGGTGCGGAAGTGGCGCCGCCTACTGCTCGAACGCGTACACCCGTACGGAATCGAGGTGGAGCTCGTACGGGCCCATGCAGTCGGCAACGAGGGTGGCGACGAGGACACCGCATCCGCAGGCCATGTTGCGGCCCCCGGTGCCGTGCGGGCCGCAACAGCCGTGGTGCGGGTGCCCCTGGGCACGCAGCCGCAGGTCCGGTACGTCGTCGGGATGCACGACGACGGTGTTCCTCGGCCCGGCCGAGATCCAGTCGGTCATGTCGGGCGGCATGAGCAGTCGGCGCGGATGGTGCGGCCGGGGCTCGCCGGTCGGTGGGACGAACGGTGCGCCCCACGGCTCGGGATCCACCGCGTAGTGCCCTCGCGGCACGGTGGAAGGAGCCAGGAACGTCTTCTTGTCCCGGTCCCTGTCATCGTCCGAGGCCTCCGGCACGGCGGGCAGCTCCACCAGGTCAGGGGTGAGCTCGGCACCGCATTTCGCGCAGAAGAAGACCGTCATAGGGATTGTTGTAGCTGGCAGGCACCTGCCCGCGCATCCTCGTTTCCCGCGAGGCGAGGGCGTTCCTGTTCCGGAATGTGGCAGCAGCAGGCACCGCTGAGCCACGAGGCGGAACTCGCGAGTGCCTTGCGGGCGCCCGGAAAGGCAGCCGGACTCGCTGGTGCGCGTTCCCGGTCCGCTGGCGCCCGTCCTCCTCACCGGTGGGGCACCGCCCGCTCGTCCCCTACCCCGCCTGCCCGGCGGAAGCGGCAGCGGCGTCCGGCGACCCCTTCGCCACCCCCGGCCTCCTCGCCCGGAAGCGGAAGTTGTCCCGGGTCAGGGTGATGGCGGGGGTGTCGAAGCCGACGGCGTGGAGGCGGTGGGGGAGGGTTTCGGGGGGTACGGGGACGTAGGTGTCGCGGAAGTGGATGAGGCGGAAGGCGGTGCTCGCGCGGCCGTCGCAGCCGGCGAAGAGGCCGCCGGGGCGCAGGACGCGGAACGCCTCCGCGAACAGGCGGTCCTGCTGCTGCGGGGACGGCACGTGGTGCAGCATCGTGAAGCAGACGACCGTGTCGAAGCTTCCGTCCGGGAGGGGCAGGTCGGTGCCGTCCGCGTGCAGGACCTCGATCTCGTCGCCGTACTGGTGTCGCAGGCGGGCGGCGGAACTTTCGTCGATCTCGGCGACGGACAGCCGGCCGGGCGCCCAGCGCGCCAGGATGCGGGTGGTGGCGCCATAGCCGGGGCCTATCTCCAAGGTCCGGTCGCCCAGGCGGACGTCCTTCAGCGCCCAGGGCAGCAATTTCCGCTCCACTTCGCGCGCCCAGAGTTGGGAACTGCACAGCCATTGGTGAAAACGGTTCATCGAAGGCATGCGGCGATGCTAGGAAGAGGGCCGTGGTGTCCACCACGGGACAGGGGGACATGTCGTGTCGGCAAACGGACACGGGAACGAGCACGGACACGGGAACGAGCACGGGCCGGGACGCGGTGACGGGCCCGGGCCGGGGGACGCGCCCCAATACGGGTCCGAGCACGGGGGCGAACTGGGCGGCGTCCGGACGACGTTGGTACCGGAGAGCGGGCTTCCCGAGGCCGCGGTGGTCGTCGGCAGCTTTCCCATGGCGGGCGGGCAGTGGTTCGAGCGGCACTGGCACGGGGCGCATCAGCTGACCTGGGCGGCGAGCGGTGTGCTGGCCGTGCGGGCGCGGGGCAACACCTGGGTGCTGCCGCCCGTGATGGCGCTGTGGATCCCGGCCGGTGTCCGGCACGCCACCGGTGCCGCCGGGCCCGCGCTGTTCCGGAGCCTGTATTACCTGCCGGAACGGTGCCCGGTCGGCTGGACCGAGCCCACCGTCGTCGGCGTCTCGCCGCTCCTGCGCGAGCTGATCTCGTACCTGGCCGACGACCGGCTGGACCCGGCGGCCCGGGAGCGGGCGGAGGGCGTCGTCCTGGACCAGCTCCGGCCGGTGACCGTGGCGACGGTGCTGGCGCCGATGCCCCGGGACGCGCGGGCCCGGCGCGTCGCGCAGGCGCTGCGCGCGCGGCCGTCGGACGAGCGGACGCTGGAGCAGTGGGGGGCGGCGGTGGGGGCGAGCGGCCGGACGCTGGCGCGGGCGTTCCTGGCGGACACCGGCATGTCGTACGGGCAGTGGCGGACCCGGGCGCGGTTGCAGGCGGCGATGCCGCTGCTGGCGGGCGGCTCGACGGTGGCGGCGGTGGCCGCGCGGGTCGGCTACTCCTCGCCGAGCGCGTTCGTGGCGGCGTTCCGGCGGGTGGTCGGGGTGCCGCCGGGGGCGTATTTCGTGGGGGGTGAGGGGTGAGGGGTGAGGGGTGAGGCTCTGAGGGGTGGGACCGGGTGAGCACCTGAAGGCGGGCTGCGGGCTCGTCGCCGTTCGTATGGCTTCGTGGGGGCCGGGTGAGCCCTTGAGAAGGCACCGGGTGAGTTCCTGAGGGGTGGGCTGCGGGGCTCGTCGCCGTTCCTATGGCTTCGCGAGGAACGGGCGAGCCCCTGAAGGCGCTTCGTGGCTCGTCGCCGTCCGTGTCCCGTGTGTGGGGGCGGTCGGCCGCGAGGGGCTGCCGCCTCAGTCGTGTGCCAGGCGGGGGGCTCCAGGCTTCGGTCAACCGACCAGCCACAGTCGTCAACTCCCGCACCGCTACGCCCCGTTGACCGGAAATCGTCGCTCCCGCCCCACGCGTCATTGCCGTACCGCCGGGTCACCGCTTGCATGAGCATGCCGGATATGTGACGGCTGACAGGCATGTGACAGAGGGGGATACCTTGCGTGTGTCCAGAGCGCGTTCGGAGAGATCGGGCGGAGCGGAGAGACCCGGGAGAGCGGAGAGAGCCGGGGCGTTCGGGTTCCGGAGCGGGGTGACGAGTGCGGCGGCGCTGTTGGGCGCCGCCGCACTCGTCGTTTCGGTGGTGCCCGCGCAGGCGGCGTCCCCGGGTCCGCAGCCGCCCGAGCCCGGACAGGTGATCGCCGGGCAGCGCACCGAGACCCCGGCGCTGGTGGACGGCATCCGGGAACCTGCCGCGGCCACCGGTGCGGCGGCCGACGCGGCGCGCGGGCACCTCGCGGCGAAGGAAGGCCGCTACCACATCGCCGAACCGGCGCGTGACCTGCGGCCCGTACGGACGGTGACGACGGGCACCCGCGAGGTCGTGCGGCTCCAGCAGAAGCACCGGGGCGTGGACGTCCTGGGTGCCCAGTACGTCGTGCGCATGGAGCGCGAGGGCGGCAAGCGGATCGTCACCGGGACCTCCGGCAGGTACTTCACCGGGCTGCGGACCGGCGTCACGTCCGAGGTGGACGAGGCGCTGGCGATCGAGCGGGCGGTCGACACGACCACGGACCGGCTGGTGGGCAAGCGGATCCCCAAGGACGGCGTGCCGCCGCTGACCGGCACGGCACACGGGCTGGTCGTCCTGCCCAGGGGCGAGGGCGTCCTCACCCGGCACGTCACCGTGCGGGGCGCCCACCCGGTCACGGGCGAGCCGGTGCGGTACGAGGTCTACGTGGACGCCGAGAACGGGTATCCGGTGCTCCAGTACAGCGCCATCAAGACGTTCCGCGCCCCGGGCGCCGGCGCGGCGGCTCGCGCGGACGGGCAGAAGGCGGACGGGCAGAAGGCTTCCGACGCCGCATCACGCCGTCTCCGTGACGAGCCGGGCCCCGTCAAGGGTTCGGGCGTCACGTTCGACGGGACGACCGTCGAACTGCCGCTGGCCTGGGCACAGGACCGCGGGCAGTACGTGATGCGGGACCACACCCGCATGGCGGACACCAGCAAGAACACCCTCGCCACGTGGGACGCGCGCGGCCTGAGCGTCGGCGAGGTCACCGGCAGCTGGCCCTACGGCATCCAGGAATTCGGCTCACCGACCCCCGACTTCGGGAAGGACGCCACCGAGGCGGGCGCCGTGAACGCGCACTGGGGCGCGGGCCAGGTCTACGACTACTACCGCCGGCAGCACGGCCGGGACAGCATCGACGGCTGGGGCATGGCCGTCAACTCGCTGGTGGGCGTGTCCGATGGCGGAGCCCCGTTCGTCGACTCCTTCTGGGACGGCGACAAGGCGGTGTTCGGCGCGGGCGACGAGGAGTACCGCCCGTTCTCCGCCGGTCTGGACGTCGTCGGCCACGAGCTGACCAGCGGCGTCGTGGAGCGCTCCGCCGGCCTCGTCTACGCGGGCCAGTCCGGCGCCCTGAGCGAGGCGCTGGCCGACTACTTCGGCAACGCCATCGAGACCGACGTGCGCGGCATCCCCATGGACAGCCCCGACTCCGGACTGCTGGGCGAGTCGCTGTGCCGGACCAAGTCCCCGCGCGCCTGCGCGGTCCGCGACCTCAACGACGGCCGGACGACCTCGAAGTCGTTCCTCGGAGTGTCCTTCGGCACCGACAACGGCGGCGTCCACCTCAACTCCACGATCTTCTCGGGCGCCCTGTGGGACCTGCGCGAGGACCTCGGCGGCACGCTCGCCGACCGGATCGTCTACAAGGCGCTGACCGAGTACATGACCCCGCTGGACGGCTTCACCGAGGGCCGGGCCGCCGTGCTCGCCGCGGCACGGGGCCTCCAGGTGACCGACGCGCAGCTGAGGGCCGCCGAGCGGGCGTTCAGCGCTCACGGCATCGTGCCCGGCTGGGAACCGGCCATGGGCGTGGACTCCGACGTGCTCCTGGAGCGCGTCAACACGGCCTACCCCACGGTCGGCGCGGGTGGCGGCTGGTGGGTCACGGCCAAGTCGAACGAGAACGGCACCGAGCCGTCCTCCATCTGGGCCGGCCGGACGGACGGCACCGGCGCGCCCCAGCTCATCAGCCCCAACGACGGCCGCATCCACGACTCCCCGGTGACCGACGGCAAGACCGTGGTGTGGGTGGCGCACAACCGCCGGTCCGCGAGCATCCTGGCCCGGCCGCTCACGGGCGGCCTGGTCAAGACGCTGTGGCAGTCGGGCCGCCGGGGCCCGTCCAGCCTGGCGGTCGAAGGCGACGTGGTCGTCTTCGCCAGGCATCCGTCCCCGGGCGCGTGGCACGTCGAGTACCTGCGGATGAGCAACCCGAAGCCGGTGCCCATCAACGAGGAGGAGGACGTGATCACGACCTCCGCGTCGCTCGCGCACGGCCGGATCGCCTACGTCAGGGTCCAGCGCCACGAAACCGGACGCACCTACGACACCGAGGTGTACGACCTGAAGACGGGGCAGCGCACGCGGATGGGGCAGCTCGGGCAGCCCACGAGCCTCGGGCAGACCGCCGTCAACGGCAAGCACGTCTTCTGGCTGGTCCCCACCGATGACGGGTCCGGGTCCGGGATCGCGGCGGTGCGCCGCGCGGACCTGGACGGGACGAACGTGGTGGACATCAGCCCCGGCGACGGCCCGGAGGCGCTGCGCCCCGCCGACCTGCTGGCCACCGAGGACGCGGTGACCGTCCCCACCTATACGCCCGTCCCCGACACCGGCCCCGCCCCCGAGTACCGCAACGAGACGCTGGGCAAGATCTGGCAGCTCTCGGTGGACGGCACGCAGAAGGGCCGGGTGTCCTGCAACCGCGGCGAGCAGGTGATGCCCGCCGTGCCGGGCGGCCGGCAGGTGATCTGGGTCGACGGGACGACCGGTCGCACCAACCTGGTCACGCGGACCCGGCCGGCGGGGCGCTGCGGGTGAGGACCGGGGGGCCGGGTCTCCCTGTGCGGTGAGCCGTACGGGGGTTCCCTAGGGGGCGCGTGGGCGGGCGGACCGCCTCTGGAACTCCCCTAGGGAACGGCCCTGTCAGGGGCCCGGCAGGTGCTTGGCGCGTGCGGGTTCCCTACGGGGTGTCCCGCCGCCTCTTGCGCGCGGCACCGCCACGTCGTCCGGGACGTGGCGGTGCCGTCAAGGGTGGGGCGGAGGTGCCGTCAGCGGCGGGCCGCCGCCGCCAGAGTCGGGGCGTCCAGGGCCAACGGGCCCGCGGCGGACGGGAGGAGCGGGCCGGTGTTCGTCCGCTCGGGTGCGAAGCCCCGCGCGGGCTTGTTCTTGCCCGCGCCGGTGCCCGTGCCGGTGCCCGGGCCACTGCCCGTGTCGCACAGCGCGTTGGCGAGGGTCGCGTTCAGGGCCTTGTCGATGGGGCTCTCCTTCAGCCGCCCGTTCTCGTCGAAGCGCTGGTACTTCATCAGGTTGATGCCGAACGCGACCTGCCGACGGCCGTCCTCGCTGGACAGGACGTTCGTCCCGGCTCCGAAGACCCCGCCGCTGTGGCCCCAGACCCGTCCGCACCCCGGCAGGTCGATGGCGTAGATGCCGAGGCCGTAGTGCCCCTCCACCTCACCCGTCGGGCCGGGCATCGGGACGGTGGTCTGCATCTCCTTGAGCTCGGCGGGCTTGAGCAGCTTGCCGCCCAGCAGCTGACGGTAGAAGTGGTTGAGGTCGTCCATGGTGGACACCAGCGCGCCGGCGGTGCCGGCCCAGGACATGTCGTAGTCGCTGTAGTCGCGCGGCGGGTCGATCAGCCCGTAGAAGTTCTCGTACATCTTGGAGTGCGGGCCGGTGATGCGCGGCGACTTCGGGAAGTAGGTGTGCCGCAGCCCGGCCTTCTTGATCACGTTGTGGGTGATGTAGGCCTCGGGGTTCTGCCCGGTGACCTTCTTCAGCAGCAGTCCGGCGATGACGTAGTTGGTGTTGGAGTACGAGTGCTTCTCGCCCGGCGCGTTGGTGCGCGGCTCCTTCAGGCCCAGGCGGACGAGTTCCTCCGGGGCGATGTGGCGGTAGCGGTAGTCGTCCAGGCTCCTGGTGGAGCCCTCGCGCAGGGAGGGGAAGGCGCCGATGACGTAGTCGCCGATGCCGCTGGTGTGGTTGAGCAGCATGCGGACGGTGATCTGCTTCCCCAGCTCGCCGGGCACGGTCCCGGGGAGGTAGCGGGCGATGGGGGCGTCGAGGTCGACGCGGCCCTTGGCGACCTGCTGGAGGATGGCCACGGAAGTGAACGCCTTGGTGACGCTGCCGACCCGGTGCTCCATGCCGGCGGTGACCGGGCGGCCGGTCTTCACGTCCGCGACGCCGGCGGCGCCCCGCCAGTGGTGGGAGCCGTTGCGGGCGGCGGCGTAGATGCCGTACATGCCCGCGTCGACGACCGCCCGCAGGGACTTGTCGAGGGATTTGTCCCAGGTCCCGGTCGCCCGCGCGGCCAGGGGCGCGCGATCCGCCATGGTGGCGGTGGAAGCGGGGGCAGCGACCGCGGCGGTCGCCGGGGCCAGCGTCGCCGTCAGGGACAGCACGACGGCCGCGGCGATGGCGGCACGGCGTATGCCGCGGCGGTTCGGGTCGGTCAGGGGCATGGGATCTCCCGTCGTCGTCACATCACGTGTCGTCAATGCCTGATCGAACTCGGTACTCCGGCACGTCGACGGCGACCGTGGGTGTCCTCGCACGCCCCGGCCCAGCCCCCGCACGCACCGATCACGACAGGCGCGCCCCGTGCCCTAAGTGACGCATCGTCCGGGGACACCCCTAGGTGGCGCGTCGTCCGGAGAGACCCTTAGGTGACGCGTTGTCCGGACGCACCCTTACGGGCCCCCGTAGGCGCCGGACGCCGTGAGCGCCGTTGCTGTCGTGGCCTTTGATTCTCGCGAACGGCGCGGGGCGGGCCATCGTCCGAGAGCACGAGTTTGATCATGTGCATGGTGCGACGCGAGGACGAGAGGAATCGCGCCGAGGAGGACGTGCGAACAAGCCGCCGGGTCTCGTAAGGGACGTCCCCGAGCCACCGCAGCCGCCCCGCCGGGAGCCCGTAAGGGACGCCCCGGACCACCGTCGCCGCCCCGCCGGGACCCCGTAAGGGACGCCCCGGACCACCGTCGCCACCCCGCCGGGACCCCGTAAGGGACGCCCCCAAGCCACCGCCGCCGCCCCACCGGAACCCGTAAGGGGGGCGCCCCCGGACCACCGTCCCTGCCCCGCCGGGAGCCCGTAAGGCCCCAAGGAACGCCCCCCATCCCTACCGCCCCTGTCCCCCGCTCCCCAGTCGTGCCCGGTCGGCGGCGGCCGTGCCCTGTTCCCAGCCCGCCGCGTCGCGGACGCCCCGGAGCCGGACGGGGGCGGTGTCCGGGAACAGTTCGCCGGTCGTCTCCTCGACGGCCAGCTCGCGGGCGGCCAGGACGGGCAGGAGGTCGGGCTCGGCGTCCGCCGCCTCGGCGGTGGCCTCGCCGGTGGCGGCCGTCAGCCGCCCCCGGATGCGGTCCGCGTACGCGACGAGGAAGGTCTGCCGGAACTCCCGCGTCCGCCGGGACCGGCCGCTGGCGTGATGATCGTCGCTCGCCCGGTGCATGGCGGCGGTGGCCTGCAGGAGGAGCGAGGTGTAGAGCAGTTCGGCCGCTTCCAGGTCGGCGGGGAAGCCCACGACGGTGGAGAAGGCGAGTTCGCCGGACCACACGGCCTGGCAGCGGTTGGCGGCCGCGACGGCGTCCAGCAGCAGGGCCTTCGCCTGCTCGTACGGGCCCTCGATGCCGATGCGCACCGCCGACGGCCCGGGCCCGGCCGCCCCGGCCCGCCCGGCCGCGCCTACCCGACCGCCCGCGCCGGGACCGCTCTCCAGCAAGGCCTCGTCGATGCTGTGCCGCGCCATGAGCTCCTGCGCCTTGGCCGACAGCGCCTCGGCCTCCTCCGCGAAGGTGGTCGCCTCCGCCTTGGCCAGCAGCCCCCGGACGCGCCCGAGCGCACGCGACTCGGCGGCACCGCCCGGACGCGCCGACCGCGGCGCCGGAAGCGGGGTGATGCGGGGCAGCCGGCCGATCACCCGCAGCGCCGCCAGCATGTCGTAGGCGGTGTCGAAACGGGAGGTGCGGCGGCGGCGCGCCAGCTCGTCCAGATAACCGTGATCGGTCTGCCACCACGCCTCGGCCTTCAGGTCGCGCAGTTGCGCGGCCCACCGCGGGTCCCGGGGGCCGGCCGGGTGCCGCCGGGCCTCGGCGGCCACCGCGTCCACGGCCAGCGCGGCCAGCCCGTTGTCGCCCGTCTCCCGCCGCACGATCCGCTCCAGGTCGGCCGGCTGCCAGCCGCCCTCCCAGCAGCGCCGCACGCTCGCCTCGGCGGCGGCCAGCAGCGCCGTGCTCACGGCCTCCTGGCCGACGGGGGCCGCGGCCAGCATCGAGGCTCCGGCTTCCATGGCGTCCGCGGCCTCGTCCCCGTCGGCGGCGTACAGGACGCTGCCGAGCACGGTCCCGACCAGTTCGTCGGCCACCGGGCGCCGCTGCCGGCCCCGGCCGTTCCGCGGGCCCTGGCCGCCGCGGCGCTCCCGCTGCCCGGCCGTCCCGTCCTGCGTCGCGCCGGGCCCGTGCTGTCCGCCTTGTCCGTTCTTGTGCTCGCTCACACGCTCACTGTACGGACGGGGCCCGGGCTCCCCAACGATCTTCCGGGGAACCCGGGCCACGACGGAGGGCCGGGACCGCGACGGGCGGGCGGGCTGATGAGCGGGCGGGCTGACGAGCGGACGGCCATGACGTAGGGCCGACGGCCTCGCGGGCGTGTGGGGCCCCTAAGGGTGTTCACCTCCGGGCGCTCACCTAGGGCTGTTCACCTCGGGGTATTCACCCAGGGGCCTTCACCCCGAGCCCGCTCACTTCAGCGCGCTGCCCGCCACCCACTGCCGCCAGTCCATGTTCCAGCCGTTGAGGCCGTTGTCCGGCTGGATGGTGTGGTCGGGCGAGTTCACCATCCGGACGACGTCGCCGGTCATCGAGTTCTCGAAGAACCAGGCGCCATCCGTGGACGGGTCGTCGGCGCCCTGCACGTCACGCAGGCCGATGCAGCCGTGGCTGGTGTTGACGTTGCCGAAGGTGCCCTTGCTCCAGTAGTTGCCGTGGATGAACGTGCCGGAGGTCGACAGGCGCATCGCGTGCGGCACGTCGGGGAAGTCGTACTCGCCCTTCCCGTCCTTCCTGGTGAAGCCCACCGTGGAGCCGTCCATACGGGTCTCGCGGAACTTCTCGGAGATGACCATCTGCCCGTTGTAGGTCGGGTGCTCCTCGCTGCCCGAGGAGATCGGCAGCGTCTTGATCGTCTTGCCGTCCCGGACCACCGTCATCAGGTGCGTGTCGGCGTCGACGGTGCTGACCTGCGACCGGCCCACGGTGAAGGACACGGTCTTGTTCTGCACGCCCTTGACCCCCGGGGACGCCTCCACGCCGTCCAGCTTGAGGGACATGGTGACCTTGGAGTGGGCCTTCCAGTACTCCTGGGGCCGGAAGTCCAGGCGCCGGTCACCGAACCAGTGGCCGACGACCTTCTGGTTGCTGTCGGCCGAGACCTTGATCGCGGACTCGACGGCCTTCTTGTTCTTCACCGGCTTGTCGAACGTGAGGGACACCGGCATCCCGACCCCGACGGTCGAGCCGTCCTCCGGGGTGAAGGTGCCGATGAAGCTGTGCGCGGGGGAGACGGTGGTGAAGGTCGAGTTCTCCACGGCCTCGCGGCCCTGGGCGTCCTTGGCACGCACCGTGACCGTGTACTTGGTCGAGCGGTCCAGCCGCTCCTTGGGCTTCCAGGTCCTCTTGTCGGCGGACAGCGTGCCCTCGACCGGCTTCTTCGACCCGGCGTTCTTGGAGTCGGCCGCGGTCATCTTGACGTCGGTCAGGGTGCCGTCGGTGACGGTGACCCGCGCGTCGTCGTTGATGCCGGCGTTGGCCGACCCGTCCTTGGGCTGAATCTTGATCTTGGCGTCCGACGCGTTGCGGGCCGCCGCCTCGTCCACCTTCTTGGTCGGCTCCGGCCGGGACCCGTCGTCCCCGCCGCCGCACGCCGCGAGCGTCAGGGAGCCCCCGAGCAGCGCGGCAGTGGCTATCAGGCCCTTGCGGCGCTTGCTGAGCGTCATCACACGCTTCTCCATTGCAACGGAATCATGGAATATCCCCGAGTGGGGCGCCGGGGAACGGAAGGGGAACGGAGACAGACCTTCCAGCCGACGCCTATATGAACGACTGTTCCCTTTAGTCCGTTCCACACCTTTGGTAGGTGTGGGGAATGCCACGCGGCTTATGAGCGGGGTGCGGCGGGAGTCAGGAAGGAGCGCGGGCCGGGGCTCGTACCGCTTCCGAGCAGGCCCGGGAGCAGCGCGGTAGGGACACACCGGGGAGCGGAAAACCGCCGACGGAGACGGCAGGACGCGCGCCGCGCGCGAAGACGGCAGGACGCGTCACTCACGGAGAGCACTTCACTTACGCAGCGAGCCAGGCCGGACACGTCCCGTTCACGGAGCGCACGGACAGCCCCGTTTACAGCGCGCACGGACAGCCCCGTTCACGAAAGCACAGCCCCGCCCTCGGACCGCCCCACCCTCGGACCGCCTGCGCTCAGACCGCCCCGCCCGCGCGCCTCCGCAGCGAGAACACGACCAGTCCCGCCCCGACCCCCAGCGAGGCCACGCCGCCCACGACGTACGGCGTGGTGTCCACGCTGCCCGTGTCGGCGAGCAGCGGGCCGCTCGGGCCGGATTCCGACCGCGCGGCGGCCGGTTCGGCGGACGCGGGGGACCGCTCGGCGGCCGGCGAAGCCCCGCGGTGCTCGACCGTGGCGTTCGCGGAGGGGACGAACCACAAGGCGAGCAGCACCGAACCGGCGGCAGTGGCGGTCAGCAGCGGTCGGCGTGCGCTCATGTGGCGATCCCCCTTACGGGCTCGGCGAATTGACCATGGGCCGTCTCGGGCAGATGTTCGTGGCAGATGTTAGTGACCGCAGCGGGTCGCGGGGAAGCCAGCCCTCCGGATGCTTACGCTCCCAGACATGAACATTGGCGAGACATCACGGTTTGTCCGACTCCGCGTGGAAGTGGTGGTGGAGGTGACGGACCCCGACCAGTTGTCGGGGGCCGCGCTCGACCACATCAGCAGTGACGAGTCCCTGTCGGGCGAGGGCCGTCGGCACGCACGGGACGTGGTCCAGGAGGACCCGGCAGAGTCCCTGGCGTACCTCCTGGACCCGATCGTCCTGGTGCGGGACGTCCCCGGCGTGGAGATGGCGCACGCCTCGTGGAGCGGCGAGGAGGTCGACCACGACCCGGAGACGGTGGCGTGGGACATGGAGGACGCCGCCGAGGAGGACGACGAGGACCTGTACGCGGACCTGGAGGACCTGCACGGCCTGGAGGGTTTCGGAGAGGAGGAGGAACAGGACGCCGAGGAGACCTGGGAGGGGGAAGGCGGCGCCGAACCCGTCCCCAGCGGGCAGGGCGCCTACGCGGTCGGGGACGCGGCCGGTCACGGACGCGGGGCCTGAACCGAGTCGGTGGCGGACGGCGGACGGCGGGGCTCGGGAGCACCGCACGATGCTCCCGACGCTCCCGGCTCTCCCGGCGATCCCACCGGCCTCGCCTGCCCTGCCGGCCCCGCTCCCCGTCCCGTCAGCCCTGCCCCCAGGCCCTCAAGCCCCCGACACGTCAGGCCTACCCTCAGGCCCTCAAACCCCCCGGGCGCATCAGGCGTGCCCCGACCCGCCAGGCAGGTTCCCGACCTGTCAGACCCACCCCCCGACCGCCGGACCAGCCCTCACCCCCTCAGGCCAGTTCCCCCGTCACCTTCTCGGCCGCCGCCACCAGCTCCCCGTCCCGTACGAACCCGTAGGCGGCCTCCAGATCCGGCGCGAGGAAACGGTCCTCTCCCGGCCCCCGCACGCCCGCGGCCCGTACGGCGTCCAGCACCGCGCGGCTCGCCGGGGCCGGGGTCAGGCCCTCGCGCATCTCCAGCGCGCGGGTCGCCGCGTACAGCTCGACCGCGAGCACCCGGGTCAGGTTCTCCACGGCGGTCCGCAGCTTGCGCGCCGCCGACCACCCCATCGAGACGTGGTCCTCCTGCATCGCGGAGGACGGGATGGAGTCGACCGACGCCGGTACCGCCAGCCGCTTCAACTCGCTGACCAGCGCGGCCTGCGTGTACTGGGCGATCATCAGCCCGGAGTCCACACCCGGGTCGGCGGCCAGGAAGGCGGGCAGGCCGTGCGAACGGTTCTTGTCCAGCAGCCGGTCCGTACGACGCTCCGCGATCGAGGCGAGGTCCGCCACGGCGACCGCGAGGAAGTCCAGGACGTAGGCGACGGGCGCGCCGTGGAAGTTGCCGTTCGACTCGACCCGGCCGTCCTCCAGGACCACCGGGTTGTCCACGGCGGCGGCCAGCTCCCGGCTCGCCACCAGCCGGGCGTGGTCGAGGGTGTCCCGGCCCGCGCCCGCGACCTGGGGCGCGCAGCGGACGGAGTACGCGTCCTGCACGCGCGGCGCGCCCGGCTGGCCGTCGATCCCGCTCTGGTGGTGACCGGTGAGTCCCGAACCGGCCAGCACCTTGAGCATGTTCGCGGCGGACGCGGCCTGCCCGGGGTGCGGGCGGATCGCGTGCAGTTCGGGGGCCAGGACCTTGTCCGTGCCGAGCAGCGCTTCGAGGGAGAGCGCGGCCGTGATGTCGGCGGAGGTGAACAGGCGGGCCAGGTCGTCGCAGGCCATAAGCAGCATGCCGAGCATGCCGTCGGTGCCGTTGAGCAGTGCCAGGCCCTCCTTCTCCCGCAGCTCGACGGGCTCCAGGCCGTGCGCGGCGAGCAGTTCGGCCGCCGGGCGCACGACGCCGTCGGGGCCCTCGGCCTCGCCCTCCCCCATGAGCGTCAGCGCGCAGTGCGACAGGGGGGCCAGGTCGCCGGAGCACCCCAGCGAGCCGTACTCGTGGACCACCGGGGTGATCCCCGCGTTCAGCAGGCCCGCCATGGCCGAGACGACGACCGGGCGGACGCCCGTGCGCCCGGAGGCCAGCGTCTTCAGGCGCAGGAACATCAGCGCGCGGACCACCTCGCGCTCCACGCGCGGGCCCATCCCCGCCGCGTGCGAGCGCACGATGTTGCGCTGGAGCTGCGCGCGCAGTTCGGGGCTGATGTGCCGGACGGCCAGGGCGCCGAAGCCGGTGGACACCCCGTAGACCGGGTCCGGTTTGGCGGCGAGGTCGTCGATGAACGCGCGCGAGGCGGCGACGGCCGCCATCGCCTCCTCCGACACCTCGACCCGGGCCGCGCCGCGGGCCACGGCGATGACGTCCTGTGCGGTCGTGCCCGACGTCCTCAGCACCACCGTGTCCACTGTCTGCATATCCATATTCAGGCACCCTAGAGACTGAATCCCTGGATGTCACCACTGGATTCGCAGCGGCCACAGAGGGACGGCGGAGACCACCGCGCACGGCGGGGAGGACGGCGCGGACCGGGGAATCCCCAGGTGGGCGCGTACGAAGCCGCCGGCCCACAGCACGCCGGGCCGACAAGCCCCGCCCCCACGGACCATCGGGCTCGGGCACCGGAACGCCGAACCACCCCGTACGTCACCCCGCACCACCACCGCCCCTACCCCCGACAGCGCCACCGTCCCGCAGCGGCGCCACCGTCCCGCGGCGGCACGGCGCTCATCGCACGCCGCCGCTCATCGCACGCCGCCGCTCACCGCTCACCGTTACTCACCGCTGCTCACCGCTCATCGCCGGAACCGCCGCCGCTCCGGCCCTCCCGGGCGGCGCTCCGGGGCGTCCGCGAGGCGGACCACCGGGTCGTCCGTGCCGCCGGGCCGCCCTGCCACCACCGGCTCGCGCGCCCGCGCGCCCTTGGCCCGGTACTGGGCCGCGTCCGCGAGCCGGAAGAGGCGGCGGGCCGAGCGCACCGGCCCGATCGGGTCGCCCGTCGACGCCACGCCGACCGCGACCCCCTCCCCGATCTCCAGGTCCGCGGCCCGCTCACACACCTCGTGGGCGACCTTGACCACTTCGTCGGCCGGCGGCCCGACCGTCAGCAGGCAGAACTCGTCCCCGCCCAGCCGCGCGGCGAGGGCGCCGGGCAATATCGCGCCGCAGAGCGACAGCACCGAGCCGAACCGTTCCAGCAGACGGTCCCCCACGGCGTGCCCACGCGAGTCGTTGACCCGCTTGAGCCCGTTCAGATCGCACACCACGAGGCTGACCACCGCCCCCTCCCGGCGGTGCCGCTCCAGCGCCTCGTCCAGCCGCACGTCCACGGCGCGGCGGTTGGCGAGGCCGGTGAGCGCGTCGGTGAAGGCGAGCCGGCGGGCCTCCGCCAGCCGCTCGGTCTGGACGATGCCGGCCGCCGTCACCGCCGCCAGCACGGTGGCGAATTCGGCGTCGCCGCGGTCGAAGACCGGTTCCCCGATCGAGCGCGCCACATACAGCTCGCCCCACGCCCGCCCGTGCAGCACGATCGGCGCCACCACGCAGCAGCCCCGGCCGCGGCGGCGCAGGGCGGCCATCCGCTGGTGGTTGTAGGCGCTGCCTTGGCAGTACGGGCCTTCGGCCGTCTCCACCCAGGCGTCGGGGCGACCGCCGCCCGCCCAGCGCTCGTGCAGGAATCCGACGATCTCCGGGAACTCGTGCACCGGGTACGTCTCGCCCTCCGGGAACTCCCGTTCACCGCCCATCAACTCCCCGACGTTCACCAGGACCTTCAGCCGCCCGAGGTCCCGCTCCCACGCCGAGACGGCGGCGAAGGAGCCGCCCAGGGCCCGGCGCGCCCCTTCCGCCGCCGCGCGTACGGACTCACGCGGAGTGTGCGCGCAGGCCATCGCCTGCGCCAGCTCCACCACGGCCCGCAGCTTCGCGTCGCCCTCGCCCGTCACCGGCCCTCACCGTCCGCCACCGGTCATTACACTCCGCCACTGTTCACCACGCTCCGTTACCGTGATGTCATCCTGCACTACAGCGTAGGAATGTTTAACCCCATCCGCCCCTTTCGCTCCCTACCGGCCCGCATCCCGCCCCGATCCCACTCACCCTCTGTTACGCTTCCGGCCGCCCATGCCTGTGACCCGCTGCGACGGTTTCGGCGGCCGGAGCGCCGGTCACTCTCCGCTACGAGCACAGGCCGTCGGACGGGGGCGCACTCCAGCAGGCGGGCACTCTCCAGCTCCACGACCCCCCGCGCTCCGGGAGCGCGCGAGCAGGCGGGCCCCGCCTCGTCCCGACGCCCGCGCCCCCCCGGCACCCCCCCTCGGGCCACTCCCCTTGGCTCACTCCCCCGGCCAGTCCGGTTCCCGCTTCTCGTTGAAGGCGGCGACGCCCTCCGCCCGGTCGCCCGAGAACGCCACGCTGCGCCAGGCGCCGTCCTCCACCTCAAGACCGGCGCGCAGGTCCAGGCCGTGCCCCAGCCGCAGGGCGCGCTTGGCGGCGCGCAGGCCCACCGGCGAGTTGCGGGCGATACCGGCCGCCAGCTCCAGCGCCCGCGTCCGGTCCTGCCCCTCGTCCGCCAGGTGGTCGATCAGCCCCAGGCCCAGCGCCTCGGACGCCTCGACCCGGCGCGCGGTGAAGATCAGCTCCGCCGCGCGGGCCGCACCCACCCGGCGGGGCAGCAACTGCGTCCCGCCGCCACCGGGAATCACACCCACCGACACCTCCGGGAGACCCACCACCGCCGTACTGTCCGCGACGATCAGGTCGCAGGCCAGCGCCAGCTCGAAGCCGCCGCCCAGCGCGAAACCGTGCACCGCCGCCACGGTGGGCATCGGCAGCTCCAGCACCCCGGTGTAGGCGGCGCGCGCGAGCGGGCGCTGCCGCATCAGGTCGGCGTCGGTGAAGGAGTTGCGCTCCTTCAGGTCGGCGCCCACGCAGAACGCCCGTGGGTGGGTCGAGGTCAGCACGACGACGCGGGCCCGCCGGTCCTCGGCCAGCGCCGCGCACGCCTGGCCGAGGGAACGCGCCATCGCCGTCGACACGGCGTTCATGGCCTGGGGTCGGTCCAGCACCAGTTCGGCGACGTGGCCGTGCCACCGCACGAGGACGTGCTCCCCGAACCGCCGCTCGTCGGCCGGGTTCACCACCCCCTCCGCACCGGCACCTGCCGCACCCTCCGCACCGCCTGTGCTCAGCGAGTTCTCCGTGCTCACCGCACCCTCCCTGCTCCCTGTTAACGGTCGTTATCACTCTAGATCGCGACCGGCCGGGAGGGGAGGGACGGCGGCCGACTGATCCACACGCACGGCGGCGCCCCGCTTCGACGCGATCGGGGACCAGGGAGGTGTGGTGGCGACAGCTCCGGCCGCGCCGGAGACCGGAGCGAACCGATCAGAGGTCGGCCTGAATCGGTCCGGGAGCGGCCCGGATCGCGTCGGGGGTCGGCCCGGAACGGTAGGCGTGCGGCTCGAACGGTAGGCGTGCGGCCCGAACGGTAGGCGTGCGTCCCGGAACGGCCCGGATCGCGGCCGATGGGGCGCGAAGAGGGCCGTCACCCGAGGGCCACCACCCGCTACCCCTCGCCTCGCCTCGTCTCGAAGCCATCACGCGCTTCGTCTCGAAGCCATCGCGCGGTCTACGCGACCCAGCGGCCTACAGGAGCCACCGCGAGAAGTCTTCGTGGTGGGTGGCCGTGGCGGCGATGATCTAGTTCTCTCGGTCCGGCTCCCGTAGGCCACTGCCACCAAGGGAACCGGACCGGCCAAGAAGACCGATATGGAGTTGAAGTGAGCGAATCCCGAAAGAACTCGGTGACGTTCTTTCTCCTGGGCGTGCTCGCGTTCCTGGCGGGAATCGCCTTCTGGATCACGTCGGGGAGAGCCTCGGCGGCGGCGACGTTCGCGTGCTCGTCCGTCGTGTTCGCCGGAGCGTGGTTCTTCGAGCGGATGACGAAGCGGAGCGAGGGCGGCCACCGCTGAACCGCCGGACGCGGTGGACCTGAAGGCGGTGGGCCTGAAGCCGATCGGAATCGCTAGCGAAATCGCTAGCGAAATCGCTGGGGACCGGTCGAGACCGGCCCCCCTTTCACCCCCGGCGGCTCAGCAGCCACGGTTCGACGACGCCGAGGCCGCGGACCGGGCGCTGCCACATCGGCTGGAGGGCGAAGCGGTAGGACGGCAGGGAGGGCTCCTCGGTGCCCTCCTCCGCGTTCTCCTTGGCGGCCTTCTCCGCCGCCGCGGCGTCCGCCTCGGACACCGGCGCGTCGCCGGTGCGCCCCAGTTCCTCCGCGAACGCCTCGTCCACCAGCACCGTGTCCTTCGGCGCTATCGACGTCAGGCGGCTGGCCAGATTGACGGTCGTTCCGAAGACGTCGCCCATGCGCGTGGTGACCGTGCCGAAGGCGATGCCCACCCGCAGCTCCGGCATCGTTTCGTCATGCGACATGGTCTCGATGAGGCGCAGTCCGATCTCGGCGGCGGTGCCCGCGTCGTCGGCGGAGAAGAGGACCTCGTCGCCGAGCGTCTTGATCAGTCGCCCGCCGTTCGCGGCCACCAGGTCGGCGGCGGTGGTCTCGAACGCCTCGACGAGCTCGCCCAGTTCCTCTTCCTCCAGCCGCCGGGTGAGCCGGGTGAAGCCCACCAGGTCGGCGAAGCCGACGGCGAGCCGGCGGTCGACCATCTCGGCGTCGTCCTGGGCCTGGACGACGCGGCCGGTGGCGGCGGCCAGTTGGCGGCGCCAGACGTAGACCAGGAACTCCTCCAGCTCCGGGAGGAGGAGTTCGACGAGGGGGTAGGTGATCTCGGTGCGCGTCAGGCCGGAGTCCTGCGGCTCGGTCAGCCCCTCCAGGAAGGAATCTATCTGCCAGTCGGCGAGCCGGGCGGTGGTCTGGCCCGTGGAACGGGCGACCTGCACGGCCATCGCCTCGCTCAGCAGCCCCGCCTCGACCAGGCCCGCGAGCCTGCGCAGGGCCAGCACGTCGGCCTCGGTGAGCGCCTTGACCTGGCCGATGTCGGCGAAGCCCATGGCGCGCCAGAAGCGGGAGGCCAGGTCCATGGAGACGCCGGCGCTGCGGGCGGCCTGGAAGGGGGTGTAGCGGCGGTCGGCGCCGAGGATGAGCTGTTCCAGGCGGATGGCGATGGTGTCGTCGGCCTCGGGCCCCTGCTCGGTGGCACCGGTGCGGCGGGGGGCCGGGGCGCCCGGCCCGGCCGGAGCGGCGCCCGGCTCGCCGCCGCCGGGGGCGCCGGTGGCGGGCCCGGGCTCGTCCGCCGCCGCGTGCCCGGCCGCGGCGCCGGGGCC